>NZ_CP061497.1:2717898-3047478 GCF_014678725.1 Thermomonas sp. XSG | reverse complement strand
CGTAACCTCCCCCGTCAAGCGGACATTTCAAAAGTAGAACGTCTGGCGGGTTGGTTGCGGTACTCGATGGGCGTCATGCCGTTGAGTGCGTCGTGCTCCCGGTGCTCGTTGTAGTCGATGAGGAAGCGCCACGTGGCTTCGCGGACATCGTCCAGTCGGGCGAACAGGTAGCGGTCGAGCACATCCTCGCGGTAGGTGCGGTTGAAGCGCTCGATGTAGGCGTTCTGGTTGGGTTTGCCGGGCTGGATGTACTGGATCGCCATGCCGTTGGCCTTGGCCCATGCGGTGAAGGCTTCCCCCAGGAACTCCGGTCCGTTGTCGGTACGCAGCACCTGCGGGAGCGGCCGTTCCTGGCGGATCTGCTCGAAGATCCGCACCAACCGCTGCGAAGTGATCGAGGTGTCGACTTCGATATGCACGATCTCCCGATTGAAGTCGTCGATGATGTTGAAGGTGCGGAAGCTGCGGCCACAGGCCAGCGCATCGAGCATGAAGTCGGCGGACCACACGATGTCGGGGTGCTCGGGCACGTACAGCGGTACGCACTCGCGCTTGGGCAGGCGACGGCTGGCGGCACGGCGCAAGTTGAGCTTCATGGCGCAGTACACCCGGTAGATCCGCTTGTCGTTCCAGTGCGGATGGCTCTTCGCCAAGCGCTGGCAGCACTTCCCGAACCCACGACTGGGGCGTTCCTCCACCAGCTTCGCCAGTGCGGCAATCAGTTCGGCATCCCGCACCGTCCAGTCCAACGGCGGCGCATACCAGGCCGAGCGCGACAGGCCGACACAGTCGCAGGACCGGCGGAGCGGGCGGCCCTGCGTCTCCACCAGGAACCGCACCGCCTCGCGCTTCTGCGCCGGCCCTACAGTTTTTTTGCGATCAACTCCTTCATCGCGGCAATGTCCAGTGCCTGCTCTGCGTACATCCGCTTGAGCTTGGCGTTCTCGGCTTCCAGATCCTTGACCCGCCTCAGGTCCGACGCCTCCATGCCGCCGTACTTCGACTTCCATTGGTAGTAGGTGGCGGTGCTGATCCCGGCCTGTCGACACAGATCCTTGATCGGAACGCCGATGTCGCCCTGCTTGAGGATGGCGACGATCTGGGTCTCGCTGAACTTCGACTTCTTCATGGAACCTCCTGACGGAAAGATGCCAGAAAGCTCTACTTCTCAGGTGTCCACCTTCAGGGGGAGGTTACGCGTGGCGCCCGCGCAAGGGGGCGCTGGAGAGACCATTGTGGGGGATGAACCAGACGGCGTTATCAGGACGGTATACGACGAGCTGGCATGAGCTGGCGATCGCCAGATGACCATGGATACCGGACCGTACTTTAGCTGGAGGACCGGCTAGCCTCATCTACACACCAATGTCTCCGATGGCTCACCAAGCCGCCCTGCGCGACTAACCTAGTTGCTCATCCAGATATTTTCGCAAAGCGGCCAATCCATCGACGCCCTCTTCCGCTACAAAGTTGATCGCGGATCGCCCGGCAAATAGCGGCGCACTGTTTGGGCGGATCATCCAACTGTCAGCCTGGTGTTCATTGGGGAAGATGGTGTGCAGGGCCTTATAGATGCCAAGAAAGTAGCTGATGCGGACGAGTACATCACGAGGCATCTCTGCAAAGTCGCCGTCTAGCAATGAATCTAGAGCCTGTTGATCTTGGCAGCCCAACAGTAAGCACTGTTGGGCGTGGGATATTTGCCACTTTTCGGCTATGCGGAAAAACGTCCGGAGGCCGGGGCCCAACAGCCCTTGCTCGGTCATAGAACGGCTGCCACTGCACGGTTGCGAAGGGAAGTCAGGGTGCACGTCTGGAATGCGTTTAGCAACCTGCAAAATGGCAGCGCCGCCCGTGGGGCGGCGCTGATGGTGACGCATTGTTGTGCGAGCTGTTACTCCCGCTGCCCCCTTCACGGCGCGCTCCGTGATGACAGAGTGCGTGATCCGATCTGATTCCTTGCCGGGTGCCATTGCTTCACCACGAAGAGATGGTGCGCCGTTGGAGCACGCGATGCGATAGGAATGTTGCGCACGAACGCGTAGGAGTTTTCCTAAGGACCGTAGATCAACGCGTCGAACCGACATCAGGTGTCTCTTGGCGTCGCTATACGGTGTGAAATTGTGGAGGTGTTACGCATCGCAAGCCTACCCACGATAAGCATCCCTAATCGCTAGCTCAAGCCAACCGCGGCCGTCGGTCAGACATTCTGGGACTGACATTGGGGTTCATCAGAGCCGAGCTTTTTACAGTGCAACTATGGTCGCGACCATAATTTTATGGCCTTCCAAATCAATGCCTTAGGATTTCGCATGCTTAGGCAGTGCTCCCATGGAGCGTTCGCAGCACCCGCTCACGCACCTGTGCTGCACCGCCCTCTGCAATTGCCTGGGCCGGGCACGGCTGGTTGGCCCCAGAGGCCTTCAACAGCCAAAGCGACGCGGCATCCGACGTGGAGAACAGTTGTAGAAGTTCCTCTGCCAACCCAGGCTCCACCGCTTCGATGGCGTTCCACACCCGTCGTCGCTGTGCATCAAGCGCGTTGTTCGCGATCTCGTACTGCTCGACCAGTGTAAGCAGCGATTCGTGACGCATCGGGCACCTCCACTTCATCACGCTTAGTGACCTGATCTGGTTCAATCGAATGGTTCACGCGGTAAAACCATGGCTGCTTCAACGCGACTAGTTCAATGGCGGTTCGAGTCGAGTAGCTTGCTGCCCATTGCGCGAGCAAGACACTGCTTGCTCCGGACCACCATTATTAGGCCGCAACCTCGCTCAGGACCAAAAAAGACACATGCGCCCTCTGCTTCAGCACTTGAGCGCGCCGGCAGTGCCTGCCCCCAAGCTGACGCCACGAGCGCTAACGTGACGGCACTTTTCGTGGTCGTGCCGAGGCCTGTTCGATGCCCTTAAGGATGTTTTTCTTCTGGCGGATAGTCAGGGTGTTCCACTTCAAAAGCAGCTTGGCAAGAAGTTCGTCTTCGGTATAGAGGAACGCCTCGGGGACTCCGAGCACATTGGCCAACTGCTTGGCTGTCTTGAACTGGGGCTCATGTTTGCCCCGTTCGTACTGATTGATACGCGGTGAGGCCACGGCGGGGTCCAAGCCGGCGAGGATGCCGAGCTGCTTCTGCGATAGCCCGGCCAGCTCACGCGCTTGTGTTAGCCGCCTCGCAAAAACCGGGTGTTCAGTCGTTCGCCCAGCCACTTCAGCCCCCTAGGTGAGGGCGTAAGGATGGCGGAAGTGACAGGCTCCTGCATACTAAGTTATTCTTAGATATCAAGCAACGAGCCACAGGTATCTTGCGTGCCCGCACATCGACCAATGTGCGTGCCTTTGTCGACTCCATGATGAACTCAAAGCCGCAAGCTCCCGATGGCAGGCGTCCGGATGCCCCCACTATCAGTTCTGTCCCACATCTTGGCGGTCGGGGCGCGCTCTATCTGCTAGCTCTCGTACAAGCCCACCATGCCCGCATAGACATCGCGCCCACCATGGAGGGAACCCAGGCGGTTCTTTCCGTACTGGACGCGCTCGGCGTTATTCGTGTTGACCGTCGTTTGCATACCGAGAGCCGCGCAGCGGGTGGCGGCAAGGGGGCTTGGTCCTATACCTGGCCGTCGGTTCCATTCGCGGAACTTGAGGGGCTCCTTCGGGACTATCTGTCGGGCGAAGGCCGCAGCCCATCGTATGCGGAGACCTGGTTGGGCATTTGGCAGGAGCTGATTCCGCAGGAAGTTACCGCCTACCTTCAGCATCAACTCCGCATTCACCAGTTCGGCGACTCTTATCTTTCGGAACTCAGTCCGCTGCTAGTGGCCAACGAATCGCGCTACAGCCTAGGACACTGGCGCTATGCGTGCTGGGCGGCCGTACGCAGTATGGCATCGGTTTCGTTGCAATATCCGGGCAACGTCGAACTCCTCAAGTTCACCCTCGCCAGCGAACTTCCGCGCCGACTTCTAATCGCGCAGGGGGCTACGGAAGGAAAACTCTGCTTTTCGCCGTCCCGTTCGCTTCCAACGTGTTCGCTGACTACAGCTTTTGCTGGTATCGCAACACGGCTGGGTGACGAATTCTGGATATCGCCGCCGGCACTCACACTGATTTGACGCGCCGAAACGTGGCGACCGGCACAGGGCATACAATGCTTCCACCCTATTTCCTCACACCTCTGATCCATTTGAATAGCTGGGCTTCGACGTCGACCGATCATGCGCTCCAGGTGCTGATCGATGAGGCCGAGCGAAGCTTTCCAAACGATGCCCCCATCGTCGCTTGACCATAAAGGCGTGCGCTCCTATTCAAGACAATGTTGGTGCAATACGCATTTGGTCCATGATCCACCTGGCGTCCTGGAGCACGTCACCAACAAGCTCATCGGCACACTGTTGCCTGACGGAATCGAGCTGACGCCGGAGCCGGATCACATCCCGGGGCTTCTTGCGACAGGGCAAGCAGAACCATTGGTAGTCATGGCGGAGCAGTCCTAGGGTTGTACCCTGTGGGAGCCGTTCTTCATCGCCGGCAGGCAGCCACCGTAGGATCCCCGGCTCCAGCCAACTGAGCAGCACGCGATATGCATCGTGGTCCTGAGCGGCACTGAATTGAGCGTCGGCAAACCACGCGGCCGACAGGCACAGCCCCAGGTGCGCCCCTTCATAGGTCTGGGCATCGATGCCAGTCTGGCGCTGCGCACGGGCGAACAGGCCCGCGTCTACACGCCGGGCCCACAGTTGAAATCCTGCGTGCCACGGACAGGGTGGACCCTCTTCAGACTGTGTGCCGGGAGGTTCGGACACGCATGTATGCCCTGAGAGTACCGCCAACGCATGCGCGCGCGACATGATGCGGTGCACCCCCTCCTCGTGGCTGGCCGAGGGGTTCGACACTGCACATGGAGAGGATTCAAAAGAGAAATACCGGCTCAGCACCTGGGTTTGCGGGGATTGCAACGTCCTTGGCAGCGTTCGTTCTACATAGAGGAGCCGAAGATCCTGCGGGCTAATGCCGCGGGCCCCCAATGGATCGGCGCTGATCGGCAGACCCGGGATCACGACCTGCTCGGCGACGATGCGGGGATTGCACGTCGCTGTCCCGGCCAGCGCGCTCACCGTGTCGTCCCGCTCCCAGTCGGGTGGCGACGAACGCCTCGAACAGCGCGGGCACTCGAGGAACGCCATGCCCCGCACGATGCGATAGCGACACATCAGCCCGCAGTAGTCGCAGAACTGTTGCAAAGGCACATGGTGCACCGGGCAATGGTGGAGGGCGCGATGTTGATGGGCGATCAAGTGAACGTCCTCTTTCGCACATTGCGGGCACCAACGCAGGTCGGTCGACAACCACTCGGGTGGCACCTCATCGCTATCGCGCTGCGCACGCGCCAGCACCCGCTTCAGAAACGAGACCTCTTCATCTGGGGGTGACGGTTGCACGGTCTTTGCCCAGTGCATGAAGGCGGTCAGGTGGCTGATCGGAGGTGGCTTGAGTGGCGCGAACGCGGCGGCCACTTGTGCATCGACGATGCGAGCGATGTCGAAGCCGCTGCACAGATTGAAGCGACCGATGGCAAACAGAGTCCCGAGCAATGAGTACTTCCAGTACTCAGGCAGGCTGGGCACCCACTGCGCGGTATCGATCTGGCTACTCACCGCCTGCCTTTTGAAACATCTCCGCCGAGATCTTCAATTCTTCGTCATCCAGATTCCGAAGATGAATGAACAGGTTCGCCAAGTAGCCGGCCACGCTCACCATGGCCACCACGGTCCCTACGCCGGGCAACCGCTGTTTTTTCAGCTCACGCCAAATCTGGCTCTGATAGGCCTGAAGACGCCCCCCGCCCTGATAGAAGCGAGGTAGCAGCAGCTGCAGATAGGTCAGTCCCGAGGCGGCAGGGAACTCTGATGCCTCATCAATGGCGACCAGCATTGGTTCGAGCTCGTCCGCGCTCTGGATGCCCTTGAGTTCATTCAAGGTCGATATGAATCGCTTCTCCAGATCCGATCGTGCCGCCTTCAGTTGCTGTCGCTTCTCCTTCAGCTCAACCTGCCCGAACAATACGACTGTCACCTTGACCCGATCCCGCACGAGACGATTGATCACTGACTTAAGCCAAGCGAACTCATCGCAGCTGAGCTCCTGGGCTTCATCGAAAATGAGAAACAGATGGCGCGCCTCCCCAGAAAGCGCGAGCAAAGCGCGATGCACTTGGGTCCGCTTGCCGGCCAGGTCCCGGGCGATCTTGGGCGCATAGTCGATCTGGTTGAGAATCTCTGAAAGCAAGCGCCCTTCGGCGGGGTTGGTGTCTTCCACCACTTCGAAGATCAACACACCGCAACCGGGTTTCTTGCGACGCATCTCCACCATCACGATCTCCGCGCAGGAACTCTTGCCTGACAACGGTTGAGCATAGAACGCGATCGACCCCCTTCCCTTCCTGCCCAAGCCCCAGACGCGTCCCAGCGCGTCCTTGATCGCAAAGGTTGGTAACACGGCCCGCTCAATGATCAGCGGATGCTCGTCCCACACTTGATCCCGCAAACGCTGAATTTCCTCAATAGTCATGCCGGTCTCCGTTGAATGCGCCTATGTCATCCCACGTCATGTAGTGGGACGTTGTCGTTTCGCTGGCCCGCTCCAGCAGGTCGTTGACCGCTGCTTCGGCGTCCTGGACCTGGGTAGTGCTGTGTGGAGCGTCCTCGGGCACGTCGCGTCGGTTGTTGTGATCGCCCATCTGCCGTACGGCCGCCTTGATCGGCTTCTGGTTCTTTTTCGAAGGGGCATAGTCGTCAGCAATCTTCCGCAGGAACGCGGCCACAACGTCGTCGTTCCTGTCGTTCTCGATGTAGCCCTCGCGAAGCAGCTGATTGATCTGACGCCTCAAATCCGCCGAATGGTCGCTCCAGCGCCATCGTCCACCCGCCGAGCAAGCGCCCAATGGTCGATCCCCGACGAAGGCTTCAATCAAGCGGATGTTGGAACGCACCACATGCAAGACGACAGTCGCCTTCAGCAGGTTCCAGTCATTGGCCAACTTGGGATTGGTATAGTCCACTTCCAGATAGGAGAAATACGGCCGTCGGCCTGTCTTCAGGTTGCCCCGGATGGGAGCCGCCACCAGCGACTTGGACAGGTCGGCCTCGCCCTGACGCAGCGGCGGCAGGAATGGGAACAAATACTGATCGCGCTCCTCCCCGTAGATCAGCGATGCCATCCGTTGGGCCGGACTCGCTGCCAGATTCTGCTTTCCGATGTTGGCGTTGTGCTTGCGCACCAAGTCGGCGACCAGTGCCACAATCTCCGTCTCGGCGAGGATGCAGTCTCGTGCCGCGGCTTCCGGCTTCTGTCGTTGCGGATCCTGAGGGCCTGAACCGGTGGTTTGCGGCAGACGCTTGAACCCGGAGCGCTCCAGTTCGTTGAAGAACCGCTCGGCCAGCTGGCGTCGGGCCGGGGTTTTCACCGGTCCAAAGTTGACGGCGCATCCGGTCAGGGCCGAGACCCGGGTCACCAGTTCGTCCGCCAGGTGGATCAAGGCGTTATCCAGCAGCAGGCAATTGAAGCCGCACCAGCCAAAGCGGACATCGAGTTCGACCAAGGGCTGCTTAGGCGGGTGCTCCTGCTTGCGATGGGCCCAGTCGGTCTCGCCCACCATGCCGGCGTGCAGCACGTCCATGGCATCGCCGCTGTTGGCTGCTTCCCGACAGATCACCTTGAACGCCAGAATCCAGCCTTTGTGGCGGTCAGTCAGCAGCAAAAGCGTCATGCGCCCGGCGTCGACGAACCGCGAGCCCTCTGGCGTCTGGATCCGAACCGTGCCGATGAAGCCCATCGAATGCTCGTCCATCTCGACGATGTCCAAGGGCATGCATGCGATGAGCCGTGATACGCGGCCATTGCCCGCCTTGGCCTTGGTCGCCGCCTTCTGGCCGTACTGGGTGGCCACGATCTTGTCGTAGTTGTTCCTCATGTACGCATTGGTGAAATCTCGAACCGCCCCAGCCGCCTGACGGCGTGAGGTGAATGGCCAATCGCTCTCTTGAGGATCCTTGAGCGCACACAGGCGCAAGAACTCCATGTGGGCCGACTTGTGGCGAATGCCCGCTTCGCCGCCGCGTTTGCGGGTGGCGTTGAGAAGCAGGTAAGCCTCTAGCGCCTCGGCGATGTCGCTGTGGGTGTCCAGGAACTGCATCAATGCGCCCGCAAGTCCCCCCCGGCCTCGCTTCACCAAGGGCGCGGTCCGTCGGCGCGGCTTGATCTCCAAGTACGGCAATAGCCCCACCCACCCGAACGGCTTGCCGCGCTCGTCCAGCGCGACGCATTTGTCATAGGCCCGATAGAACACCTCGCCCCAAATGCCCAGTCCTTTCAGCAATGGGGTGATGGTTTGTCCTTCCACGTAGGCGGTGAGCGCGTCTTTCAGGGCGTAGAAGCGCTTCCTCTGCTCGCTGCTCAGGCCGGTGATGTTGGGCATGGGCCAACTCGTCAGCACCAGGCGCTCAGGAGGGGTGGTTGAGCGGGTCAAGCGCTTACCCATGCCCACGCTCCCATACGCGCGTCTGCGGTCCCCAGAGCTGGTGGTCCACATCGCTTTGGAGCTCGCGTGTGCGCAGCATGGTGGCCAGCGCGCCGACGACCAGGGCCGTGTTCTCAGATGCCAATTCACGGCTGATATCCAGGACGGTCCGTTCCCCGCTGTCTTGCAGCAGTTGCCGGCAGCGAAATATCACCGGATTGAGCGTATGGGAACGGCAGCGATTGATCGCCGGCACGATCGCCCGCCAACTCTCAATGCGAGTCTTGGCAGCCGTCAGCACCGCCAGATTAATCATGCGTCTACCGGCTATCGAAGGCTGAGTGGCCTCCGGCCTGAGTTCGATATCCAGCCGCGTGCCATCAAGGGTGGTGGCGGTGGCGAAATGCCGTGGGTTGGGACCGGCAGCCGCCTCCTGCAGACGCAAGGGTGCATAGTCCACACTGGGTAGATCCGGCGAGCCTTCCAGATAGAGGAAGGTCTCAAACTCCAGGTCCGAACACAGGGTCAGCGACAATTCCGCCGGGTCCAGCGGAGGCGAAACAAACCATAAGTTGTGGCCACTGGCCCCACGGGCCCGAACCGAGGCCATGTACTTGTTGCGCTGCTGCTGGGCAGGCGTCTTCGATGGCTTGGCCATTACGACCGCGACCCCGTCGCTCGGCGCTGCGCAGGTAAGCGGGTACGGCCTTGACCCGCGTGGCGGGAAGGGGTGTATAGTGACTTTGGCATCAACAGGTCCTCCAACGACCTGGCCCAAGAGCTCGACCATTGCAGTGGCGAGCTCTTTTTTATTAGTAAATTGTTAATTCCATTGATGGCTAGCCCCTAGCGTAACCCGCAGCGACCGCGCCCAAACAAACCGCGGCAGGTGGTTTGAAATTGAATCCAAGCCTTGTCTATGGCGATCGATTCTGCTAGCGCACTCCGCACCGGCGGCGCCATGACGTGGACGCGCTTCCTGCTGAAATCGCAGGACTGCGACGTGCGGTGGTTGAACCAAACCTTGTTACTGCCAACGACCGAGCCATCAGGCTCGCTGTCTGAGCGCTTGGCGCCGCGTGTTTTTGAGGACATCCACGAGAAGGGCAAGAATCCGGACGGCGCGTACTGGGCGGAATACGGCAACAGCGGCGGGAAATTCAATCTGTTCGAGCGCGTGTGCGAACGCGTGCCGAAGTCGCGACCGTGGTTGCTGCGCGACTTCATCGGCTACGTGCAACCCGATCCGGCCCCCATCCTGGAATCGCGCACACGGCTGATGGGCTACACCTATCAGCGGGGACTCCTTTTCGTGCCAGGACGCGTCGTATCGGCCGTGAAACACTTGGACCCTGTCCTCTATGCCGACCTGGAGCAACGCTGCGCTAAGGCCCTGGTAAAAGCAGCCACCCCGGAAACGCTGATCTTTGTTATCGCGTTTCTTCACGAAATGACTTGGCGACGACGTCACGATGTCGAAGCGTCCGGGCGACTGGCATACGATGCCGTGGATGAGTTCACCACCTCGTTTTCTCGAAGGGAGTTTGATGACGCCGACATGCTTGCCCAGCGCCTTCATGGACCTCTAGTCGATGCAGTCGCCAATGTCGTGGTATGGGGCGACCGGTGCGCGCCCTCCAAGTTCGTACCATCGCTAGAGGATCTCTCAGCCCTTCCCTTTTTGATGGAAAAGAGCCGGGAAATGCTGGACGCCTGTGCGTGCTTGCACGCGGCCGGTGAGGAGTGGTACGAGTGCATGGGGCGGCCGCTTCCGGAACGCTATCAGGAAGGCGCCATTGAAGTCACGTGCGATGGAATTTCATCGCATACGCCCGCACCAGCGAGCATTGCGGCCGCTTTACTGGCCTTGAAATCCAATGTGCTCCGAGTGCACGCAGATGTCGAACGCGAATACGAGGACTCGCTGCAGAGCACTCCCGTTATGAAAACTACGCGCAGCAAGCCCGTCGGGAATCGAGACAGTGACCGACGCGCTACCAAACTGCCGCGCCGCAGCCGTCCATCCTCGGGCGCAAAGTCGGCATAGTCAGCAACGCTCGCTGGTGGGCTGCGTAGTCATTGGTCAGACTGTCGATCGCCAGGTGTGCACGCATCTGACCTTCTAGCTCGCCCTTCGAATTGCCCTGCAGGTCAGCGCACACCGATTCCAACCACGTCCACCGCGCAGGCTCACCATAGCTCGACAGATCGCACGCATCCGAAACGTCGATGTGGCGCAGATCCTGCCACAGGATTGCCTGCTGCTCGCCCTGGCGCGACGTCGTATTCCAACACGAGAAGTCGGACATCAGGTCTCGGTTCTCCCAAGGGGACAGAAGAAGGGATTCGCTTCGAAGGAAAGCCATGATCGTGCCCGACAAGGATGCCTTTTCGAGTACGTACGAAGCAAAGGCCTTTTCTCGCGCATCTCCGAGTTCCCATGCCTCCCACAGGTCATTGGAAAGCTGCTTTCTTTCCCGCTCGTTGCGTCCGGCCTCCCACACGGCAAACCCCTTCCCTACACAGCAGATCAATGGTCGTTCACTGCGGGCGAATCGACTATGTCTGCTGCATTTCATGGCCTCCCGCGCCGCGCAAATGCATGCTCGATGGTCGCGATAAGTCTGCAGTGCCCAAGCCCCTGCTCGCATTTGGGCAACTGCATGAAATTGGCCATCGTCGAGCGGTGAAGGCGTCAATGGTGGCTCGAAGGGCTCTAGCCGCGAAACGGGCTGAATGCAGGGCTGCCCCCGCTCATTGCGCCCAACTTTCACGATAACGTAATGAGACGTGGAAGGAGATCTCTCGGATGACGGCCTGTCAGGATGAAGGAGCGGAGTCATCGCCTCTTTAAGGCCGTGATATGGGACCACGCTATCCCGAAACCCTTTCACGGGGCAGTGAATCATCGGTGCGGATTTGAGCGTCTTGGCCAATTTCAGATGAGAGCGGGAAACGCGCCAGCGATAGCGCCGATTGACCCGTATGTCAGTCAGGCCAGCCTCAAGCAAGGAGCGACCACATTCCTTGCAACCGAATGCGTCATTCAGCACCCCGCTTCGGTATCCGATTCTTTCCCCGCATTCCGGGCAACATGAAATCAGACGCCGATGGTGATAGGGACAATTTTCGACCAGCAAGAGCTGTGTGATCGTGAAGTGCATCCCCACTGCTACGCATTCTGGACAGAAGCGCAGGAATTCCGATTCGTAAGATGAATAGCTGTACTCCTTCAAGACATCGAAACGTGTGCGGTCAAAGTACTCGCGTAACCTCCCCGCATTGATTGGCCACATACGCGCGTTGGCCTTGAGACTCCATTCCTCGGCGCTTGTGCTGAAATCGATCTTACTGGGGCTGTTTGGGTAGGGGGTGCCCTCGGTCGCACGGAGATCCCGCATCAATTGAACTGGGCCTCGGCAGGCGAACCAAGCCAGTTTGTTCAGCAGGGCATAGGGCGACTCGCCCGGGAGTAGGGCGTCCTCGGCCCAAGGGATGTAGCACTCAACGTCCGCATCGTTCAAGACATTGCTCCAATGTCGAATGAGCAGATTCTTGACTGTTCCGCGGCGAAATACTGCTGCTCGGGAAAGTCACAATTTTGCCGATCCCCCCGGGGAAATAACAGCTTTACTGAGCTCGGTGTGACAGCTCAAACTGGTCACCGCGGAAAAGACGTTTTCGCCAAGGCCATTGATTCATATGAGAAAAGCCAGTGAGCGTATAATCACAGGTTTACCGAGCCCGGTTCCTGCGCTGCAGGTGATCGGCCGCACGCTGGTCGGTCTTGAAGCGGTGGTGGTGGTCTCGCCCCACTGGCAGACGCAGGGCGTCCGCGTGGCTGCCACCACCGCCCCCGCGACCATCCATGATTTCGGTGGCTTCCCTGCCCCGCTGTATGCGCTGCACTACACGCCGGCGGGCGCGCCGGACCTGGCTGCAGACATCGCCCGCATTCTGGCCGACGCCGGCTTCGACGCCACCACCGATGCCGGCCGCGGCCTTGACCACGGTGCGTGGGTACCGATGCGCTATCTGAAGCCGGAGGCCGACGTGCCTGTGCTGCAGGTCTCGATGCCGCATGACCTCGATGCCGCCGGCGCGCTGCGGCTGGGGCAGGCGCTGGCGCCGCTGCGTGAGCGCGGGGTGGCGGTGGTGGGCTCCGGCAGCCTCACCCACAACCTGTTCGAGTTCCGCAGCCACATCCGCGACCCGGAATATGCACAGGCCTTCGCCGACTGGGTGGCCGACGCCCTGCGCCGCGGCGACACCGATGCGCTGGTGCACTACCGCGAACGCGCACCGCATGCGCTGCGCGCGCATCCGAGCGATGAACACTATTTGCCGCTGCTGGTGGCGCTGGGCGCCAGCCGTGTGGACGAGCGCGCAAGCCTGATCGAAGGCGGCATGACCTACGGTGTCCTCTCGATGGATTCGTTCGGGTTCGGCTTGCCAGAGTCGGCCTTGCGGCAGGAGCCTGCATGAGCGATCTGTCCATGCTGGCGGAGGATCCGGCGTTCGCGCTGGCCTATCGTGTTCGCAATCCGGCACCCGTCCAGCCCACCTCGCTGCTGCTCCTGCTGCACGGCGTGGGCGGCAACGAAACCAACCTTACCGGCCTTGCCGCCGGCATTGCGCCCGATGTGCTGGTGGTGCTGCCGCGCGGCCCGCTCACCCTGGGCGACGCCCAGCACGCCTGGTTCCGGGTGGCGTTCACGCCCGCAGGGCCGCAGATCGTCGCCGAAGAAGCGGAAGCAAGCCGGCAGTCGCTGGTCCGCTTCATCGCCCAACTGCAGGCTGCGCACGGTATCGCCCCGGCACGCACGCTGATTGCCGGTTTCAGCCAGGGCGGCATCCTCAGCGCCAGCGTCGGACTGACAGCGCCCGCGTCGGTGGCGGGATTCGGGGTGCTCTCGGGGCGCATCCTGCCCGAACTTGAGCCGCTGCTGGCGCCACGCGAACAGCTCGCCCGCGTGCAAGCCCTGATCGCCCACGGCCGCGACGACATGAAGCTGCCGGTCGATTGGGCAGAACGGGCCGACGCGCTGTTGCGGAGGCTCGAGGTGGCACACGCGCTGCGCCTGTATCCGGGCGGCCATGGCATCAGCGATGCGATGGCGCGCGACTTCCTGGACTGGACGCACGCGACGCTTGCAAAGCCCGACGCTCGCACGGCGGGTCATTCGACGCAGGCAGCAGGCGGCAGCTGAACCAGTAACGTCGCGTCCATCGACGCCAATCATGCACCGGCGGCGTTCCGTCGCCGGCGCGCCCGCTATAGACTCGCTTCTGCACAATCAGGGGCGAGAAAAGTCACGATGTCCTCCATCCGGCGCATTCCGGCCGCGAGCCTGCGCACCGGCATGTATCTGCACAAGATCGGGGGCTCCTGGCTCAGTCATCCGTTCCTGCGCAACAGTTTCCTGCTGGTGAATCCGGAAGACGTGCGCCGCATTGTCGAGGCCGGCATCGACAGTGTGTGGATCGATGAATCCCGGGGCGATCCGCTGCAGGACGTGGAGGCGATCGGGGAGGCTCCCTACGCGAATGCGACGGATGCCGGCACGGGCCGACCGGACCTGCCGGAGACCGGGGCATCATCCGCGCCAGCTACTGCCGCCTTGCGCGCGCGGGCAACGGCCGCGGATGTCCCGCTGGAGGCGGAACTGGCGCGCGCGCGCGACATCTGCCTCGCCGGCAAGGCGCAGGTGGAGGAAATGTTCGCCGAGCTGCGGCTCGGCAAGACGGTCAGCCAGGAATCCGTGCTGCCACTGGTCGATGAGATCGCCGCTTCGGTCTGGCGCAACCCCGCCGCGCTGATCAGCGTGGCTCGCCTGAAGACCCACGACGACTACAGCTACCTGCATTCGGTGGCGGTCTCCGCGCTGATGCTGGCACTGGCCCGCCAGTTGAAGCTGGACGAACGGCTGGTGCGCATCGCCGGGATCGGCGGGCTGATGCACGACCTTGGCAAGGCGTTCATGCCGCTGGAGATCCTCAACAAGCCGGGGCGCCTGACCGACGAGGAGTTCGAGGTCATGAAGCAGCACTCCGGCGCGGGCGCGCAGGCGCTGCAGGACGGCGGCTGCGAAGCGGACGTGGTCGACATCGTCCTGCACCACCACGAACGCATGGACGGCCGCGGCTATCCGCACGGCCTGCGCGAAGACGAGATTTCGCTGCTGGCTCGGATGGGTGCGGTATGCGATGTCTATGACGCAGTGACTTCGGTGCGCCCGTACAAGCGCCCGTGGGATCCGGCGATGGCGATGCGCGAGATGGCGCGCTGGGACGGACATTTCGATACCCGGGTCTTCAATGCCTTCGTGAAGTCGGTGGGCATCTATCCGGTCGGCTCGCTGGTCAGGCTTGCCTCCGAGCGTCTGGCGGTGATCCTCGAGCCCGGCGTCGATTCGTTGCTCAAGCCGACGGTGCGCGCCTTCTACTCGATCCGCTCGCGCGAGAAGATCCTGCCGCAGACCATCGACCTGGCGGCTGGCGATTGCCGGGACAGCATCGTTTCCCCGGAAAGCTCGGAGCAATGGGGCCTGGGCAACCTCGAGGCACTCTGGCTGTGAGCACCCTGCCCTTGGCCGAAGGAACGATGGGGGCCGGGTCCAGGCAGTCCGAGATCTATCGCCTCGGCGCCAGCGGCCCCAGCCTGAACTCGGTGCTCGCCGCCGTGGACGGTACCAACCGCAAGCTCGCCCTGCTTCACATCGACGTCGATGGCATCGGCGCGATCAACGCCACGCTGGGGGAGAACATCGTCGAGCAGGCGTTGCGGGTGGTGGCCCGCCGACTGGTGCACGCAGTGCCAGACGACGCGTGGCTGTGGCGCCTGGGCAGTGAGGAGTTCGTCGCCGCCATTGCCTACCGCGATGGCGAGAGCGACGGAGAAACCCTGGCCGAGCGGCTGCGCGAGGCCTTCGACGCGCCGGTACAGGTGCAGCCGTTCGTACTGGATGTGACGCTGTCGATCGGCATCGCGCTCTATCCCGACCATGCGCACGATGCCGCCGCACTGCTGGTGGCCGCCGAGCAGACCATGCGCCGGGCCAAGCGCAGCGGGCCGGGTGGACAGGCCATCCACGTGCCCGATGCCCTGCCCGACCCCGCGAACGACCCGGGCCGCGAGCACCAGGGCCATCGCTTCGTGGATGCCATCGCGCAGAGCGAGTTCCGCCTGTACTACCAGCCGGTGGTCAGCGCGCAGGACGGCAGCATCGTGGCCTGCAGTTCACTGCTGCGCTGGCACAACACCCAGGAGGGCGTGCTGCGCGCCAACCGCATCCTGCCAGCGGTGGAGCGCGCCGGCCTGGCGGGCGCGGTGGGCCTGTGGACGATCGAAACCGCGATCGGACAGGTGCAGCGCTGGCGCGGCATGGGCATCGACTACCTCAACGCGTCGGTACCACTGGAAGGCGTGCTGTTGAGCCGCGCCGAATGCCTGGACCTGATCGGCGAACTGCTGCACCGTTACGACGTGGCCGGCGCCGCGATCGAGTTCGAGGTTTCCGAATCGGTCCTGACACTGGATGCACCGCACGTAGCCGCCAACCTCGTAGGCCTGCGCGGCATGGGCGCGGTGCTGACCCTGGGCGATTTCGGCATGCGCGGGCTGAGCCTGGCCACGCTGGCGCAGTTCCCGCTGGACCGGCTCAAGATCGACCGCAGCTTCCTGCGCAATATCACCACCAACCCACGCAGCGCGGCGCTGGTACGCGGCATCATCGCGATGGGCCACCAACTGGGCATGACGCTGGTGGCGAAAGGCGTGGAAACCGATGCCGAACTCGGTTTCCTGCGCCGCAACCATTGCGACTTCTTCCAGGGTTACCTGTTCAGCCCGCCCCTGCCCGGCACCGACATCGACGAGTTGCTGCGCCAGCGCTTCCTGCTGCCGCATGTGTTCCAGGACAGCGCCGCGATGCAGCCTACCCGCACCCTGCTGCTGCTGGACGACGAGGAAAACGTGTTGCGCTCGCTGGTCCGGCTGCTGCGACGCGACGGCTACCGCCTGCTGACCGCGAGCAGCGTCAGCGAGGCGTTCGACCTGCTGGCCAGGAACGACGTGCAGGTAGTGCTTTCCGACCAGCGCATGCCGGACATGAGCGGCACCGAGTTCCTGGCCCGCGTGCGTGACCTGTATCCGGATACCGTGCGACTGGCGCTGTCCGGTTATACCGACCTTGAGACGATCAGCCAGGCGATCAACCAGGACGCGGCCTACCGCTTCCTGATCAAGCCCTGGGACGATGCCGACCTGCGCGAGCATGTGCGCGCGGCATTCCGGCTGGTGGAACAACGGTACGCCGGCCACCACCGCGACTAGCGCGGCAGGTTGACCTCAGTCCGTCGCCGGCGCCTCTTCGCGCGGCTGGCGAATCGGCAGCACCACGCGGAAGGTGCTGCCCTGCCCCACCCGGCTGGACACGTCGATGCGGCCATGGTGCTTGGCGACGATGCCGTAGGAGATCGCCAGCCCCAGCCCGGTGCCGCGACCGATGGGCTTGGTGGTGAAGAACGGGTCGAACAGGTGCGGCAGGGCCTCCGGCGGGATGCCGCAGCCGCTGTCGGTGATGCTGATCCAGGCTTCCTGCCCGTCGCAACCGCTGGCCAGCTCGATGGTGCCGCGCTGTTCGATGGCCTGGCCGGCATTGAGCAGCAGGTTCAGGAACACCTGGTTGATTTCGGACGCCAGGCATTCCACTTGCGGCAGGCTGCCGTAGTGCTTTTCCAGCCGGATCTTGTACTTGAGGTCGTTCCAGACGATGTTGAGGGTGGAGTCGAGCCCCTGCAGCAGGTCCGCCGGCTGCATCTGCTGATCGCGCCCAACGCGCGAGAAGTCCTTCAGGTCCTGCACGATCTTGGTCACGCGCTCGATGCCTTCGCGTGATTCCTTCAGCAGGTTCGGCAGGTCGCCGACGATGTAGTCGATGTCCAGACGCTGGCGCGCCTGCAACAGCTCCTCGCGGCGCGCGACCGGGTCTTCCGAGAACAGCGCCTCGTGGTACTTCTGTACCAGCGCAAGCAGGGCCGTCGAATAATCCTGCAGCGTGCCGAGGTTGGAGCCCACGTAGCCGATCGGGTTGTTGATTTCGTGGGCGACACCGGCGGCAAGCTGGCCGATCGAGGCCATCTTCTCCGACTGCAGCAACTGCTCCTGGGTGCTGGCCAGGCGGTCGACGGTGCGCTGCAACTCCTCGTACTGCCGCCGTCGCTCATCGCGTTCGCTGATGTCCAGCACCACCATGAAGCAGTGGTCACTGTGCGGGGCGTGGCCGCAATGGATCTCCAGGGCCAACGGCGATGCCGCCGGCGGGCGCACTGCGCCATGCCAATGCCCGCTCCGGACCGTTTCGGCCCAGTCCTGATCGGACATCATCGCCACCAGCGATTCCGGACCGCTGCCCGGCACCAGCTTCTCCGCCAGCGCCGAGGCCGCCGGATTGGCGGCGTGCAACCTGCGGCTGCCGTCAAGGAACAGCACGGGGAACCGCACCGTGCTCGCAGCCCAGATGGCGTCGTCACTCCACAGGGGGGACGGCGCGGCGTCCATGTTCATCCGCTCCCCAGCCACCTGGATTGGGTCTGCGCGCTGGCATACCCGGCGCCGTTGTAGACGCCGCTGGCCTCGCTGCGGCCGAGGTGCCGCAGCGTCCACGCCACCTCGCGGCGGCGGCGCGCAAGCAGCACCGCGTTGGCGCGGTTGAGTTCGTGCAGTTCAGAGACCCGCGCCATGTCCTCGGCGCCGGCGGTGCGCTCGGCGTCGGCCAGAGCCTCCAGCTTGGCCTGGGTGGAGCGCAGCAGCGCATCCACGTCGTGCTCCAGCAGGGCGCGACGTTCGGCCTGCAGGGCCGACTCGAGCGCGTCCAGCGGATGCACGGCCAGGCTCACCCCAGCAGCTCGCGTTCCAGCGCCAGCAACCGGGTGGCGATTTCCTGCGGATGGATCTCGTAGGTGCCGGAGTCGATGGCGCTGCGGATTTCCTTGATCCGCGCCATGTCCAGCTTGGCGGGGGTGGCAAGGTCGCGTGCCATCGCCTTCAGGCCCACCGCTTCCCCGGTCAGGCGCAGGCTGTCCGCGGGCGGCGCCGCGACGACCGCCGCGTCTCGCGCGCCGCCGGCGCGAACCGGGCCGGAATCACTGACAACCGAAGCCTCCACGGGCTTCGCCGGCAGGCCGCCTTCGATTTTCGTGGTCATGGGAATGTGACTCCGGTCAGGGTTCGCAATCTGTATCGGCAGGCCAACGTGCGACTTTAGGGGAATATCGCAAAAAACATCAATTGACCACCTCCACCGACCCGTCAGCTGCCAGACGGCCGCGGATGATCCGGTGCGAGCTGTCATTCTCGACGTTCAGGATGCCTCCCGCACGGGCCTGCCCCAGCGCCCGGCCGCCCATCCGGACCTCGGTCCCGCCGAAACTGGCACGCAGCACGACCGGGTCACCACGCTTGACCATGACGGCCGATTCCGCGATTTCTTCAGTCCCCCGCGCCGTGCGCGCCTGCGCGCCCTGGCGCAACGGCACGAACAGCCGCCAACCGGGGCTGTCCGGGCAGCGCACGTCTGCCACGGTGGGGCTGCTGGCGGTGGCCGCCAGTGGCTGCCGGCAGGCTGGCAGACGCAGGCCCGGGGCGACCATCGCCTGCGTGGTCGCATCCGCCTGCAGCGCCGCCAGCGCGGCGTCGCGGATGGGCTGCAGCGGCTGCGCCTCCTGCGCCGCGGCGGTTGCTGCGGGCAGGGCGGTCGCCAGCAGCAGGCAAGCCAGGAACTTGCGGGGACGATCCATCGGGGTTTCTCGTGAGCACGGCATTCGCCGGAGTGGACGCAAGAAGCGTGCCGGACTCAAGCCCGGACGATCCGGGCCGACAACGGCGTCATGCAACGCAATCAACTGCTCGACCGCATCGACCAACGCATCCGCCTGGCCGGCCACAACCGCCTTGCCCTGCTGCTGTTCAGGCTGGGAGGGCGTCAGCTTTTTGGCGTGAACGTATTCAAGGTGCAGGAAGTGCTGCCGCGCCCGGCGCTGTTCACCATGCCGCAGCTGCCGGCCGGCTTCCTCGGCGCCGCCGACATCCGTGGCCGCAGCGTGCCGGTGCTGGATCTGGCCAGTGCCATCGGCCAGCCTGCCGAGGGGCCGGCCAATTATCTGGTGGTCACCGAGTTCAACCGCACCGTGCAGGGCTTCCTGGTGTCGGCGGTGGACCGGATCGTCAACATCGCGGTGGAGGATGTGCAGCCGCCGCCGGAGCTGGGCAACGACCCGCACTACCTGACCGGCGTGACCCGCTACCACGACGAACTGATCCAGCTGGTGGACGTGGAAAGCGTGCTGGCCGAAGCCCTGCCGCCACCGGCCGGCAAGATCGAGATCGCCCCGATCGCCCACGCCGGCAGCCGCGAGGTGTTGGTGGTGGACGACTCCCGGGTGGCGCGCAACCAGATCCGCCACGTGCTCGACCAGCTCGGGGTGGGCTGCACCCAGCTGTCCGATGGCCGCCAGGCGCTGGACCACCTCAAGCAGCTGGTCGCCTCCGGGCAGGACCCGGTGCAGCGCTACGGCATGGTGATCTCCGATATCGAGATGCCGGCGATGGACGGCTACACGCTGACGTCGGAAATCCGTCGCGACCCCGCCTTGAGCGGCCTGTACGTGCTCCTGCACACCTCGCTGTCCGGCGTGTTCAACCATGCAATGGTCGAGCGGGTGGGCGCAGACGACTTCGTGCCCAAGTACTCGCAGCAGGAATTGGCAGACCGGATCGCGAGCAGGCTTTCCGCTGTTTCCTGATGAATGTCTCTCAAGTAATTGTATTTGAATGATTAACTTCTGACGGACTGACGCCTGCCATCGCCCCGATTACGGCGATGGCACACGCGTTGCATTGACTCATGCGGACAAACCCCTTCGGAGGGGCGCATGAGCGATTTCCTTGGCATCCACGGCACTGCACTGGCGCTGCGCGAGCAGCGATTGCAGGTGCTCGCCTCCAACCTGGCCAATGCCGATACCCCCGGCTTCCAGGCGCGAGACCTCGACTTCAATACCGCCCTGCAGGCTGCGTTGTTGCCAGCTTCCCGCGAGAACGTCGATGCGCTGCAGGCTGCCGCCAGCGGGGCCACCTACGCACGCCCCGGCGTCCAGCCCAGCATGGACGGCAATACCGTGGACACCCAGCGCGAGCAGGCCACCTACGCGCAGGCCGCGCTGGAATACCGCGCCTCCATGGCCTTCGTCGAATCCAAGGTGAGAACCATGCTCACCGCCATCACCGGCCAGTAAGGGGACGCGCCATGAGCAATCTGCCGATCTTCGACGTCGCCGGCTCCGCCATGCAGGCGCAGTCAGTGCGCCTGAGCACCGTAGCCAGCAACCTGGCCAACGCCAATACGGTGGCAGGCACCGCCGAGGGCGCCTACCGCGCCAAGCAGCCGGTGTTTTCCGCCGAACCGGTAGCTGCGGACCCGGCGCTGGCCGGGGTGCAGGTGCTGGAGGTGCGCGAAAGCGACGCCGCGCCGATTCGCCGCTACGACCCGGGCAACCCGCTGGCCGACCCGCAGGGCTATGTCTATGCCCCCGACGTGGATCCGGTGGCGCAGATGGTGGACATGATCTCCGCCTCGCGCAGCTACCAGGCCAACGTGGAGGTCTTCAACAGCGCCAAGGAATTGGCCGTCGCCACCCTCAACATGGGCCGCTGAACATGAGCACCGTGAATCCCTCAGCGGGCAGCGACAGCGCCTATGCGCAGTACGCCTTCCCGACTGCCAGCAAGAGCAAGACCGACGGCATGGGCCAGGCCGATTTCCTGCGCCTCATGACCGAGCAGATGAAGAACCAGGACCCGTTGAACCCGCTCAAGGGCAACGAGTTCCTCGGCCAGCTGGCGCAGTTCTCAACGGTGCAGGGCATCGAGAACATGCAGCAGGCGATGTCCGCCATGGCCAGCGTGATGGAGAACGACCAGTCGCTGCGCGCCGCCAGCCTGGTCGGCCGCGACGCGCTGGTGGAAGTGGACAAGGTGAAGCTGGCCGAAGGCGCAGGCGCCAACGGCGAGATCGTCGCTACCCATTCCGGCCCAGTCCAGCTGGAGGTGGTCGGGGCCGGCGGTCAGGTCGTGCGCCGGATCAGCGTCGAAGCCGCCGGTGCCGGACCCGTGCAGTTCGCCTGGGACGGCAAGGACGGCGATGGCAACGCGCTGCCCGCCGGCACCTACACCTTCCGCGCCAGCAGCGGCAGCGGCGACTCGAGCGAAGCGTTGGGCGTGCGGATGGCCGCGCGCATCGACAGCGTCTCGATCGAGCCGACCGGGCTGGTCCTGAACCTTGCGGGCCTCGGCAGCATGCCGCTGTCCTCCGTCCGTCGCATCGGCTGACCACCGTCCAACCCTTCCCAAGGAGCGCACCATGAGCTTTCGCATCTCCGTCAGCGGCATGAACGCCGCCAGCCAGGACCTGAACATCACCTCGAACAACATCGCCAACGTCAACACCACGGGCTTCAAGCAGTCCCGCGCGGAGTTCGGTGATCTGTTCGCAGTCTCCGCCTACGGCCTGTCCAACGTGGCCACGGGTGCGGGCTCGCGATTGCAGACGGTGGCGCAGCAGTTCAGCCAGGGCAACATCGACTTCACCGGCCGTGCGCTGGACATGGCGATCTCCGGCCAGGGCTTCTTCACCCTCTCCAGCAACGGCGCCACGGTCTATTCCCGCGCCGGCAACTTCGGCGCCGACCGCGAGGGCTTCGTGGTGAATCCGTCCGGGCATCGCCTGCAGGTGTTCCAGCCCAATGCCGCCGGCGGTTTCGACACCGGCCGCATGGGCGACCTGCAGCTGCCCACCGGCGATGCCCCGCCGGCCGCCACCGGCAACGTCACCGTGGAAACCAACCTGCCGGCCGCCGCCACCGCCCCTACGGTCGCCCCGTTCGACCCGCTGGACCCGCTCAGCTACAACCACACCACCGCGGTGACGGTGTACGACTCGCTGGGCGCCGCGCACAGCCAGTCGCTGTATTTCGTCAAGACCGCCAACCCGAACGAGTGGCAGGTGCATACCCTTGTCGACGGCAACGCGGTCGGCGGCCCGCAGACCCTGCAATATTCGGATACCGGTGCGCTGACTTCGCCGTCGCCGGGCCAGATCGCCCTGCCCGCCTATGCCACCACCAATGGTTCGGCGGCGCTCAACATGGTGCTGGACCTGGGCCGCTCCACCCAGTACGGCGACAAGTTCAGCGTGCTGGGACTGACCCAGGACGGCCATACCACCGGCCGCCTGACCGGCGTGGAGACGTCTCCGGAAGGCGTGGTGTCGGCACGCTACACCAACGGCGTGGTACAGCCGCTGGGCCAGGTGGCGATGACCAACTTCGTCAACCCGCAGGGGCTGCAGTCGCTGGGCGACAACGTGTGGGCCGAGACCTACAACTCCGGCGAGCCGCGCCGCGGCCAGGCCAGCACCGCCGACTTCGGCATGATCCAGGGCGGTGGCCTCGAAGCCTCCAACGTGGACCTGACCGAGCAACTGGTGAACATGATCACCTCGCAGCGCAACTTCCAGGCCAACGCGCAGATGATCCAGACCCAGGACCAGATCACCCAGACGGTGATCAACATCCGCTGATGAACCGCCCCGCCCCCGCCAGCGCGGGGGCGACCGGAGGCTGCCATGACCGACCGAGCCCTCTACGTTGCGATGACCGGCGCCAGCGCAATGCTGCGCGGCCAGGCCACCGTGGCCAACAACCTCGCCAATGCAGACCGGGTGGGTTTCCAGGCCACGCTGGAAGCCACCTCGGCCAAGCCCATCGAAGGGCCGGGCTATCCCTCGCGGGTGGCCACGGAGGCGCGCACGCTGGGCATCGACGCGCGCATGGGCGCGATCCGGCAGACCGGCAACCCGCTCGACATCGCCCTGCACCAGGAGCGCTGGCTGGCGGTGCAGGACGGTAACGGCGCCACTGCCTACACCCGCGCCGGCGACCTGACCATCAATGCCAATGGCCTGCTGTCCACCGCCAACGGCCAGCTGGTACTGGGCGCCGACGGGGCGCCGCTGGCGATCCCGCCCAGCCAGAGCCTGGAGATCGCCGCCGACGGCACCATCTCGACCGTCCCGCTGGGCCAGCCGCCCTCGACCATCGCCGAGGCCGGCCGGCTGCAGCTCGTTTCCGCCAAGACCACCGACCTCGAGCGCGGCGACGACGGCCTGATGCGTCCGCGCGCCGGCGTCACCGCGCAGCCCGCCACGGGCGCCTCGCTGACCTCCGGCACGCTGGAGGACAGCAACGTCCGTCCCGCCGACGCGCTGGTGTCGATGATCGAACTGGCACGCAAGTTCGAAATGCAGGTACAGCTCTTGCAACGTGCAGACGAGAACGCGCGCGCCAGCGCTTCGCTGGTATCGATGCGCTGACGCCGACGCCTTGCAACCCCGAATTGAACTGAAAGGACCAACGCCATGACCCAGTCCCTGTGGATCGCCAAGACCGGCCTCGATGCCCAGCAGACCAAGATGGCGGTGATCTCCAACAATCTCGCCAATACCAACACCACCGGCTTCAAGCGCGACCGCGCCAGCTTCGAAGACCTGCTGTACCAGACCATCCGCCAGCCCGGCGGCGCCACGTCGGAACAGACCCAGCTGCCCACCGGCCTGCAGATCGGCACCGGCGTGCGGGTGGCGGCCACCGCCAAGCAGTTCGTGCAGGGCAGCCTGAACCAGACCGGCAACGCGCTGGACACCGCCATCAACGGCCGCGGCTTCTTCGAAGTGCTGATGCCCGACGGCAGCTCCGCCTACACCCGCGACGGCAGCTTCCAGATCAATGCGCAGGGCGAAGTGGTGACCAACGAAGGCTACCCGGTGCAGCCCGGCCTGCAGCTGCCGGAGGGCGCGCAGAGCGTGACCATCGGCGCCGACGGCACGGTCAGCGTGCAACTGGCCGGTCAGGCGCAGCCGGTGCAGATCGGCGCGCTGACCCTGGCCGATTTCGTCAACCCGGCCGGCCTGCAGGCGCTGGGCGAGAACCTGTTCGCCGAAACCGGCGCCAGCGGCCCGGCGCAGACCGGCGGCCCCGGCACCGGCGGCCTTGGCCGGCTGATCCAGGGCGCGCTGGAAGCGTCCAACGTCAACGTGGTGGAAGAGCTGGTGTCGATGATCGAGACCCAGCGCGCCTACGAAACCAACGCCAAGGCGATCTCCACCACCGACCAGATGCTGGCGTTCCTGAACAACAACGTGTGAGTACCGCCATGAGCCGCGCCGCCCTCCTCGCCCGCACCGCCACGCTGGCTGCCGCCGTTGCCGGCCTGTCGGCCTGCGCCACGGCCAACCGGTTGCAGGGCGACGTGCGTCCGTTCGACGCCCCGGTCGCGCAGTACGCGGAACCGGCGCCACAGCCGGTGCGCGCCGCGCCCGGTCCGGGCGACGGCGGCGGCTCGATCTACGCCGGCCGCAGCGGCAAGCCGATGCGGCTGTTCCAGGACAACAAGGCCAGCGACATCGGCGACCTGCTGACCATCGTGCTGGTGGAAAGCACCAGCGCCACCACCAAGGCCAATACCGCCATCACCAAGAAGACCGGCGTCGACATGGCGGCGCCGACCCTCGCCGGCCAGCAGGTCACGCTGAACGGCAAGTCCCTGCTGTCGGCATCGGTGGAAGGCGGGCGCGACTTCGCCGGCAACGGCAACAGCGCGCAGAGCAACCAGCTGCAAGGCCAGCTGACCGTGCGAGTGGTGCAGGACCTCGGCAACGGCAACCTGCTGGTGCGCGGCGACAAGCAGCTGCGCCTGAACCAGGGCGACGAGCTGGTGCAGGTGCAGGGCATCGTCCGCCGCGCCGACATCGGCTCCGACAACCGCGTGACCTCCGACCGCGTGGCCGACGCCCGCATCGTCTATGGCGGCCGCGGCACCCTCGCCCGCTCCAACGCGATTGGCTGGCTGGGCCGCTTCTTCAACTCCGCGCTGTTCCCGTACTGAGGCCGCCGACGATGAAACGTATCGCAACCGCGTTGGCCGCCCTGCTGTGCACCCTGGCGCTGGCGCCGCCCGCACAGGCCGAGCGCGTCAAGGATCTGGCGCAGGTGGCCGGCGTGCGCGGCAACCCCTTGATCGGCTACGGCCTGGTGGTGGGGCTGGACGGCAGCGGCGACCGCACCAGCCAGACCCCCTTCACCGTGCAGAGCCTGCGCACCATGCTGGACCAGCTGGGCGTTTCGATCCCGCCCAACGTCAATCCGCAGCTCAAGAACGTGGCCGCGGTGGCCGTGCACGCCGAACTGCCGGCGTTCGCCAAGCCGGGCCAGCCGATCGACGTGACCGTATCCTCGATCGGCAACGCCGGTTCGCTGCGCGGCGGCAGCCTGTTGATGACCCAGCTCAAGGGCGCCGACGGCGAGGTCTACGCGATTGCCCAGGGCAGCCTGGTGGTCAGCGGCTTCGGCGCTTCCGGCCGCGACGGCTCGCGCATTTCGGTCAACGCCCCCAACGGTGGCCGGATTCCGTCCGGCGCCATCGTCGAACGCTCGGTGCCGTCTTCCAACGCCAGCGACAAGGTCGTGCTGAACCTGCACGAAGCCGACTTCACCACCGCCTCGCGCATTGTCTCGGCGGTGAACCGCAGCTTCGGCGCCGGCAGCGCCCGCGCACTGGACGGCGTCACCATCGAAATCGCACCGCCGCCGGGCGACCGGATCAGCTTCCTAGCCGCACTGGAATCCCTGGACGTGGATCCCGGCACCGCCGCCGCCAAGGTCATCGTCAACGCCCGCTCCGGCACCGTGGTGATGGGCGGCCAGGTCAGCGTGCTGCCGGCCGCGGTGGCGCACGGCTCGCTCACCGTCACCATCAGCGAAGCCACCCAGGTCAGCCAGCCGGAGCCGTTCGGCCGCGGCAGCACCGTGGTGGCGCCGCAGTCCAGCGTCAGTGCCGACGTGCAGGGCAGCCACATGGTGATGTTCAAGGGCGGCACCTCGCTGGAGGAGATCGTGCGCGCGGTGAACGCGGTCGGCGCGGCGCCGGGCGACATCGTGGCCATCCTGGAAGCACTCAAGCAGGCCGGTGCGCTGCGTGCCGAGCTGGAAGTGATCTGATCCCGATGGCATGCCCTTTGCATCCATCCTGACATGCGCCTGCCCGTCGCCACCGCCTTCCCCCTGCAACGTCCCGAGGCGACCCCGCGCGCCCGCGTGGAGGAAGCCGCGCGCGGCCTGGAGAGCCAGTTCGCGCAGATGCTGATCAAGAGCATGCGCAGCGCGACCCCGGGCGATCCGTTCGGTGGCGACAACAGCTACCGCGACATGTACGACCAGGCGCTGGCGAAGGAATTGACCAAGGGCCGCGGGCTGGGCCTGCAGCCGATGATCGCGCGCCAGCTGTCCGGCAGCACCACCACACCGGAGTCGCCCCTCGGCGGGCTGCCGCTGCGACAGCCGAATGCGCCGCTGGCGCTGCCTGCCGCCGACACCCCCTCCGGGCTGCCCTTGCCGGCGGGCCTGCGTGGCAGTTCGTTGACGCTGGCACCGGCCAGCAGCGGCACCTCCCTGCAGGCGATGGCGATGCCGCCGCGCCCGCCGCTGGCCACCGCGGTCGACACCTGCGATGAGAACGCGCCGCTGGACTGCAGCAGTCCCGAAGCCTTCGCCCGCTCGGTCTGGCCGCATGCGCGCAAGGCCGCCGCGGAACTGGGCGTGCCAGCCAAGGCGCTGGTGGCGCAGGCGGCGCTGGAAACCGGCTGGGGCCGTCGGCTGGCCGGGCGCGAAGGCGTCACCTCGCACAACCTGTTCGGCATCAAGGCCACCGGCAGCTGGCGCGGCGGCAAGGTCGATGCCGCCACCCATGAATACGTCAATGGCCAGCGGGTCAGCGAACGCGCTGCCTTCCGCAGCTACGGCAGCCCGGCCGACAGTTTCGCCGACTACACCCGCCTGCTGAAGAACCAGCGCTACAGCGAAGCGCGCGGCACCGGCGGCGACGTCCATCATTTCGCGAAGGCGCTGCAGCGCGCCGGCTACGCCACCGACCCGGCCTACGCGGCCAAGATCGTGGCGATTGCCGACGGCGCTACCATGCGTCGTGCGCTGGCCGGACTGGAGGGCTAAACGATGCCGACTGGCGGCGTACTCGGAACCGGTGCATCCGCCCTGCTGGCCTTCCAGCGGGCGATGTCCACCGTCGGCCACAACGTGGCGAATGCCACCACCCCCGGCTACAGCCGCCAGCGGGTGGAGTTCGAGGCGCGGGCGGGCCAACCGGGGCGGATCAGCATCGGCCAAGGCGTGGATGTCGACAACCTGCGCCGGCTTGCCGACGGCCTGGTGTACGCGCGCCAGCTCGACAGCGCAGGCGAAATGGGCCGCCTGACCCAGATGTCCGGGTTGTCGTCGCGGGTGGACAAACTGATTTCGGATCCCACCACCGGCCTGGCCACGTCCTGGTCAAGCTTCTTCAGTGCCGCCAAGGGCGTGGTGGCCGACCCCACCTCCAGCGCCGCGCGCAGCCAGATGCTGACCACCGGCGGCCAGCTGGCCACGCGCTGGCGCTCGCTGGACGGGCACCTTGGCCAGCTCGGCAACGAGGTCGAGGCCAGCCTCAGGGACAACATCACCGCCGCCAACCAGCTGGCCGGCGAGATTGCCAACCTCAACCGCGACATCATCGCTTCCGGCGACAACGCCTCGCCCGACCTGCTGGACCAGCGCGACCTGCGCGTGGGCCAACTGTCGGCGCTGGTCGGTACCGAAGGCGTGCTGCAGGACGACGGCGCGATGAACGTGTTCACCATCGGCGGGCAGCCGATGGTGCTCGGCGCGCGCGCCATGCAGCTGTCCACCGTCGCCGATCCCTATCAGGCCAACCGCGCCCAGCTGGCCGTGCAGTCGCCGGCCGGCCCCGTGCCCCTGCCAGCCGGGGCGGTGTCCGGTGCCATCGGCGGGCTGCTGGAATTCCGCAGCAACGTGCTGGACCCGGCGCGCGCCGAACTCGGCCGCCTGGCCACCGCCTTCGCAGAGACCTTCAACGCCACCCAGCGCGGCGGCGTGGACTACGCCGGCAATCCGGGCACCGATTTCTTCACCCTGCCCGATCCCAAGGTCTACCCGCACAGCGGCAATGCCGCCGCCTCCACCGCCAGCTTCGCCACCAGCGTTGCCGACGTTGGCGCGCTGACCGGCAACAACCTGTTGCTGCGCTTCGATGGCGCCGCCTGGAGCGCCGCCCGCGCCGATACCGGCCAAGCGGTGCCGATGACCGGCACGGGCACCGGCGCGGACCCGTTCGTGGTCGATGGCGTGAACCTGGTGCTGTCGGGCGCGGCCACGGCCGGCGACCGCTTCCTGTTGCAACCCACCGCCGCAGCCGCCGGCGGTATCCAGCTGGCGCTGACCGATCCCGGCCAGATCGCCGCCGCCGCGCCGATGACGGTCGGGCTGGACGCCGGCAACATCGGCAACGTCAGCGGCGGCACCGCCAGCGTGACCGATCCGGCGCTGTTCGCCGGTTTCACCAGCGCCAACATCAGCTTCATCGACGCCAATACCTATACCGTCGACGGCGGTCCACCGATCGCCTATGCGCCCGGCGACACCATCACCGGCAGCGGCTGGTCGCTGGTCCTGAAGGGCAATCCCGCCGCCGGCGATGAAATCAACCTCGGCCGCACCGGCCCGCGCTCCTCCGACAACGCCAACGCGCGTTTGCTCGCAGCGGTGGATGCCAAGGCCGTACTGAACGGCGGCCGCACCGACGTCACCGCGGGCATGTCGCAGCTGACCGCCCGGGTTGGCGGCGACGCCCGCCACGCCCAGCTAAACCTCGATGCGCAACAGGTCATGGACGACCAGATCCTGGCCGAGCGCGAGTCGGTTTCCGGGGTCAACCTCGACGAGGAAGCCACCAACATGCTGCGTTACCAGCAGGCCTACCAAGCTGCTGCGCAGGTGATCGCCACTGCCGATACCATGTTCCAGGCACTGCTTGGCGCCGTGCGCCGCTGATGCCATGAAGGAGGCCCCATGACCCTGCGCCTGTCCACCCAGAGCCTGTACATGCAAGGCCTGAACAGCCTGCTCGGCCGGCAGAGTGAAATCGGCCGCCTGCAGCAGCAGATCAGCAGCGGCGTCAAGCTCACCCAGGGCAAGGATGATCCCGTGGGCATGGCCACGGCCCAGCGCCTGGACCACCTGCAGGCCGCGCTGACCCAGTACGGCAGCAATGCCCAGCGCGTGGACCACCGCCTGCGCATGCAGGAAAACGCGCTGGTCGATGCCAACGACAGCCTCACCCGTGCCCGCGAACTGGCCATCCAGGCCAACAGCGGCGCGCTGGGGCCGGATGATCGCAAGGCCATCGCCACCGAAGTGCTGCAGCTGCGCCGCAACCTGCTGGACATCGCCAACCGCGATGACGGCAACGGCCGACGCCTGTTCGCCGGCACCCGCGATGGCGTGATCCCTTTCACCGACAACGCCGGCAGCGTGATCTACCACGGCGACGACGGCCGCAACGCGGTGGAGGTGGGGCCGGATGTCGCCATCGAGGACGGCGACCCCGGCAGCGCGGTGTTCCTGCGCGTGCGCACCGGCGACGGCTACGCCCGCGGCAGCGCCGGCGCCGGCAACACCGGCAGCGGCCTGCTGAACAGCGCGCAGGCCACCGACGCCAGCACCTGGAACGGCGACACCCTGACCCTGCGCTTCACCGCCCCCGATGCCTACGAAATCGTCGACGCCGGCGGCAATCCGCTGGCGCCGCCAGTGACCGGCAGCTGGACCAGCGGCAGCGCCGTGCCACCGCCATCGTCAGGGCTCGGCGTGGAGTTCAGGATCAGCGGCAGCCCCGCTACCGGCGACACTTTCAGCGTGGAAACCGCGCCCAACCAGGATGTATTCGCCACCCTGCAGGCGTTCGCCGACGCACTCATGCTTCCGGGCGGCAGTCCGGCCGACAACGCCCGTCGCGCCAACGCCTTCGGCAGCGCCATCGGCGACATCACCACCGCGCAGGGCCACATGCTGTCGTTGCGTTCCGGCGTCGGCGCCCGCATGAACGACATCGACACCGCCGACGACGGCCGCAGCCTGCAGAGCCTCACCCTGTCGGAATCGCTGGCCAGCCTGCGCGAAACCAACCTGGCCGAAGCCATCAGCCGCCTCAACATGCAGATGCTGGCGCTGGAAGCCGCGCAGAAGACCATGCTGCAGACGCAGGGCATGTCGCTGTTCAACAAGCTCTGAAGCCACCGGGCCTGATTCCCGCCCACGGCGCGATCGCAGTGGTCGGGCGGCGGAACCCCCCGCTCGGCGCGTGACCCCGGCCAGCCAGAGCAGCGCGAGCTGGAGAAGACGGCACCTGCGGCACAGGTCATGGCCGGCCCGGCTACACCCGGCAGGCTGACCAGGCACACCGCGGCAACACGCTGTGCACCATCTCCGGGGACGTGTCCATCAACAGGCTGACCAGGCCCAATACGACAACGCCACGCTGTGGTGCGAACGTTTCATCAGGCACCTCCAGGGCGTAGCGCGGCGGCGCCCAAGCCTGGCAGCGTGCGGCGCGATAGTTGCGCGCTGAACGCACCCAGCTACACCCTCTGCCGAACTTGACTACAGCCTGCCGGTACGCGGCCGATAACGCATTGCAGGCCAGTGATTGCACCGCGCAAACAGGCTTGAGGGAATCTTTAGGGCGTTCACGGAAATTTTTTTATTTCTGCGAATCCCGCCACAGATTCGAACATCTCCCTCAAGCCAGCCAACGCAGCGCCGTTACAGGTGACAGCAGAGGACAGGGCCGAACGAACGGCGCAAGAACCCCTGCGGTCCACCGGCCAAACCCCGATCCGCGCCGGATTCGCTTACCCAGGAGACAAGTGCAATGTCCATCATCAACACCAACGTGATGTCGCTGAACTCTCAGCGCAACCTCGCGGCGAACAACGCCAGCCTGGGCACCACGATCCAGCGCCTGTCCTCGGGCATGCGCATCAACAGCGCCAAGGATGACGCCGCCGGCCTCGCCATTTCCGAGCGCTTCACCACCCAGATCCGCGGCCTGAACCAGGCGGCCCGCAACGCCAACGACGGCATCTCGCTGGCCCAGACCGCCGAAGGCGCGATGGCCGAGATCGGCAACAACCTGCAGCGCATCCGCGAGCTGGCGGTGCAGTCGTCCAACGCCACCAACTCGTCCACCGACCGCGACGCGCTGCAGGCGGAAGTGACCCAGCTGCAGGCGGAAATCCAGCGCGTGGCCAGCCAGACCGAGTTCAACGGCACCAAGCTGCTGGACGGCAACTTTGCCGGCCAGGCCTTCCAGGTCGGCGCCAATGCCGGCCAGCTGATCACCGTCGACTCCATCGCCAGCGCGCAGACCAGCGCACTCGGCAACGGCAACTTTGCAGCTGACGTCGATGGCGCTGCATTGACTGCCGGTACCGTGTCGGGCCTGACCATCAATGGCAAGACAATCGAAGATGTGACCGTCACTGCTGACGCCGCCGGTGCGGCCAAGCTGGCAGCAGCAATCAACAAGAGGTCTGGTGATACCGGCGTGTTCGCCATCGTCGATGGCGCCACCGTGAATCTGCAAGCGCTGAAAGCCGATACCGATACCGTTGTCGGCGGCACTGTGGCCAACAGCGGTCTCACCGCAGCGACGACCGCCGCTTCGGCCGGCACAGCCACCCAAGTCGAAGACCTCAACATCTCCACCTTCCTCGGTGCGCAGCGTGCGATCTCGATCGCCGACAAGGCCCTGACCGCGGTGAACAGCTCGCGCGCCGAGCTGGGTGCGATCCAGAACCGCTTCAGCTCGGTGATCAGCAACCTGAACACCACCTCGGAAAACCTGAGCGCCTCGCGCAGCCGCATCCGCGACACCGACTTCGCCAAGGAAACCGCGGAACTGACCCGCAGCCAGATCCTCAACCAGGCCGGCACCGCCATGCTCGCCCAGGCCAACCAGGTCCCGCAGAGCGTCCTGAGCCTGCTGCGCTAAGCCTTGATCGGCGCGGCCTGACCGCCGCGCCGGCCCTCCCCTTCCGGAGTACACGCAATGTCCATCATCAACACCAACGTGATGTCGCTGAACTCTCAGCGCAACCTCGCGGCGAACAACGCCAGCCTGGGCACCACGATCCAGCGCCTGTCCTCTGGCCTGCGCATCAACAGCGCCAAGGACGACGCCGCCGGCCTGGCGATTTCCGAGCGCTTCACCACCCAGATCCGCGGCCTGAACCAGGCGGCCCGCAACGCCAACGACGGCATCTCGCTGGCCCAGACCGCCGAAGGCGCGCTGGCCGAGATCGGCAACAACCTGCAGCGCATCCGCGAGCTGGCGGTGCAGTCGTCCAACGCCACCAACTCGTCCACCGACCGCGACGCGCTGCAGGCGGAAGTGACCCAGCTGCAGGCGGAAATCCAGCGTGTGGCCAGCCAGACCGAGTTCAACGGCACCAAGCTGCTGGACGGCAACTTCGCCGGCCAGGCCTTCCAGGTCGGCGCCAATGCCGGCCAGCTGATCACCGTCGACTCCATCGCCAGTGCGCAGACCAGTGCACTGGGTGCCACGCTGTTTGCGGATGCCACGTATCAGCGCGCTGACGCATCAGCCGACGGCGACACTGACGGTGCATATGGCGTGGCAGCGCAAACAATTGCGGCTTTCACGGTTACTGCGAATGGAAAAACCACCAATTTCGCGCAGATCGACGTGCCCCTCATTGCGGATGACACCTACGCAACTCAAGCCGAGGCGACGCTCGCGGGCCGCAACGCCGCAGGTAATGCAATTGTTGCAGCGATCAACGCCAAGTCCGCCGAAGCCGGCGTGGTGGCGTCGATCGACAGCGCCACCGGCACCGTGACCATGAGCTCGCTGCAATCGGGCGAAGTGGGTGACCAGATCACCTCGACGCTGGCGGGCGGCACTTTCACGAACACCGCACTGGCCGCGGGCGATGCCACCTACGTCAGCAGCGTCGACATCTCCAGCTTCGCTGGCGCCCAGAAGGCCATCTCCATCATGGATTCGGCCCTGACCGCGGTGAACAGCTCGCGCGCCGAACTGGGCGCGATCCAGAACCGCTTCAGCTCGGTGATCAGCAACCTGAACACCACCTCGGAAAACCTGAGCGCCTCGCGCAGCCGCATCCGCGACACCGACTTCGCCAAGGAAACCGCGGAACTGACCCGCAGCCAGATCCTCAACCAGGCCGGCACCGCCATGCTCGCCCAGGCCAACCAGGTCCCGCAGAGCGTCCTGAGCCTGCTGCGCTAAGCCTTGATCGGCGCGGCCTGACCGCCGCGCCGGCCCTCCCCTTCCGGAGTACACGCAATGTCCATCATCAACACCAACGTGATGTCGCTGAACTCTCAGCGCAACCTCGCGGCGAACAACGCCAGCCTGGGCACCACGATCCAGCGCCTGTCCTCTGGCCTGCGCATCAACAGCGCCAAGGACGACGCCGCCGGCCTGGCGATTTCCGAGCGCTTCACCACCCAGATCCGCGGCCTGAACCAGGCGGCCCGCAACGCCAACGACGGCATCTCGCTGGCCCAGACCGCCGAAGGCGCGCTGGCCGAGATCGGCAACAACCTGCAGCGCATCCGCGAGCTGGCGGTGCAGTCGTCCAACGCCACCAACTCGTCCACCGACCGCGACGCGCTGCAGGCGGAAGTGACCCAGCTGCAGGCGGAAATCCAGCGTGTGGCCAGCCAGACCGAGTTCAACGGCACCAAGCTGCTGGACGGCAACTTCGCCGGTCAGGCCTTCCAGGTCGGTGCCAATGCCGGCCAGCTGATCACCGTCGACAACATCGCCAGTGCGCAGACCAGCGCGCTGGGCGACACCTTGCTGGCCGGCGTTACCGGTGCAGCAGCAGCGACGGACGTGGCGACTAGTGGCCTCACCATCAACACCGTGGCGATCGACAACGTGACGGCGCAGGGCAGCGCTGCCAGCACTGGCGCCGCGATCGTGAAAGCGATTAACGCCAAGACGAGTGAAACGAATGTGGTGGCCAGCCTCAACTCCAGCAATGAAATCGAGCTGACTTCCATTAAGGAAGGTGCCAGCATCGTGGTTGCCGGCTCCAACGCTGGTGACGGCCTCGGCAACGCGACCACCGCCGCAACGTCCAAGTTCACCAGCGACGTGGATATCTCCAGCTTTGCTGGCGCCCAGCAGGCGATTTCCATCATGGACAACGCCCTGACCGCGGTGAACAGCTCGCGCGCCGAACTGGGTGCGATCCAGAACCGCTTCAGCTCGGTGATCAGCAACCTGAACACCACCTCGGAAAACCTGAGCGCCTCGCGCAGCCGCATCCGCGACACCGACTTCGCCAAGGAAACCGCGGAACTGACCCGCAGCCAGATCCTCAACCAGGCCGGCACCGCCATGCTCGCCCAGGCCAACCAGGTCCCGCAGAGCGTCCTGAGCCTGCTGCGCTAAGCCTTGATCGGCGCGGCCTGACCGCCGCGCCGGCCCTCCCCTTCCGGAGTACACGCAATGTCCATCATCAACACCAACGTGATGTCGCTGAACTCTCAGCGCAACCTCGCGGCGAACAACGCCAGCCTGGGCACCACGATCCAGCGCCTGTCCTCTGGCCTGCGCATCAACAGCGCCAAGGACGACGCCGCCGGCCTGGCGATTTCCGAGCGCTTCACCACCCAGATCCGCGGCCTGAACCAGGCGGCCCGCAACGCCAACGACGGCATCTCGCTGGCCCAGACCGCCGAAGGCGCGCTGGCCGAGATCGGCAACAACCTGCAGCGCATCCGCGAGCTGGCGGTGCAGTCGTCCAACGCCACCAACTCGTCCACCGACCGCGACGCGCTGCAGGCGGAAGTGACCCAGCTGCAGGCGGAAATCCAGCGTGTGGCCAGCCAGACCGAGTTCAACGGCACCAAGCTGCTGGACGGCAACTTCGCCGGCCAGGCCTTCCAGGTCGGCGCCAATGCCGGCCAGCTGATCACCGTCGACTCCATCGCCAGTGCGCAGACCAGCGCGCTGGGTGCCACTAACTTCGCGGCCGACGTCACTGGTGCTGCCGTCACTGCCGGCAATGTGTCCGGCCTCACCATCAACGGCAAGACCATCGGTGATGTGACTGTAACTGCTGATGCCGCTGGCGCGGCCAAACTGGCCGCCACCATCAATGAGAAGATGGATGAAACCGGGGTGTATGCGGAAGCCAACGGCAGCAACGGCGTGACCCTGAAATCGTTGAAGGCCGGCGTTGCCACTGATGTGGGCGGCACCATCACCAACAGCGGTCTCACCGTCGCCGTCACCGCCGCCACCACGGCTTCGCAAGTCGACGACGTCAACATCTCCACCTTTGCCGGCGCACAGAAGGCCATCGGGATCATGGACTCGGCCCTGACCGCGGTGAACAGCTCGCGCGCCGAACTGGGTGCGATCCAGAACCGCTTCAGCTCGGTGATCAGCAACCTGAACACCACCTCGGAAAACCTGAGCGCCTCGCGCAGCCGTATCCGCGACACCGACTTCGCCAAGGAAACCGCGGAGCTGACCCGCAGCCAGATCCTGAACCAGGCCGGCACCGCCATGCTCGCCCAGGCCAACCAGGTCCCGCAGAGCGTCCTGAGTCTGCTGCGCTAAGCCTTGGATCGCACGACGGCATGACAGGCAGGCCCCGACGCGGGTTGCGTCGGGGCCCACCTCCCGCCGGCAAGTCCCTGTTTCAAACAGCACCACCTATTGCGGCAGGACAGGCTCCGGCCGGACTGCAGGAGAGTTACCCCAATCCCTTCGATGAGCCGTCATGTCCAGCATCGCGCCCATCAACGCTCCGCCTAACGGAGCCGTTCCCGCCTCGACGCCCGGCGCCGGGGCTTTGTCGCGTCCGCTTGCCAGCGCACCCTCCCCGGAGGCTGCGCGCCAGGCCAGCGAGGCCCAGATCGAACAGGCCGCCGCGCAGGCGCGCAGCAAGCCCACCGCCAGTGAACTGCAAAAGCAGATCGAGCAGGTGCTGGCGGATTCCCGCGTGCAGACAAACCTGCGCTTTCGGGTCGACGAGGACGCGAACCGCATCGTGGTGTCGGTGGTGGATTCCGACACCGGCGAAACCATCGTGCAGATCCCCGACGAGGCCGCGCTGACGGTCGCAAGGCGATTGGCCGCCACCGGCCGCGGCCTGCTTGACCAGGAAGCATGAACGGCGCAAGGTCGCAAGCCACCCCTATCCTGCGCCGGCTCACGCCCGATCCATCCAGCCTGTGTAACGCTGGTCGCGATGGTCATGCCTCCGATGGCTCGAAGATTGCATGATTCAAGGATTGGCGGGTACCGCCGTTAAATTCCAGGCAAGCAACGACGCCGCGCCTGCGGTCGTCACGGAGGAGGCAAGATGGCCACCATTACCAGCGCGGGCATCGGCTCGGGTCTGAATGTCACTGAACTGGTTGGCCAGCTGGTCGCGGCCGAACGCGCGCCGTCGGACAACCGGCTGAACGCCATCGAGACCTCCACCAAGGCGCAGATTTCCGCTTTCGGTTCGATCAAGGCGGCGCTCTCCGGAATCGAAAGTTCGCTGAAGAAGCTGGATGGCACCGGCGGCCTGCCCGGCCGCAAGGCGACCGTGACTACCGATGCGGGCTTCACCGCCAGCGCCGGCACCTCGGCCGCTTTGGGGACCTACTCCGTCATCGTGGAGAAGCTTGCCACCGCACACAAGCTGCAGTCCGCGGCGGTCACCGCCGGCTCTCACGTGGGCAACGGCACGTTGACCCTGCAGGTGGGCAGCGGCGACGCCTTCGACGTGACCATCGATGCCGGCAAAGGCACGCTTGCGGATATCCGTGACGCCATCAACAGCCAAGCGGCGGGCAAAGGGGTGACCGCCACCCTGGTCAACGGCAACTCCGGCCAGGTTCTGTTGCTGAGTTCGGGCACGACCGGCGCTGCCGGCGCCCTGACCGTCACTGCAAACGGTGGCGACGGCGGCCTTTCGGCACTGACGACTGGCGGCGGCATGACCGAGGTGACCGCAGCGCAAGACGCCGTGGTGCATGTGGATGGCATTACCCGCACCTCGTCTTCGAACACCCTGAGCGATCTGGTCGACGGCATCACTCTGACCCTGACCAAAGCCAAGCCCGGCGAGGCGTTCACGCTGGACGTGGGTTCCGACGCCAGCACGCTGAAAGCTTCCATGCTCGGCTTCATCAGCGCCTACAACACCGCGCTGGGTGCCCTGCGTACACAAAGCGCTGCCGGTGGCGAGGGCAAAACCGCCGGCCCGCTGAGCGGCGACGCCGCGCCACGCTCCATCACCGCGTCGCTGCGCAACGCGATCGGCAGCAACTACGCCGAGCTCAATGCACTGGGTTTGAAGACCGCGGTGGATGGGTCTCTCAGCCTGGACGGCAGCAAATTCGATGCGGCGATCGCCGCCAACCCGGGCGCGGTGAAGAGCTTGCTCGGCGAGGATGCGGATCTTGGCAAGAACATGCGCGACATGCTGCACAACTACGTGGGCGCGCAAGGGCTGCTGGCCGATCGCGGCAAGAGCCTGGACACCCGCATGAAAACGGTCACCCAGCAACGGGCAGACCTCGACGCCCGCATGGAACGCCTGGAAGCTTCATATCGCCGCCAGTTCACCGCGCTGGACGCGATGATGGCGCAGATGCAGAGCACCTCCAGCTATATCGCCCAGCAACTGGGCGCCCTCAACAGCCGCTGACCAATCCCATGAACGCACGCACCTCCGCCCAGCACTATCGCCAGACCGCAGTCAGCAGCGCCGTGCTGGATGCCTCGCCGCACCGTCTGGTCAGCCTGATGCTGGCAGGGGTCCGCGAACGCCTGCGGCTCGCCAGCGCCTGCATCGAGATCGGTGATCTGCCGCGCAAGGGCCAGGCCATCAGCGAGGCCAGCCTGATCATCGGTCAGCTTGACGGCTCGCTGGACCACGCCGCCGGGGGGGAAATCGCCGACGGGCTCGCCGCCTTGTACGACTACTCCCAGCGCCGGCTGACCGAGGCCAACGTGAACAACGATGTGGCCGTGGTGCAGGAAGTCGACGGCCTGATCGCCGACATCGAGGCTGCGTGGCAGCAGATCGATCCGGAGCGCGGCAGGTGACCGACTACACCGCCGACCTGCCCCCTGTCCTGCCGGTCGATGCCCTGCGCGAAGCGCTGGGCCGGGCCGATCTGGACGCGGCGGCGGCGCTGGTGGATGCGCATGATCGCGCGGTGCGGCAGGCCCTGACCGCTGTGGATGCCGCCCTGCTGGATCCGCGCCAGATCCAGGCATGGATGAAACTGATGGAAGCTCATCAGGCAATGCTCGAGGAGCTGGGCCAGCGGCGCGACTTCGTCGCAGACCAGCTGCAGCAGCTGCAGCGCCATCAGCGCAGCGCCAACGCCTACCTGCAGGCGATGGGATGAATCACGAGCGCGCCGATGCTGCATTGTTCGGCGACGCGCTGGCTTGTGAAGACGTCCAGCGCGCGGCGTTCCTGCCGCAGACGCTGGATCCGGCCTGGGTGGAAACCACCTGCGCCCGCGCCGAGATCCACCTTTCGGCGATCGCCGTCATCGAGGACAGCCGCAACGAGGAAGAAGAAGGCACGCAGGGGCTGGCGCTGCGGCGCATCGAGGCCAAACTGGACCTGCTCCTGACCCTGGTCGGCAGCCTGCACACGCAGGCAAACGGCGATTCGCGCGTGCAGCTGAAATGGTCCGCGCAGGGCGTCCGCATGCCGGCCAGCAGCGACTGCACGGAGGGCAGCACCGGACTGTTCCGCATGCAGGCCACGCCCTGGCTGCCGGAGCCGCTGGTGCTGCCGGCCCAGGTCATCGCCTGTGCGCCGGGCGAGGACGGAACCCCCTGCCAGTGGCTGCAATTCGGCCCCCTCCCCGAATCCACCCGCGCAGCCCTTGAGCGCCACGTGTTCCGGCAGCATCGGCGCGCCGTCGCCGAGCGCCGCGCCCAGCGCGATCTGTAGCGGCCGCCCACCCTCTTCCGCGTCTCCCCGCCCCATGACAGCTGCCAGAAGGCCGTTCCAACGGCAGTGACTCCGCACGCGTCGATTTTCCGACTCCGTTCGCGCCCATTCCGCTGGATTCCCCTTACACTGAATGCAAGACGCATTGCGCGGCGACGCGGTAGGGGCGACTTAACCACAGCAGATGGCGACACGGGCAGGAACCACGGGGGCCGGGGATGAAGGCTAGCTTGCAGGCCAAGATGGGGCAGTCGATGACGCTGACCCCGCAGCTGCTGCAGTCGATCCGTCTGTTGCAGGTCAGCTCGCTGCAGCTGGAGCAGGAACTCCAGCAGGTCTTGGAACGCAACCCCCTGCTGGAACAGGAGGCGGACGAGGAAGAGCCCGTTTCCGCCGGTGATGGCGATGACGCCGCGCTGGAAGCCGCCGCCTGGGACGAGCTCCCGGAACCGATGTTCCTGTCCGGCGGCAGTTACACCGGCGATATGGATGAGGACGCCACCACGCGGATCGCCGCCGGCGAATCCAGCGACCCGCGCCAGCGCCTGTTGCAACAGCTGCAACTGCGATGCAACGCCCATGACCTGGCCATGGCCGCCTGGTGGCTGGACTGTTGCGACGACCGTGGCTATCTGGAAGGTGAACCAACGGAACTGGCACGTCAGGGTGCAGCGCAGCTGCGCGACGCCCTGCCAGAGGTCGATGCCGAAAGCCTGATGGCCGTGCGCCAGCGCCTGCTGCTGGACGGCGACTGGCCCGGCATGGCCGCTGCCGATCCGCGTGAGTGCCTGCTGGCCCAGCTGCGCGCCCTGCCCGCCAGCGACACCCGCACCCTGGCGCTGCGCATGGTCGGCGAGCAGCTGGACGCATTGGCCCGGCATGACCTTGCCGCCATCGCCGAACGGCTGGGGGCATCCGCCGCCGACCTGTCAGCGGCCGTGTCACTGGTGCTGTCGCTGCAACCGCACCCGGTGGAACAGCCACCGGAGCCGGAGCCCGCCTTCATCGTGCCGGACGTGATCGCCTGGCGCGCCGGCGGGGGCTGGCAGGTACGCCTGAACACCCGCAGCGCCCCGCGCCTGCGCCTCTGTGCGCATGCGGAGCAGGCCTCCGGTCACGCCGGCATGCGCGGGCTGCTGGACGAGGCGCGCTGGCTGCTGCGCAGCCTGGGCATCCGCAACGAAACCCTGCTCAAGACCGCGCGCGCGCTGGTCACGCGCCAGCAGGCCTTCCTGGAACAGGGCGAGGAGGCCATCGCGCCGCTCACGCTGAAGGAGGTGGCCGAGGAAATCGGGGTGCACGAATCCACCGTGTCGCGCATCACCACCGGCAAATACATCCAGACGCCCCGCGGCACCCTTGAACTCAAGCGCCTGTTCGCGGTGCGGCTGGAGGGCGCGGAGGTATCCGGTGCGGCGATCAAGGCGATGGTCCGGCGCCTGATCGAGGACGAACCGGCGCACGCGCCGCTGGCCGACGAAGTGATCGCCGCGATGCTGGCCCGGCAGGGCATCCGCGTGGCGCGGCGCACCGTGGCCAAGTATCGTGAACAGCTGTCGATCGCGCCGGCGCGGATGCGCCGCCGGGAGCAGGCACCAGCCCCGATGGCGCGGCTGGGGTGATCTTCTGCAGGGGAAGAAGATGTTGAAGACGATCAGGGTGCTGCTCGTGGATGACCACGAGGGCTTCATCAACGCGGTGGTCCGGCACATGCGCAAGCATGCGTGGATCGACATCGCAGGCACCGCGGCCAACGGCATCGAAGCGGTGGCCCGCTCCGAGTCCCTGCGTCCCGACGTGGTGCTGATGGACCTGGCCATGCCGGAAATGGGTGGATTGCAGGCCACCCGCCTGATCAAGGCACAGGACGCCCCGCCGTTCGTTGCCATCGTCAGCCATTTCGACGACACCGAACATCGCGAGCACGCGTTGCGGGCCGGCAGTGATGCCTTCGTCAGCAAGCTCAACTACATGCAGGAAGTGCTGCCGTTGCTGGAAGGCCTGGCAGGGGCCGGGGCTGGCGCATGAGTGAATCGCGCATCCTGGTGGTCGATGGCGACGACGCCCGTACCGAGCGGCTGGCAACGCTGCTGGATTTCATGGACTTCACCCCGCGCATCGTTGCCGATGCCGCGGATATCGACCTGGGCAAGGCGCGTGCTACCGACTGGGTGGCGGTCATTACCGGCGACGTAGGCGATGCCGCCGCCTGGGACGGATTCATCGCCTGGCTGGGGGCACAGCCCATGCACCCGCCGGTGATCGCCCTGCCCGCGCCGGCCGATGCCGACGGCTGGCGCCGGCACCTGCATCCCGAAATGGTCTGGACGCTGGACTATCCGATCCGGCGCAACCAGCTGCAGGACGTGTTGCGGCGGGCCAGCATCAAGCGCCTGAACGACGACGAGCAGCGTGAAGTCCCGCAGATCGGCCCCACCGGGCGCAGTCCCGCGGTGCTGCGCCTGAACCGGCTCATTGACCAGGTGGCCCGCTTCGATACCACCGTGCTCATCCTCGGCGAGTCCGGCACCGGCAAGGAGGTTGCCGCGCGCGCCATCCACGCGCGCTCGCCACGCAAGGACAAGCCTTTCGTTGCCATCAACTGCGGCGCGATCCCGCCGGACCTGCTGGAAAGCGAACTGTTCGGCCACGAGAAGGGTGCGTTCACCGGCGCGCTGACGCAGCGCAAGGGGCGCTTCGAGATGGCCGAGGGCGGCACCCTGATGCTCGACGAGATCGGCGACATGCCGATGGCGATGCAGGTGAAGCTGCTCCGGGTGCTGCAGGAACGCGTGTTCGAGCGGGTCGGCGGCGGTCCGCCGATCACCTGCAACGTGCGCGTGCTGGCGGCCACCCACCGCAATCTCGAAGCCCATATCGCCGACGGCAGGTTCCGCGAGGACCTGTTCTACCGGCTCAACGTCTTCCCCATCGAAATGCCGGCGCTGCGCGAACGCAGCGACGATCTGCCGGACCTAGTGGCGGCGATCACCCGCCAGCTGGCCGAAGCCGGGCGCGGCCGGGTCGCCCTGACTGACGAGGCCGTTGCGGCACTGCAGCATTACGACTGGCCGGGCAACGTCCGCGAGCTCAGCAACCTGCTGGAACGACTGGCGGTACTGCATCCGGAAGGCCGGGTAGGCATCGGCGACCTGCCCGCCCGCTACCGCGCGGCAGTTCCGGAGGACATGCTGCGCGACGCGGCCCCGGCTCGCGAAGACCAGCTGCCGCCGTTGCAACCGCCGCCTGCGCCCGCACCGCCTCTGCCGCCTCCACCGCCTGATCCGACCACCCTGTCACCACTGGTATCGCTGCCGGCGGGCGGCCTGGACCTGCGCCAGCACATCGCCGAAATCGAGAACGAACTGATCCGCCAGGCCCTGCAGCAAAGCGGCGGGGTGGTCGCCCACGCGGCCCCGTTGCTGGGCCTGCGGCGCACCACCCTGCTGGAAAAGCTGCGCAAGTACGGGATCGGGCGCGGCAGCGAAACCCCGGTGGAAGACAGCCAGCACGAGTCCTGAGCGGGTCCGCCATCCGCCTGGCAATTGACCCCGGCGGCGCAAGCTTCCCGATCGCAGTCCTTTGACGCACATTCACTTCAGGAGTGCGGTCGTCAGCGGATGATTCGTGATTTCGCTCGAAGTTTGTCTCCCAACCTCATGTAGATAAAGAAATTGATTGAAATCCGTCGGCCATCGGCGGTTTTCCGACGGCACCGCGGCATGGGTTTTGCACGAAAGGCGACAGGCTTTCCTCGTCCCCTTGCCCTGATGACCGATGCCATCAGCTCGATCCTCTCCCAGATCCGCGCCCACGAGACGCGGGCGCAGGGACCGCTGGGCAACCCCGCGGCGGTCGACGCCCGCCCGTCGAACGCCATCGAAACCGGGCAGCCGGGGCGCGCCGATTTCCAGAAAACCCTCAGCAACGCCATCGACGGCGTCAGCAAGGCCCAGAACGAGGCCGGGGCGCTGCAGCATGCGTTCGAAATCGGCGATCCCCGGGCCGATCTTGCCCGGGTGATGGTGGCGATGCAGCAGTCCCAGGTCGCGTTCAAGGCGGCGGTGGAAGTGCGCAACCGACTGGTCCAGGCTTACCAGGACGTCATGAACATGCCGGTCTGACCCGCGTGACTGCCGGCGCCGGCACTGTGCGCCCGACCCCCCTCCGCCGCTAAACACCCCTTCCAGCCAGAATCCCGCCAGCCATGAGCGCCATCGCACTTCCCAAGACCACCGAAGGCCTGAAGAACCTGGGACGCCTGCAGGACATCCCGATGGTGCGGCAGCTGCTGACCCTAGGCGTGACCGCGGCCGCCATCGCGCTGGGCCTGTGGCTGTTCTTCTGGACCCAGAAGCCGACCTACGCGCCGCTGCCGGGGCTGGACGTCAAGACCGCCGGCGAGGCGCGCGACGTGCTGCGCACTGCGCAGGTGCCGTTCAAGATCGACCCGACCACCGGCGCGCTGTCCGTGCCGGAAGACCGCATCGGCGAGGCACGCATGGCGCTGGCAGCCGGCGGCATCGGCGCGGGCGAGGACCGTGGGTTCGCCGCGATGGAGGGCGATCAGGGTTTCGGCACCAGCCAGTTCGTGGAAAACGCGCGCTACCAGCACGCGCTGGAAACGGAGCTGGCCCGCACCATCTCCAACCTGCGCCCGGTCCGTGAGGCGCGGGTGCATCTGGCCATGCCCAAGCCGTCCGCGTTCACCCGCAACAAGGATCCGGCCAGTGCCTCGGTGGTGCTGCAGCTGCAGAGCGGCGCCAGCCTCGAGCAGGGTCAGGTGGACGCCATCGTCCATCTGGTGTCCTCCTCCATCCCCGGCCTGCCGGCCAGCAACGTCACCGTGGTGGACCAGTTCGGCCGCCTGCTGTCCAACCCCGACCCCGACAGCGACGCCGCCATCAGTGCCAAGCAGTTCGAGCGCCAGCGTCGCCAGGAAGCGGTGTTCGTGCGCCGCATCCAGGAGTTGCTGGAGCCGATGACCGGCCCCGGCCGGGTCCGCGCAGAAGTGAGCGTGGACATGGATTTCAGCCAGACCGAACAGGCCAGCGAGAAGTACGGCCCGGACCCCGCGATCGTGCGCAGCGAGCAACTGTCCGAATCCGGCAACCTCGCGGCGGCGAATCCCCCGCAGGGCGTTCCCGGCAGCGCCAGCAACACCCCGGCCGCCACTGCCGCTGCGAATCCGGATCCCAACGCCGCCGGCGCGGCGGGCACCGCAAACGCCGCGCAGGCCACCGCCGCGACCGGCAACGGCAGCCGCAGCTCGGTGCGCAACTACGAGATCGACCGCACCCTGACCCATACCCGGCAGGCGCCCGGGCGCATCAGCCGGGTTACCGCCGCGGTGCTGGTGGACAACCTCGCCGGCGCCCCCGGCAAGAACGGCAAGCCCACCGAGCGGGCGCTCAATGCCCAGGAAGTCCAACGCATCCAGTCGCTGGTGCAGCAGGCAATCGGTTTCGATGCCCAGCGCGGCGACGTGGTCACCGTGGTCAATTCGCCCTTCGCGCGACAGCCTGAAGTGGCGACGGAGCCGGCGCCGTTCTGGGAAAACCCGCGCGCCCGCGACCTGCTGCGCACCCTGCTGGGCGGCCTGGCGGTGCTGGCGGTGGTGTGGTTCGTGCTGCGCCCCGCCTTCCGGGCGCTCACCACGCCGAAGGTGCTGGTCAAGCATGAGCCGCAGCAAGCCGAGGTCACCGAGATGCTCGACCACGACGACCAGCCGGTGACCCCGGCGCTCACCCAGGAACGCGTCGCCAAGCGCCGCGATTTCGAAGCCAAGGTGCAGGTGGCGCGCGATGCCGTCACCACCGATTCCAAGCGCGTCGCCTCGGTGGTGCGCGACCTGGTGAATGCCGATGAGTGACTACACCCTGACCGGCGTCCAGCGCGCCGCCGTCATCCTGCTGTCGCTGGGCGAGCAGCAGGCCGCCGAGGTGCTCAAGCACATGGGCGCCAAGGAAGTGCAGAAGCTGGGCGTGGCCATGACCTCGGTCGGCGGCGTGTCCCGGCAGGACGTCGAGAAGGTGATCGACGACTTCGTGGACACCCTGGAGCAACCCAATATCGGCAGCGGCGCCGACGAGTACGTCCGCAGCGTGCTGGTGCAGGCGCTGGGCGAGGAGCGCGCCAGCAGCCTGATCGACCGCATCCTGCTGGGCCGCAACACCACCGGCCTGGACACCCTGAAGTGGATGGAGCCCCGGGCCATCGCCGACCTGGTGCGCAACGAACACCCCCAGATCATCGCCATCGTGCTGTCGCACCTGGACCCGGACCAGGGCGCGGACGCGCTGAAGTTCCTGCCGGAGCGCACCCGCGCCGACGTGCTGATCCGTATCGCCACCCTGGACGGCATCCCGCCGCACGCGCTCAATGAACTGAACGACGTGATGGCCAAGCAGTTCGCAGGCAACCAGAACCTCAAGTCCTCCTCCATCGGCGGCGTCAAGGTGGCGGCCAATATCCTCAACTTCATGGACAGCGGCCAGGACGAGGTCATCCTCGGCACCATCGCGCAGATCGACGAAACGCTGACCGCCAGCATCCGCGACCATATGTTCGTGTTCGACAACCTCGCCGAGATCGACGATCGCGCCATGCAGTCGGTCCTGCGCGAGGTCCCGGCCGACCGGCTGGCGCTGGCCCTGCGCGGCGCCGACACCAAGGTCAAGGACAAGATCGCCGCCAACATGTCCCAGCGCGCCGCAGAGATGCTGGTCGAGGACATGGAAGCCCGCGGGCCGGTGCGCCTGGCCGAGGTCGAAGCCGCGCAGAAGGAAATCCTCGCCATCGTCCGCAAGATGGCCGAAGACGGAACCATCCAGCTGGCCGTGAAGGCCGAGGTCTTCGTATGAGCAACACCGTGCGCTGGGCCGCGCCGGAACTCGCACCGCCGCCGCCCCCGCCGCCGCAGGAGCCGCTGCGGCACATGCCCAGCGTGGAGGAACTGCAGGCCATCGAGGAGGCGGCGCACGCGGAGGGCTATGCCCGCGGGCACGCGGAAGGGGTGGCCGCGGGCCAGGCCGAGGTGCGTCGCATCGCCGCGCAGATGGAAGGCATCCTCGACGCGTTCACCCGGCCGCTGGCGCGGCTGGATGGTGAAGTCGGCGATGCGCTTGGCGATCTCGCCGTACGCATCGCCGGCACCCTGCTGCGCCGCAGCTATGCGGTTGAGCCGGCGCTGTTGGAGGCGCTGGTGCGCGAAGCGTTGGAGCTGGCCGGCAGCGACCAGCGCCAGGTGGAACTGCGCCTGCATCCGGACGACCTGGCCATGCTCAGCCCACAGCTGCTGTCACTGCAGGGCGTGCGCCTGAGCGGCGATACCACCCTTGCCCGCGGCGACCTGCGCCTGCATGCCGACAGCGTGCGCATCGACGGCAGTCTGTCTGCCCGGCTCAACGCCACCCTGCAGCGGATCATCGCCGGAGCCGGCGCGTGAACCGGTGCGCAAGGCCCTTGATCTTTTGCGCGAAAAAGCGCTGGATAGGCATGGAGAACCGTGACGTCCGTCGCGATTCATTGCAGGACGCCAAACGCAGCCCCGCGGGAAGCAGCCGATGAGCATTGCCGCCGCACAATGGGACGAAGCACGCAGCCTGCGGCTGGCGATGCGGTTGCGCGGCATGGACACCGAGCGCATTCCGGCCATGGGCATGGTCCGCGAAGGCGTACTGCGCCGCGCCGTTGGCCTGACATTGGAGGCCACCGGCTGCGAGGCCCCATTGGGATCGCGCTGCAGCGTGGAAAGCAGCGGCGGCCGCTGGGTGGACGCCGAAGTGGTCGGCTTCGCCGGCGATCGCACCTTCCTGATGCCCACCTCCGACCTGTCCGGCCTGCTGCCCAACGCACGCGTCATCACCGGCTCCAGCCGTGGCGAGGTGGCGGTGGGCGAAGGCCTGCTGGGCCGCGTCATCGACAGCGACGGCGTGCCGCTGGATGGCCGCCCGCCGCTGCGCGCCGAGGATTTCGTCGGTCTGTCGGGCGTCCAGATCAACCCGCTGATGCGCGAGCCGATCACCCGCTCGCTGGACGTCGGCGTGCGCGCCATCAACGCCCTGCTGCCGATCGGCCGCGGCCAACGCGTCGGCCTGTTCGCCGGCTCCGGCGTCGGTAAATCGACGCTGCTGGGGATGATGACCCGCTACACCGCCGCCGACGTGATCGTGGTCGGCCTGATCGGCGAACGCGGCCGCGAAGTGCGCGATTTCGTCGAAAGCACCCTCGGACCCGAGGGCCTGCGCCGTTCGGTCGTGGTGGCCGCCCCGGCCGACCGGCCGCCGCTGGCACGCCTGCACGGCGCCCTGCGCGCCACCGCCATCGCCGAATGGTTCCGGGACCAGGGCTTGCATGTGCTCCTGCTCATGGACTCCCTGACCCGCTTCGCCCACGCCCAGCGCGAGATCGGCCTGTCGGTCGGCGAACCGCCGACCACCCGCGGCTACCCGCCGTCGGTATTCGCACGCCTGCCGGCGCTGGTGGAACGCGCCGGCAACGGCGCCGACGGCCGCGGCTCGATCACCGCCTTCTACACCGTGCTGACCGAGGGCGACGACCAGCAGGAGCCAATCGCCGACGCCGCCCGCGCCATCCTCGACGGCCACATCGTGCTCACCCGCCGGATCGCCGACGCCGGCCTGTACCCGGCCATCGACGTGGAGGTCTCGGTCAGCCGCGTGATGCAGGACATCACCGATCCGGCTTGGCGCGGCCGCATCCGCCGCCTCAAGCAGCTGATGGCCGCCTACAACGCCCAGCGCGACCTGATCGCCATCGGCGCCTACCAGCGCGGCAACGACCCGGTAGTCGATGACGCCCTTGCATTGTGGCCGCAGATCCTCCAGTTCCTTGGCCAGGATGTCGCCGAATCGGCGGACGTCGAAGCCAGTCGCAATGCCCTCGCCCGTCTGCTCGACGGCGCTCCGGAGATCGCCCTATGACCCGTTCGCAACGACTGAACCCCCTCCTCCGGGTCACCCAGCAGCGCCAGGACACGGTGGCGAAGATGCTGGCCGAGCGCGACAAGACGCTGGCCGAACAGCAGCAGCGCCTCGACACGCTGAAGGAGTACGCCGACTCCTACAGCGTCGCGCCGTCCGGCGGCACGCTGGCACCGGCCATGCTGGCCAACCACGTGGCGTTCCGCGCCAAACTCGATACCGCCCTGCAGCAGCAGGCGCAGGTGGTCGATACCTCCCGCCAGAACTGCGAAGTCGAGCGCGCCCGGCTGATGCTGGCCAGCCGCGACAACAAGGTGCTGGAGCAGCTGGCCGCCAGCTATCGCGCGGAGGAACTGCGCGTGGCCGACCGCCGCGAGCAGCGCGAGCTGGACGACCTGGGCGCGCGCCGCGTCCGCGTGGCGCAGGAAGGCAGCGAACCATGATGGGCGAAACCGCCAGCCTGCCGCTGCCGACCGCTGCGGCTGCGCCCGCCGCCGCGGTACTGGCGGCAACGGCCACCACCGCCCCCCCTGCGGGCACTGCCGCGCAGGACGCGCCCGGCACCCCGGCCGGCAACCCCAGCCTGCTGTTCGACCTGCTGCTGGGCGAGCAGTCGGAAGCGGCCGCGATTTCGCTGGCTGGCGTGCTGCCGGCCACCACCCGCCCCGCTACCAGCGAACGGCCGGAAGAAACGCCTGCCGCCGATCCGCTGCTGAGCGTATTGGCGCAGATGCCGCAAACGCCGCAAGTGGCAGTGCTGCCGGTGGCTGCGCCCGTCCTGCCAACGCCCACGACGAACGCCGCTGCCGACACCGCCTCGCGGCCGCTGGCCGTACTGGCGGCCAGCCAACCGGGTCTGGGCGTGGGCTTGGTTGGCGCCGATATCACCATGCCAGCGCCCGCAACCACCACCTCTCCCACGACCGGCCTGCCGGCGGACACCGCGCCCGACACTGGCCTGCCGGCCGCGCACGCCGCGCGCTCCGCCCTGTCGCAGCCGGGCTTCGCCCACCAGGCAGCGGGCGCCGATGCGTCGCTGCCGGGCTTCGTATTGCCCGTCGCGGAACAGGCCGCTACCCCCATCGAGGCGCCTGCGGCGGCATCCGCCACCGGCCCGATCAACGCGCTGCAGTCGCTGGCCGGGGTTCAACCGGCCAGCACGCCAGCCGCGCCGCTCGCGGCACCGGTACTGACACAGCCGGCCGACCCCGCCAACGGCTATGACGACGGCTTCAGCGGCCACGTGACTTGGCTGGCCGGGCAACGCATCGGCCAGGCCGAGATCCGGGTGGTCCCCGAGCACCTGGGCGCCATCGACATCCGCCTGCAGATGGACGGCAACAACGTGCGCGCGGAGTTCCACAGCACCCAGCCGGAAGTCCGGCAGGCGCTGGAAGCCAGCCTGCCGCGGCTGCGCGAAATGCTCGGCCAGCACGGCCTGCAGCTGGCCCATGCCGGCGTCGGCCAGGGCCAGGGCGGCCAGCGCCAGTCCGGCGACGGCCTGCCGCAGCCGGGCCAGGGCAGCGGTTTGACCCTGCCGGAGGAGGCCGGTTCGCCGCTGCCGCCGGATTTCCGTCGCGGCCGCGGACTGCTCGACGTCTACGCCTGATCACAGGCACCGCCAAGCCGCGCATACGCCCCGTGGCTGGCGTTGAGCGCTTGCCATGCCCGCCGCGCAGGCAGTCCGGCAGCATTGACCATTGCATTGCCGGCACGCGATTTGCACCATGTCGGGCATAGCCCGCTCAAGGATGGACCGATCCGTGCCAGCAGCACCTGCCAGAACTCCGACTGCCAAGCCCGGCGCCGCCGCGCCTGAAGCGCCACTGCCGAAGAGCAAGCCGAAGAAGATGCTGTTCATCGTCCTGGCCCTGGTGGCGATCATCGGCGCCGGTGCCGCCGCGGCGCTGTGGTTCCTGAAGCCCGCCGCCCCTGCCGGTGCCAAGCCGACAGGCCCTGCCCAGTACATCGCGCTGGAACCGGCCTTCGTGGTCAACCTGGCCGACGAGGGCGGCGCGCGCTACCTGCAGGCGGACGTGCAACTGCAGACCCGGGATGGGGACACCGCCGCGGCGGTGGCGCTGCACACCCCGATCATCCGCAACAAGCTGCTGCTGCTGTTCGGCCAGCAGACCTCGCAGCAGCTGACCGGCCGCAACGGCAAGGAACAGCTGCAGGCGCAAGCGCTGGCCGAGGTCAAGAAGACCCTCAAGGCGCAGCATGCGGCCAACCAGGTGGACGCACTGTTGTTCACCAGCATCGTGATCCAGTAGGCGGACCAGCCCGATGACCACCGACCTGCTCAGCCAGGACGAGATCGACGCCCTCCTCCACGGGGTGGATTCGGGCGCGGTCGACGTCGAGCCACCGCCCGCCCCGGGCGAGGCGCGGACCTACGATTTCGCCACCCAGGAGCGGATCATCCGCGGTCGCCTGCCGACCCTGGAGATGATCAACGAACGCTTCGCACGGACCTGGCGGATCGGCCTGTTCAACCTGCTGCGTCGCTCCGCCGACCTGTCGGTGCGCGGCATCGACATGATCCGCTTCGGCGAATACATGCATTCGCTGCAGGTCCCCACCAACATCAACCTGGTGAAGATGAAGCCGCTGCGCGGCACCGGCATCGTGATGTTCGAGCCGCGCCTGGTGTTCACCGTGGTCGACAATTTCTTCGGCGGCAACGGCAAGTACCACACCCGCATCGAGGGCCGCGAGTTCACCCCCACCGAGATGCGGGTGATCCAGCTGCTGCTCAAGCAGACCTTCTCGGACTTCGCCGAGGCCTGGGCGCCGGTGATGAACGTGGAGTTCGAGTACATGAACTCCGAGGTCAATCCGCACTTCGCCAACATCATCAGTCCGCGCGAGTACATCGTGGTCTGCCGTTTCCACGTCGAACTGGAAGGCGGTGGCGGCGAGCTGCACCTGGCGCTGCCGTGGTCGATGCTGGAACCGATCCGCGAGCAGCTCGACGCCGGCGTGCAGAGCGACCGCGTCGAGAAGGACGAGAACTGGACCAGCGCGCTGCACGCGCAGCTGCAGGACGTGGCGGTGGACGTGAAGAGCACCCTCGCCACCCGCCAGATCAGCCTGCGCGAGCTCAGCAAGCTCAAGGTCGGCGACGTGATCCCGATCGATCTCAAGCCCGAGATCCCCGTGCATGTCGAACACCTGCCGCTGTTCACCGGCGAATTCGGCGTCCACAACGGCAGGAACGCGGTGAAGATCACCGACGTACACGCCCCCCGCTCCCCACAGACTCCGGTACCGACGCTATGACATCCATCGACGAAGCTGCCCAGCTTGCCGCCTTCGAGGCCCTGACCGCCGGAACCGCCACCGATCCCAATGCCAACAGCGGCCCGAAGGTCGACCTCAACCTCGATGTCATCCTCGACGTGCCGGTGACCCTGTCACTGGTGGTCGGACATGCCCGCATCCCGATCCGCAACCTGCTGCAGCTCAACCAGGGTTCGGTGGTGGAGCTGGAACGCGCCGCCGGGGAACCACTGGACGTCTACGTCAACGACACCCTGATCGCCCAGGGCGAGGTGGTGGTGGTCAACGACCGCTTCGGTGTCCGCCTGACCGACGTGGTCAGCCCGAGCGAGCGCATCAAGCGCCTGCGCTGAGCCGATGGACAACACCGCACTTCCCGGCAGCACACCTGCGCAGAACGCGTCGCGGCCCGCGCCCACGGGCGCCGCTCCCGCGCAGGACGCCAGCGCCCCGGCCAATGCCGCCTCCCCGAGTGGGCAGCTGGCGCAGGCGCCAGGCGCAGCCACTGCGACGCATGCGCAAGCGGCCCCGGCCGGTACCGACGTGGCGGCACCGGTCGCGACAGCAAAGACCATCGCCGGCATCCCGGCGCGCCCGACCAAGGCCATTGCAGGCGTCCAGCAGCCCGCGCATGCCGCCCCGCCCAGCGTGGCCGGCAGCATCGGTGGCACCCTGTTCGCGCTGGCGCTGGTACTGGGCCTGATCTTCGGACTGGCCTGGCTGGCACGGCGGATGCCAGGCATGACCGGCTTGCGCGGCAACGGCGGCCTGCGTGTGGTGCGCTCGCTGGCGCTGGGCACGCGCGAGCGCTTGGTGGTGGTGGAGGTGGGCGGCACCCAGCTGCTGCTCGGCACCGGCGCCGGCGGCACCCGGTTGCTGCACACCCTGGAAACCCCGCTCGCTGACGACGCCCCCGCGCAGCCGACGCCGTTCGCACAACTGCTGGCGCAACGCCTCGGGAAAAAGCCGGCATGACCCTGTCCCTGCCCCGCCCGCGCACGCTGCTGGTCCTGTGCGCACTGGTCTGCTGCCTGTTCGCGGGTGACGCATTCGCACAGGCTGCCCAAGCCGTCCAGGCGGCGCCGGCGGCCGCACCTGCTTCACCGTCGCTGCCGGCGGTGAACGTCGGCCAGATCGGCAACCAGCCGGTCAGCATGCCGATGCAGGTGTTGCTGCTGATGACCAGCATCACCCTGCTGCCGGCGCTGCTGCTGGGGGTGACCGCGTTCACCCGCATCATCATCGTGCTCAGCCTGCTGCGGCAGGCGCTGGGCACCGGCCAGGCGCCGTCCAACCAGGTCCTGCTGGCGCTGGCGCTGTTCCTCACCGCGATGGTGATGCAGCCGGTGTTCGACCAGTCGTGGAACGCGGGCATCGCGCCCTATCTCGACAAGCAGATGGACTTCCGCACCGCCTGGGAGGCGGCATCGGGGCCGTTCCGCGCCTTCATGCTGGCGCAGGTGCGCGAAAACGACCTGATGACCTTCGCCAACCTGTCCAACACGGGACCCTACGCCACGCCGCAGGACGTGCCGTTCGGGGTGCTGGCCGCGTCCTTCCTCACCAGCGAGCTGAAGACCGCGTTCGAGATCGCGTTCCTGATCTACATCCCGTTCGTGATCATCGACCTGGTGGTGGCCAGCGTGCTGATGTCGATGGGCATGATGATGCTCTCCCCGATGCTGATCTCGGCGCCGTTCAAGATCCTGCTGTTCGTGCTGGTGGACGGCTGGGTGCTGGTGGTCGGCGCCCTGGCCGGCAGTTTCAACACGATCTGACGTGGCCCGCCGATGAGTCCGGAAACCGCCCTCACCCAGCTGGCCCAAGGGCTGTACATGGCCCTGCTGCTGGCCATGCCGCTGCTGCTGGCGGTGCTGGCCACCGGCGTGGTGGTGGGCATCCTGCAGGCCGCCACCTCGATCAACGAGCCCACCGTGGCGTTCGTGGCCAAGGTCATCGCGCTGGTGGCGGTGGTGGCGCTGATGGGCAACTTCCTGCTGGGACGGCTGGTGTCGTTCACCACCGAGCTGTTCCAGCAGATCCCGCACCTGATCGGCTGACACCCGGGGCATGGACGACATCACCTTCATCAGCGCGCAGGGCGTCAACCTGTTCGCGATGCTGGGCACGGTGCTGTGGCACGCGATCCGGATCGGTGCTGCCCTGCAGGTGCTGCCCTTCATCGGCGGCCGCGGCATGCCGGCGCGGGCACGCCTGATCATCACCCTGGCGGTGTCGGCGGCGCTGTCCGGGATGCTGCCGGTGCCGCCACCGGCGGCGGTGGACGCGCTGACGGCACTCAACGTGCTGCGTGAATTCGCCATCGGCATCGCCATCGGGATGGTCCTGCGGCTGGCCTTCGAGGTCGGCATCCTGGCCGGCCAGTTCATCTCGCAGGACATGGCGCTGTCGTTCGCCACCATGGCCGACCCCGCCAACCAGAGCCAGATGTCGGTGCTGTCGCTGTGGTTCTACCTGTGCTTCGGACTGATCTTCTTCACGCTCGATGCCCATCTGGCATTGTTCAAGTTGCTGGCCGACAGCTACCGGGCACAGCCCATTGGCGCCCCATTCGCCGATTTTGCGGCGTTCCTGGCGGTGGTTCCCGGATTTTTCCCTACCGTACTGCGCACCGCCGTGCTGCTGTCGCTGCCGGTCACGGTGGCGATGCTGGCGGTGAACATCGTGGTCGGCGTGCTCTCCCGCGCCGCGCCGCAGTTCAATCCCATCCAGATCGGCATGCCGCTGGCGCTGCTGGTCGGGCTGCTCCTGCTGATGGTGCTGGTACGGGAATTGCTTCCTCCTGTTGAGGCGTTGTTCGGGCAGGCATTCGAGGCCGCCCGCGCCATCACGGGTTGAGTCGGAATGAGTGAGTCGGCGGATCGCGAGGACCGGACAGAAGCCCCCAGTCCCAAACGCCTGCGCGAAGCCCGCGAACGCGGGGACGTGCCGCGCTCGCGCGAGCTGGCCAATGTTGCGGTGCTGGGCGCGACCGCGGTCGCGATCCTGGCCAGCAGCGGCTACATGGCGCGCACCTCGCTGGGCTGGATGCGCGGCGCGCTGAGCTTCGACCCCACGCTGATCGGCCACGCCGACCGTCTGCCCAAATACGCAGCCCTGCTGGTGGCCGGTGCCGCGCTGCCGGTACTGCCGCTGCTCACTGTGGCGCTGCTGGCCTGCTTCATCGCGCCGCTGGCGATGGGCGGCATCGTATTCAGCAACCAGGCGCTGCAGCCCAATTTCGACCGTCTCAGCCCGATGGCCTGGCTGCGCCGCACCTACGGCCAAGAAGGTGCGGCCGAGCTGGTCCGGCAGATCCTGCGCATCCTGATCATCGGCGCCATCGGCGCCTGGGCCGTGCACCGCGCGCTGCGCTTCATCCCGCAGTTGCAGAAGATGCCGCTGGAGGCGGCGGTGTCCGAAGGCATGGGCTTCATGCTGCACGTGCTGGTCGCGGTGGTCGGGGCGATGGGCCTGCTGGCCGCCGCCGACGTGCCCTACCAGCACTGGAACTGGCGCCAGAAGCTGAAGATGACCAAGCAGGAGCTGCGCGACGAGCACAAGGAAAACGAGGGCAACCCGGAGGTCAAGGGCAAGGTCCGCCAGCTGGCCCGGCAGATGTCGCAGCGGCGGATGATGGAGGCGGTACCCGAGGCCGACGTGATCGTCACCAACCCCACCCACTACGCGGTGGCGCTGAAGTATGAAGCCGGCAAGATGCGGGCGCCCAAGGTGGTGGCGATGGGGGTGGACGAGATCGCGCTGAAGATCCGCGAGATCGGCAACGCCCACCGGGTGGCGACAGTCGCGGCGCCGCCGCTGGCACGCGCCTTGTATCGCAACGCCAAGCTCGACCAGGAAATCCCCGTGCAGCTCTACGCCGCCGTCGCCCAGGTGCTCTCCTACGTATTCCAGCTGCGCCGCTGGCACCCTTCGCACGGCCCGATGCCCCAGCTGGCCACGGTTGCCGTGGATCCGTCGCTGGATGACGGGAAATCGCCGCGATGAGCGCCGCCCCGGACAACCGCGCGCAGGGCGCCAGCTCGATGTCTTCGCTCCTCCAGTCGATGCGCAGCGGCGCGGCGGCGCCGGTGGTGGTGCTGGCGATGCTGTCGATGGTGGTGGTGCCGCTGCCGCCGTTCCTGCTCGACCTCCTGTTCACCGTCAACATCGCGATGTCGCTGATGGTGCTGCTGGCGGTCGTCTACGTGAAGCGCCCGCTGGAATTCTCGGTCTTCCCCAGCGTGCTGCTGATGGTCACGCTGCTGCGGCTGTCACTGAACGTTGCCTCCACCCGCGTGGTGCTGCTGCACGGCCACCAGGGCGGGGCCGCGGCTGGCCACGTCATCGAATCGTTCGGCAGTTTCGTGGTGGGTGGCAGCTACGCGGTCGGCATCGTGGTGTTCGCCATCCTCACCATCGTCAACTTCGTGGTCGTGACCAAGGGCTCCGGGCGCATCTCGGAAGTGTCGGCGCGCTTCATCCTCGACGCCCTGCCCGGCAAGCAGATGGCGATCGACGCCGACCTCAACGCCGGCCTGCTGACCCGCGAGGAAGCCAAGCTGCGTCGCGAGGAAGTGCGCAACGAAGCCGATTTCTACGGCTCGATGGACGGTGCCAGCAAGTTCGTGCGCGGCGATGCCATCGCCGGCCTGCTGATCCTGTTCATCAACCTGATCGGCGGCGTGCTGATCGGCATCCTGCAGCACGACATGGCCTTCGGCGACGCCATGCAGACCTACACCCTGCTGGCGATCGGCGACGGCCTGGTGGCGCAGCTGCCGGCGCTGCTGGTGTCCACCGCGGTAGCGATGCTGGTCACCCGCGCCACCCGCGAACAGGAAATGGGCGCCGCGGTCGGCGCGCAGGTGTTCGGCCAGCGCCGCGCGCTGGTGGTGGCGGCGGCGCTGATGGGCCTGATCGGCATCGTGCCGGGCATGCCCAACCTGCCGTTCCTGCTGTTCGCCGGCATCCTGGGTTACGCGGCCTGGCGCTTGAAGAAGCACGAAGACGCGGCCGCCGAACCGGCGGCGCAGGACATGGCGGCCCCGGGCTCCAGCGCGGTGGCGGAACTTAGCTGGGACGAAGTGGCGCCGGTGGAGCCGCTGGGCCTGGAAGTGGGCTACAAGCTGATTGCGCTGGTGGACAAGGCGCAGGGTGGCGAGCTGCTGACCCGCCTCAAGGGCGTGCGCCGCAAGCTGACCCAGGATTTGGGCTTCCTGATCCCGGCCGTGCACGTGCGCGACAACCTCGAACTGGCCGCGGGCCAGTACCGCATCCTGGTCCACGGGGTGCCGGTGGCCGGCGGCGACCTGCATCCGGACCGGATGCTGGCACTGGATCCGGGCCGGGTGTTCGGCCCGCTGGAAGGCATCCCCGGCAAGGACCCGGCGTTCGGGCTGGATGCCACCTGGATCCTGCCCAGCCAGCGCGCCCACGCCGAATCGCTGGGCTACACGGTGGTCGATGCCGGCACCGTGGTCGCCACCCACCTGTCGCATCTGGTGCGTGAACGCGCCGCCGAACTGCTCGGCCACGACGAGGTGCAGCAGCTGCTGGCCAGTGTCGGCAAGGCGTCGCCCAAGCTCGTCGAAGACCTGACGCCGAAGCTGCTGCCGCTGTCGGTGATCGTGCGGGTGCTGCAGTCGCTGCTGACCGAGAAAGTGCCGCTGCGGCAGATGCGCCGGATCGTGGAGGCGCTGCTGGAGCACGGCATTCATACCCAGGACCCGTCGGTGCTGACCGCCGCCGTGCGCACCGCACTGGGCCCGTTCATCGTGCAGGAGCTCAACGGGATGGCGCCGGAATTGCCGGTATTCACCCTGGCCCCGCAATTGGAACGCATATTGCAGGACTCGGTCAGCGGCCAGGGCGCCGCGTTGGAACCCGGACTCGCCGAGCGTCTGCACCAGAACCTCAGCGAGTGCGTGGCCCGGCAGGAACAACGCGGCGAACCCGCGATCCTGCTGGTCCCGGGCGGGATCCGCGCGGCGATCTCGCGGCTGGTACGCCACAGCGTGCCGCAGCTTTCGGTGCTGGCCTACGGCGAAGTCCCCGAAGACAAGCGGTTGCGGTTGCTGGGGGCGGTTGGCTGAGCTTGGCACCCCGACAGACTGGATAGCGGATCAACACCATGAGAATCAAACGCTTCACCGCCCCCGACATGCGCACCGCGCTGCGCATGGTGCGCGACGAACAGGGCCCCGACGCGGTGATCCTGTCCAGTCGCCAGGTCGCAGAAGGCGGCGTGGAAGTGGTAGCCGCCACCGATTACGACGAGGCGCTGGTGCAGCAGACCCTGCGCACCATGAACGTGCCCGCGCCCTCCGCCGAAGCCCCGGCCCGCGCCCCCGCGGCCAGCCGCGGCAGCGAACGCGCGGTGTTCCGGATCGACGGTGTGGAAGTCCCGCCGCTGGAAAAACCCGCGCTGCCGGAACGCCAGGCCAGCCGACTGGAACAGATGATGGCCGCGTTCAAGCCCGCCGCCCGCGCGTCCAGCCCTGCCGCCACACCGGCTGCGCAGACCGTCGCCGCGCAGGCGCGGCAGCCCGAACCCGTTGCCGGCACGGGCGCGCCGCGCATTGACGTGCGCATCGACGATGACGAGGCGCTCCAGCCCACCGATTTCGCCCAGGCCCTGCGCCGCGCTGCCGCGCCGCCGCTGCCGACCCAGCCGCTGGTCGCGCAGCCTCCCGTCCCGACTGCCACGCCCGCCGCGGCCGTAACGCCGGTGCGGGCCGACGAGTCCCCCGCGCTTCGGGTGATCGAAACCGATCCGGCAGTATCCGCGCTGCGCGCCGAACTGGCGGCGATGCGCAAGGTGATCGAACGCGAGATGGGCCAGTTCGCGACCGAGCGCCTGCGTGGCTCGCCCGCACGCGCGGCTGCCCTCGACGCGCTGGCCGCTTTCGGCTGCGATGACGCGCTGTCGCAGCGCATCGCCCAGCGCCTGGACCCGACCCTGCAGACCGAAGCCATCCTGTCGCCGCTGCGCGAAGCGCTGGCCACAGAGCTGCCAGTGGCCGACGGGGAACTGCTGGAGCGCGGCGGCATCGTCGCACTGCTCGGGCCCACCGGCGCCGGCAAGACCACCACCATCGCCAAGCTGGCGGCCCGCTATGCCGCCCGCCACGGCGCCCGCGACGTGGCCTTGGTCAGCACCGACAACGAGCGCGCCGGTGCACGCGAACAGCTGCACGTGCTCGGCCGCCGGCTGGGCGTGACCGTGTGTGATGCCGACGGCCCGGAAGCCCTCACCCACGCGCTGGAGCAGCTGGCCGATTACCCGCTGGTGCTGATCGATACCGCCGGCCACGGCCTGCGCGACCGCGCCCTGCTGCGGCAGATCCTGTGGGTGCGTGCCGCCAGCAACGTGCGCAGCCTGCTGGTGCTGCCGGCGAACGCGCATCCGGCCGATCTGGGTGAACTGCTGCGCCGCTACCGCCCGGCGGCGCCGGAAGCGGTGATCCTGACCAAGCTGGACGAAAGCATCCGCCCGGGGGCAGCACTCTCGGTGCTGGTGCAGCATAATCTGCCGATGGCGTACACCACCTCCGGTCAACGGGTACCCGAGGACCTCGAGCTGGCCGACGCCCGGGAGCTGGCCAGCGCCCTGGACTTCCCCCGTCGCGACAACAGCGTCAGCCCCAACCACGACGAAGGCCGCCATGCATCCGCTTGAGTCCCATCGCGCCGCGAACGCCACCACCGCGCCCCGCGTGATCGCCGTGACCGGCGGCAAAGGCGGCGTGGGCAAGACCACCACCTCGATCAACCTCGCCATGGCCCTGGTCAACGCCGGCCAGCGCACCATGCTGCTGGATACCGACCTGGGGCTGGCCAACGTCGACGTGATGCTGGGGCTGTCGCCGCGCTTCACCCTGGCCGACGTGTTCGCCGGCCGCTGCGAACTGCGCGACACCGTCATCGAAGGCCCGCGCGGCCTGCTGGTGGTGCCGGCCGCCTCCGGCAAGCGCCACATGACCGAACTGCTGCCGCAGCAGCACGTCGGCCTGGTCAACGCGTTCTCGCATCTCGACATCCCGCTGGACGTGATGATCGTGGACACCCCGGCCGGCATCAGCGACGGCGTGCTGACCTTCTGCCAGGCCGCGCAGGACGTGATCCTGGTGGTCTGCGACGAGCCCGCGTCGGTGACCGATGCCTACGCCCTCATCAAGGTGCTCAGCCGCGACCGCGGCGTGAACCGCATCCAGGTGGTGGCCAACCAGGTGCCCAATGTCAACGAAGGGCGCGCGGTGTTCGACAAACTGGAGCGCGTGACCTCGCGTTTCCTCGACGTGACCCTGTCCTACCTCGGCGCGATCCCCCGCGACGAATGGCTGCGGCTGGCGGTGCAGCGGCAGGAATCGGTGGTCGACGCCTTCCCCACCGCGCCGGCGTCGCTGGCGTTCCGTGACATCGTCCGCAAGATCGGCCAGTGGCAGGCGCCACAGGGTCCGCGCGGCCACGTCGAATTCTTCACCGAGCGTCTGGTCGCCGCCCAGGGGAGCGCCTGTGCATGAGCACCGGGGCCGCCCAGTATCGCGCCCAGCAGACCGGTGATGCCGCCGCGATCGTGGCTCGCCATGCCGAACTGGTGCGCCGCATCGCGCACCACCTGGCGGCGCGGCTGCCCTCCAGCGTCGATATCGACGACCTGATCCAGGCCGGCATGATCGGCCTCATCGAAGCGGCGCGGAACTTCCAGTCCGACCAGGGCGCCACCTTCGAAACCTATGCTTCGATCCGCATCCGCGGCTCGATGATCGACGCGATCCGCGCCGGCGACTGGGTCCCGCGCTCGGTCCACCGCCGCTACCGCGACGTGGTCGCCGCCACTCGCAACGTGGAGCAGCGCGAAGGCCGCGCCGCCACCTCGCAGGAAATCGCCGGCGTGCTGGGCATGAGCGTCGACGACTATCACCACGTGCTGCAGGACGCCGCCCGCGGCCAGCTGCTGAGCCTGGACGAATACGCCGAGGAACACGACGGCGAGCCGCGCCTGGAACACCAGGACAACATCACCCCCGCCCGCCGCTTCGAGCAGGGCGCTTTCCGGTCCGCGCTGGGCGACGCCATCGAGAACCTGCCGGAGCGCGAGCAGCTGGTGCTGTCACTGTACTACGAGCAGGAAATGAACCTGCGCGAGATCGGCGCCGTGCTCAACGTCAGCGAATCACGGGTCTGCCAGATCCATGGCCAGGCCATGCTGCGGCTGCGCTCGCGGCTGACCGACTGGCGCAGCGAGATCGACGCCGAAATGGCCTGAGCGGAGTGCCCCGGGGCTGCATCCCCGGCGTGGATGCGGCACCATCAAGATTCCCGGTCGCCGACCGTTACCGTTACCGAATATCCACAGGATCCACTATGGACAAGGGCATCCGCATCCTCATCGTTGACGATTTCTCGACCATGCGCCGCATCGTCAAGAACCTGCTCAACGACCTGGGTTTCACCAACACGGCGGAAGCCGACGACGGCACCACCGCGCTGGTCGAACTGCAGAAGGCGAAGTTCGACCTCGTCGTCACCGACTGGAACATGCCGGGGATGCCCGGCATCGACCTGCTCAAGGCGATCCGCGCCGACGAATCGCTGGCCAAGATCCCGGTGCTGATGGTCACCGCTGAGGCCAAACGCGAGCAGATCATCGAAGCCGCGCAGGCCGGCGTGAACGGCTACATCATCAAGCCCTTCACCGCCGCGACCCTGGAAGACAAGCTGGTCAAGATCTTCGAACGGATGGAGAAAGCCGCATGAGCCTGCCGCTGCGACCGCCGTCCGTTCCCGCCGGCGACGCCCAGATCATCGAACGCCTGCACGCCGCCATGGCGGCGCTGGAGCAAGGCGATGCCTCGGCCTGGAAGCACCACCTGGACTCGCTGCTGGAGTGGCGCCGGCAGCCGGTGGTGGAAAGCCTGGTCAAGCTTGCCCGCGAGCTGGACGACCTGGAGCGCGCGATCGACGTGCGCATCCCCGCCGCGGCCAAGGCCTCATCCGGCGGCCTGCCGGACGCGTGCAGCCGGCTCGAGCACGTGGTCAAGATGACCGAGGAGGCCAGCATGCGCACCCTCGATCTGGCTGACGAATGCCGGACCCTGCTCGGCACCATCGGCCCCGAGCACGAGGCCACCGTGGACGCGATCCGCGCGCGGCTGTCGTCGATGGTCGAGGCGCAGAGCTTCCAGGACCTCACCGGCCAGATCATCCAGCGGGTGATCCACCTGATCCGCTCGCTGCAGTCCGGCCTGGGCGACATCCAGGCGCTGCATGGCGAGGACAGCAGGGGCAACGGCCCGGCGGTTTCCGGCGTCGATGCGCCGGCGGCCACCCAAGACGAGGCCAACGACCTGCTGGCCGACCTCGGGATCTGACCATGTCGGCGGACGGCTACGACGCCCGCGCGGACTTCCTCGTCGAGGCGCGCGAGATCCTTGATCGCCTCGGCGAACAGGTCGTGGCGCTCGAGCAGGATCCCGGCGACCGCCCCACCCTCGACGCCGTATTCCGCGGTTTCCACACCATCAAGGGCGGCGCCGGCTTCCTCGACCTGCCCCCGATGGTGCAGCTGTGCCACGCCTTCGAGGACCGCATCGACGCCGCCCGCAGCGGCATCCGTGCGCTCGACGCAGCCGCCTTCGACGGTGCCCAGCGCGCAGTCGACATCCTGCTGGACATGCTCGATGCGCTGGGTCGCGGCGAGGATCTCGAGGAAGTCGACCCGGCCCTGCTGCGCCAGGTGCGCGGGGCCGACGCGCCGGTCGCCGCGGTCGCGGAGCCGGCGTTCGAGCTGCCCGACAACCTCGACGACCTCGACTTCGACGCCCTGCTAGACAGCCTGCACGGTGAAGGCGCCATTCCCGGCGCCGCCCCGCCGCCCGCACCGAAGCCGGTGGCGCCACCCGCGCCGAAACCGGCAGCGGCCAAACCGGCAGCGGCCAAACCGGCAGCCGACAGGCCTGCACCCGCGCCCGCCGAAACCGAGCACACGGTCCGCGTCGACGTGCGCCGGCTGGACGCCCTGGTCAACCTGGTCGGCGAACTGGTGCTGGCACGCAACCGCCTGAAAACCCTTCGCCCCGACCTGCGCAACGAGAACCTCGACCGCGCGGTGACCGCGCTCGACACCGTCACGGCGCGCCTGCAGGGTGCGGTGATGTCGGCGCGCATGCAGCCGGTCAGCCGGGTGTTCACCCGTTTCCCCAAACTTGCCCGCGACGTCGCCCGTCAGCTCGACAAACAGGTCGAACTGGTGGTCGAGGGCGGCGACACCGAGCTCGACCGCAATCTGGTGGAGGCACTGGCCGACCCGCTGGTGCACCTGGTCCGCAACGCCATCGACCACGGCATCGAAATGCCGGCGGTGCGCCACGCGGTGGGCAAGCCGGAAGTCGGGCGGGTGCGCCTGGCCGCGCAGCAGGAAGGCGATCACGTCGCCATCGAGGTCAGCGACGACGGCGGCGGCATCGACGCCGAGGCGATCCGTCGCAGCGCCATCCGCAAGGGCCTGATCGACAGCGAATCCGCCGGCCGCCTGTCCGAGGACGAGTGTCTGTCGCTGCTGTTCCTGCCCGGCTTCTCCACCCGCACGGAGGTCTCCGACCTGTCCGGGCGCGGGGTGGGCATGGACGTGGTGCAATCCAAGATCCGCGAGCTGTCCGGCCAGGTGCAGATCCAGTCCGAACTGGGCCGCGGCTCGCGCTTCGTCATCCGCGTGCCGCTGACGCTGGCGATCCTGCCGACCCTGCTGGTGGAGCTAGACGACGATGTCTATGCGCTGCCGCTGGTGCGGGTGATCGAAGTGGTCACCCACGACGACAGCCAGGTGATGTGGATGGACGGGCAGAAGATCCTCGACCTGCGCGAACGCCCGCTGCCGGTGCTGTCGCTGCGCGAATGGCTGGGGGTGGGCAAGGGCGTCAGCGAGGCGACCCGCGGGGTGGTGCTGCAGGCCGGCGACCAGCGCTTCTGCATGCTGGTCGACCATGTGCTCGGCCGCGAGGAAGTGGTCATCAAGGCGCTGCCGCGCAGCCTGCGTGGACTGCCCGGTTACGCCGGTGCCAGCCTGGTCGGTGACGGCCGCATGGCGCTGATCCTGGACGTGGACGCACTGCTCGAATCCGCGCAGCGCGGCTCAAGCGCCACCGCGCGCGGCCGTTAGCGTGAACATATGGATATCCTCAGTGTCATCGGCGCGATCCTCGGACTGGTCGCCCTTGTAGGCGGCAGCATCCTCAAGGGCGCGGGCCTGTCGGGCCTGTGGTCGCCGGCCGCCTTCATCATCGTCATCGTCGGCACCATCGCCGCGATCCTCCTGCAGACGCCCATGCACACCTTCCGGCGCGCGCTGGGGATCGTGCGCTGGGTGTTTTTCCCGCCGCCGCAGGACCATGCGGGCCTGATCGCGCGGATGGTGGAATGGAGCACGATCTCCCGCAAGCAGGGGCTACTGGCGCTGGAGCCGGTGCTTGACCAGCTGCCCGATCCGTTCCTGCGCAAGGGCCTGCAGATGGTGGTGGACGGCGTCGAACCGGAAACCATGCGGCAAATGCTGGAGATCGAAGCGCAGGCGCAGCACCACCGCGATACCGCCGCTGCCAAGGTGTTCGAGGGCATGGGCATCTATTCGCCGACCATGGGCATCATCGGCGCGGTGCTGGGCCTGATGGCGGTGATGAAGAACCTCAGCGACCCCAGCAAACTCGGCCACGGCATCGCGGCGGCGTTCACCGCCACCATCTACGGGATCGGCGCGGCCAACCTGATGTTCCTGCCGATGTGTTCCAAGCTCAAGGGCGTGATCCATCGCCAGCAGGTCGAGCGCGAGATGCTGATCGAAGGCCTGATCGCGATCGCCGAGGGCGAGAATCCGCGCAACCTCGAAAGCCGGCTCAACGGCTTCCTGCACTGAGGGCCACAGCCATGGCCCGCCGTCCCCGCCACCAGCACGAAGAACATCTCAACCACGAAGCCTGGGCGATCCCGTATGCCGACCTGCTCACCCTGCTGCTGGCGTTCTTCGTGGTGATGTACGCGATCTCCTCACTCAACGAGGGCAAGTACCGGGTGGTGGCGGACTCCCTCTCCGCCGCGTTCGGCGGCCCGCCGCGTTCGATCAAGCCGGTCCAGGTCGGTCAGGTGCAGCTGCGCGGCGGCGACTTCGACCACCCTTCGATGATCGACACCGGCGCGCGCCGCGGCCCGGCGCAACCCAGCCGGGTCGAAGTGCCGATGCCGGTCAGCCGGCGCGAACAACAGAACCAGGCAGCCACCGCTGCCAGCGCGCAGGCCAGCCAGGCCCAGCTGCATGCACTCGGCGACGAGATCGAAAAGGCCCTCTCCGGCTTGGTGGCCAGCGGGCTGGTGCGTGTCCGCCGCGGCGAGAACTTTCTGGCGGTGGAAATCCAGAGCGACCTGCTGTTCGCCAGCGGCGTCGCCATCCCCAGCGCCACCGCGCTGGGCACCATCCGCCAGCTTGCCGGCGTGCTGCGCAAGGCGCCGAACGCGGTGCGGGTGGAGGGCTATACCGACAACCAGCCGATCCGCACCGCGCAGTTCCGCTCCAACTGGGACCTGTCGGCGGAGCGCGCCACCAACGTGGTCTACGAGCTGATCGATTCGGGCATTGCCCCGGAGCGGCTGGCGTCGATGGGGTATGGCGAATACCAGCCGATTGCCGACAATGGCACCGTGGCCGGCCGCAGCGCCAACCGGCGGGTGGAACTGGTGATCCTTGCCGGTTCGCGCGGGGTCGACAGCGTGATGGAAGGCTTGGACATGCGCGGCACGGCCCAGCCGGCCGGCGCCGCGGCCGCAACCGGGAGCAAGCAGTGATGCGCGTGTGGGCGATCGCCAACCAGAAAGGCGGCGTAGGCAAGACAACCAGCACGCTGTGCCTGGGGCGCAGCCTGGCCGATGCCGGCAATCGCGTGCTGCTGGTCGACTTGGATCCGCACGGCTCGCTGACCCGCGCGTTCGGCGTACCGACCGAGCCGCCACCGGCGGGCACCTACGACCTGTTCAACGACAAGAATATTTCCGACGTCGCCCGGTCCAGCGGCTATCCCGGCATCGACCTGGTGGCCGCGCAGCCGGCCATGGCTACGCTGGAACGCCGCAGCGCCACCCAGCCCGGTCTGGGCCTGGCGCTGGGACGTGCCCTGCAGGCCGAGGCAGACGGCCACGACTACGCGCTGCTGGACTGCCCGCCCACGCTCGGCCTGCTGCTGGTCAACGCGCTGGCCGCCTGCGACCGCCTGATCGTGCCGACCCAGACCGACCCGCTGGCGCTGCATGGCCTGGCCGGCATGCTGCATACCGCGGCGATGGTGGAGCGTTCGCGGGCGCGCCCGCTGCTCCGACAGATCCTGCCCACCCTGTTCGACAAGCGCACGCGCACCGGGCAACAGACGCTGGAACAGCTGCAGTCGCATCCGGACGCCAGCGCATGCCCGCATCCCATCCCGGTCGACACGCGCCTGCGCGATGCCGATGCGCTGGGCAGCCGCGAGCATATGTACGGGCGTGGCCTGATCGCCTACGAACACGCCATGCAGTGGCTGCTGGACACTGCCCCCGCCGGACAGGAGGCCGCATGAGCGCATCGGGAACCACCCTGATCACCAAGCCCGACGACGGCGCGATGGTCGATGCCTATGTCGATGCGCTGCTGGCGATACCGCTGGTGCCGCCACCGGCCGCGCCTGCCTCCCCGGTAGAGCCTCCCTCCGTCGCACCTGCCGCACCGGCCGAGCCGACGCTGGAAGAAGTCAGGCAAATGGAAGCAGAGGCCGCAGGAGAAGCCGACAGCACCCGCCTGGCTGAAGTCGAGGCAGAGGTCGAGGTCGAGACCGCAGCCGGCATCGATGTCGCTCCCGAACTCGAGAGCGAGGCCGAGCCCGGGAAGGAAACTGACGACCTTCGCGAGCCCGAAACCGAAGCCTGGCAAGACGACGCGCAAGTATTCGACGGCGCCCTGGCGCCTGCCGACGCCGCTCCAGCCGCCGCCGCGCCCGAGCCCGCATGGCAGCCCGCGCAGCAGGCGATGCCGGCCGCGCGTGCACCGGCACCTGCCGCCATGCTGCCGCCGCTGGCCGAGCTCGATGATGACCGGCTGATCCAGGCAGCGCCGGCCGGCCAGCGCTGGCTGCGGGTGGCGGTTGGCGACGACCGCTATGCGGTGGAACTGCTGCGGGTGCAGGAAGTGGTGCGGCTGGCGCCGGTGATCGCCGTCCGCGGCGCGGTGCCCTCGCTGCTGGGGGTCATGAACCTGCGTGGCCGGGTGGTGCCGGTCCACGACCTGGGCCGCTGGCTGCGCCGCATGCCGGTGGAGCCCGACGAACGCGCCCGCATCGTGGTGCTGGAATACCAGGACGAGCTGGTGGGCCTGCTGGTGACCGCTGTCACCGATGTGGTCACCCTCGACACCCCGCAGATCGAGCCGCCCACGCCGGGCCTGCGCGACCGCATCGGCATGGGCATCGCTCGCACCCCCGGTGCGCCACCCACGGTCCTGCTGGACGCACGCGTGGTGTTCGACTGAGGCGGGACAGTGCAAACTGTGCGCTGACCTGCAGTTCGCGCCCATACCCTCAAGTTGCGGGCTGGCGCGCCGTTAAACGGTCTGGGATCGAACCCCTCACGAGACGCCCAATGCCATTGTCCCTGCAAGCCGACCTCGGCATCGAACAGGTCGCCGATCTGCAAGCGGCGCTGCAGCCGCACTTCGACGACGAAGTGCTGGAGCTGTCCGGCGCCGACGTGCGTCGCGTGCATACCGCCGGGTTGCAGCTGCTGCACGCCTTCATGCGGGACCGCGCCGCGCGCGGCCGCGTGACTACGATTACCCTTCCCTCTCCCACCCTGGTGGAAGCAGCGCGCCAGCTCGCGCTCGCGGCCAGCCTGGGTGTCGATTCCGCCCCCGGAGACACCGCGTGAGTGCAAACCTTCTGATCGTTGACGATTCCACCTCCATGCGCCAGATGGTGGCCTTCGCCCTGTCCGGCGGCGGCTACAACGTCAAGGAAGCGGAGGACGGCATTGCCGCGCTGGAAGTGGCCAAGACCCAGAAGTTCGACGCGGTGATCACCGACGTCAACATGCCGCGCATGGACGGCATCGAGCTGATCCGCCAGCTGCGCGCCATGCCCAGCTACAAGTTCACCCCGCTGCTGATGCTCACCACCGAGTCCGGTGCCGACAAGAAGAGCGAAGGCAAGGCGGCCGGTGCCACCGGCTGGCTGGTCAAGCCGTTCGATCCGGAGCAACTGCTCGCCACCGTTCGCAAGGTTCTCGGCTAAGCCATCTCGGGACATCCATGGACATCACCCGCTTCCACGCCACCTTCTTCGAAGAAAGCCGCGAAAACCTCGCCGCCATGGAAGCCGGACTGCTGGACATGGAATCCGGCGGCGGTGGCGGCGACACCATCCACGTCGTGTTCCGCGCCGCGCACTCGATCAAGGGCGGTAGCGCCACGTTCGGCTTCACCGCCATCGCCGACCTGACCCATCTCCTGGAAACGCTGCTGGACGAAGCCCGCAGCGGCAAGCGCACGCTCGACGGCGTGGCCATCAGCGCGCTGCTGGGCTCGGTCGATGCATTGCGCATGCTGCTGGCCGCGGCCGAACACGGCGACGCCATCGACCAGGCCATGCTGGCGCGGGCCCGCGCCGAGCTGGAGCGCCTGCTGTCCGGCGCCAGCGATGAGGCCGCCACCCAGGCCGCACCGGCCGCCGCCAAGCCGGCGGCGAGCGCCGAGCCGCAGGGCTGGTCGATCAGCTTCGAACCGGAACGCTCGCTGTTCCTCAGCGGCAACGACCCGCTGCGCATGCTGCGTGAACTCGGCCAGCTGGGTGAACTCAAGGTTGCCTGCCGTGACGACGCGCTGCCGCCGTTCAACGAACTCGATCCGTTCGAGGCCTGGCTGGCGTGGGATCTGCAGCTGATCGGCAACGTCAAGCGCTCGGCCATCGAGGACACGTTCGCGTGGGTCGAGGACCAGTGCACCCTGAGCATCGAGCCGCTGGCCGACGGTGCTCCTGCCGCAGCACCCGCTGCGTCGGCCGTCGCCGCCGCACTGCCGGTGCCGGAGGCCCCGGTGGCCGCGGCGACGCCTGCCGCAGCCGCGCCTGCGGCTGCCACGGGTGCTGGTCGCCATGATGCGGGCGAAACCACCATCCGCGTGGCCGTCGACAAGGTCGATGCCCTGATCAACCTGGTCGGCGAGCTGGTCATCACCCAGGCCATGCTGGCGCAGCGTTCCGCCGAACTCGACCCCGGCCTGCACGAGCAGCTGCTGGCCGGCCTCGGCCAGCTCGACCGCAACACCCGCGACCTGCAGGAAGCGGTGATGTCGGTGCGCATGCTGCCGGTGGATTTCGCCTTCAGCCGCTTCCCGCGGATGGTGCGCGACATCGCCTCGCGGCTGGGCAAGAAGGTCAACCTCAAGACCTCCGGCGAAGGCACCGAGCTGGACAAGGGCGTGATCGAGAAGATCGTCGACCCGCTGGTGCACCTGGTCCGCAACGCCATCGACCACGGCCTGGAAACCACCGAGCAGCGCATCGCCGCGGGCAAGCCCGAAGCCGGCACGGTGACGCTGTCCGCCGCCCACCAGGGCGGCCACATCATCATCGAGGTGGGCGACGACGGTCGCGGCCTCGACCGCGAGCGGATCCTGGCCAAGGCCGCCGAACGCGGCATCGCGGTGCCGGAGAACCCCACCGACGCGCAGGTATGGGACCTGGTGTTCGCACCCGGCTTCTCCACCGCCGAGGCGCTCACCGACCTGTCCGGTCGCGGCGTCGGCATGGACGTGGTGCGCAAGAACATCAACGCGCTGGGCGGCCAGGTGGAAATCCGCAGCCGCCAGGGCGAAGGCACCACCGTCTCGATCCGCCTGCCGCTGACCATGGCCATCCTCGACGGCATGACCGTGGCGGTGGGTGGCGAAGTCTTCATCCTGCCGCTGAACGTGGTGGTGGAGTCGCTGCAGCCCGCCGCCGACCACATCAAGACGGTGGCCGGCGATTCGCGCCTGCTGCGCGTGCGCGAGGACTACGTGCCCCTGCTCGACCTTGCCGACCAGTACGGCCTGCCGGCCACCCGCACCGACGCGCAACCGATCGCGGTGGTGGTGGAGAGCCAGGGACAGCGGCTGGCGCTGGAGGTGGACGAGCTGCTGGGCCAGCAGCAGGTGGTGGTCAAGAACCTGGAGCGCAACTACCGCCGCATCGCCGGCGTGGCCGGCGCCACCATCCTCGGCGACGGCCGGGTGGCGCTGATCGTGGACGTGGGCAGCCTGTCCACCAAGACCCAGGCTGCACCGGTGGCGATCACCGAGGAATACCTGCAGGGCGAGATGGCCAAGGTCATCGAACTGTCCAAGCGCGTGCGCAAGGTCGCCTGACCCGCACGCGCAACGTCTCGCGGCAGCGCCGCGAGGCGCATCACATCAGCGGCTGGACAGCAGCCCGCGGTGCCGATACCAGAGTTCCAGCGGCCAGGTGACCAGCGGCGGGATCGCCGCCAGCACGGCCAGCAGCAGCGCCCACATCGGCCAGCGCAAACGCGAGCCGACGATGAAGCAGGTCACCACGTAGGCCAGGAACGCCGCGCCGTGCAGGCGGCCGAACAGCCACACGCCCAGGTCGGTGGTGCCGCTGACGTACTTCAGGTACATGCCAACCAGCAGCCCGGTCCAGGTCAACGCCTCGATCAGCGCGATGGCAACGAACAGTTTTCCGGAGGGGGCGAGCGGCGGTTTGGTCGTCATTGCGGAATGCGCTGGCGTGGTCTGGCGAAGGGCCGCACACCATACCTTGTTCGTTGCCGGATGGCTGGGTTGGCATTCGCGGATTGCGACCGGTTGCTATCGCTGCGCCCGGCGGCGGGCAGGTGCAGCGTCGAATGTCCCCGGCATCGGCGCAGGCGCCGCTGCCCCACCTTGATTTCGCAGCGGCGCCTGCCCGCCAGGGAACACTGCGAGAAATCGCAACAGCCCGCTCTTCCTGCATGACCATCCAGCAACCAAAACAAGAAACGCCCGGCAATACCGGGCGTTTGCTTGTCCCACATGGAACGAGGAACGCTTACGCCGCGACCGTCGCCGCCACCTGCTGGTAATCCGCGATCTGGTCGAAGTTCATGTAGCGATAGATCGCATCGCCGTTCGCGTTGACCACGCCGATATCGGCCAGGTACTCCTCGCGGGTCGGGATGCGGCCCAGACGCGCGCAGATCGCCGCCAGCTCCGCCGAGCCCAGGTACACGTTGGTGTTGCGGCCCAGGCGGTTGGGGAAGTTGCGGGTCGAGGTGGACATCGCGGTGCTGCCCTCGCGGATCTGCGCCTGGTTGCCCATGCACAGCGAGCAGCCCGGCATTTCCATGCGCGCGCCGGCCGCACCGAAGGTGCCGTAGTGGCCTTCGTTGGTCAGCTCGGCAGCGTCCATCTTGGTGGGCGGCGCGATCCACAGGCGGGTGGGGATGTCGCGCTTACCTTCCAGCAGCTTGGCCGCGGCGCGGAAGTGGCCGATGTTGGTCATGCACGAACCGATGAACACTTCATCGATCTGCGCGCCGGCCACGTCGGACAGGGTCTTGGCATCGTCCGGATCGTTCGGGCAGCAGACGATCGGCTCCTTGATGTCGGCCAGGTCGATCTCGATCACCGCCGCGTATTCGGCATCGGCGTCGGCTTCCAGCAGCTGCGGATCGGCCAGCCAGGCCTCCATCTTCTCGATGCGGCGCTGCAGGGTGCGGGCATCCGCATAACCCTCCGCGATCATCCACTTCAGCAGCGTCACGTTGCTGGTGAGGTATTCGATGATCGGCGCCTTATCCAGGCGCACGGTGCAGGCCGCCGCGGAACGCTCGGCGGACGCGTCGGCCAGTTCGAACGCCTGCTCGATCTTCAGGTTCGGCAGGCCTTCGATCTCGAGGATGCGGCCGGAGAAGATGTTCTTCTTGCCCTTCTTCTCGACGGTCAGCAGGCCGGCCTTGATCGCGTACAGCGGGATCGCGTGGACCAGGTCGCGCAGGGTCACGCCCGGCTGCATCTCGCCCTTGAAGCGCACCAGCACCGATTCCGGCATGTCCAACGGCATCACCCCGGTGGCGGCGGCGAACGCCACCAGGCCGGAGCCGGCCGGGAACGAGATGCCGATCGGGAAGCGGGTGTGGCTGTCGCCGCCGGTGCCCACGGTATCGGGCAGCAGCATGCGGTTGAGCCAGCTGTGGATGATGCCGTCGCCCGGTCGCAGCGACACGCCGCCGCGGGTGGAGATGAACTCCGGCAGGGTGTGGTGGGTCTTCACGTCCACCGGCTTCGGATAGGCGGCGGTGTGGCAGAACGACTGCATCACCAGGTCGGCGCTGAAGCCCAGGCAGGCCAGGTCCTTCAGCTCGTCGCGGGTCATCGGACCGGTGGTGTCCTGGCTGCCCACCGAGGTCATCCGCGGCTCGCAGTAGGTGCCCGGGCGCATGCCCTTGCCTTCCGGCAGGCCGCAGGCGCGGCCGACCAGCTTCTGCGCCAGGGTGAAGCCCTTGCCGGTATCCGGAGGCACCACCGGCAGGCGGAACAGGTCGGTCGCCGGCAGGCCCAGCGCTTCGCGCGCCTTGGCGGTCAGGCCGCGGCCGATGATCAGCGGGATGCGGCCGCCGGCGCGGGCTTCGTCCAGCAGCACTTCGGACTTGAGCTCGAAGGTTGCGATCACTTCGCCGTTCTTCAGCGCCTTGCCCTCGTACGGACGCAGCTCGATCACGTCGCCGTGGTTCATCTGCGAAACGTCCAGCTCGATCGGCAGCGCGCCCGCGTCTTCCATCGTGTTGTAGAAGATCGGCGCGATCTTGCCGCCCAGACAGACGCCGCCGTCACGCTTGTTGGGGATGTGCGGGATGTCGTTGCCGGTCCACCACAGCACGCTGTTGGTGGCGGACTTGCGGCTGGAGCCGGTGCCGACCACGTCGCCCACGTAGGCCACGGTATGGCCTTTTTCCTTGAGCTTGAGGATGTCGCCGATCGGGCCGCGCTTACCGTCTTCCTCCGGGGAGAACGGCGCATCGGGGCGCTTGTTCTTCAGCATCGCCAGCGCGTGCATCGGGATGTCCGGGCGGGTGGTGGCGTCCGGCGCCGGCGACAGGTCGTCGGTATTGGTTTCGCCCGGCACCTTGAACACGGTGATGGTCAGGCTCTGCGGGACTTCCGGCTTGCTGGTGAACCACTCGGCGTCGGCCCAGCTCTGCAGCACCGCCTGGGCGTTGGCATTGCCGGCCTTGGCCTTGTCCTGCACGTCGTGGAAGGCATCGAACACCAGCAGGGTGTGCTTGAGCGCATTCGCCGCCACGCCGCCCACTTCGGCGTCGTCCAGCAGCTGCACCAGCGGCGCCACGTTGTAGCCGCCCAGCATGGTGCCCAGCAGCTCGGTGGCGCGGGCGCGCGGGATCAGCGGATTGACCTCGCTACCGAACGCGAGCGCGGCGAGGTAGCTGGCCTTGACCTTGGCGGCATCGTCCACGCCGGCCGGCACGCGGTTGACCAGCAGGTCGAGCAGGAAGGCTTCCTCGCCCGCGGGCGGGCTCTTCAGCAGCTCGATGAGGTCCGCGGTCTGTTGCGGGGTCAGCGGCAGCGCGGGAATGCCGAGGGCGGCGCGTTCGGCTTCATGTTGGCGGTAGGCAGCGAGCATGTGGGGGGTTTCCTTGGCAGGTACTACGTGTGGAGGGGGCCGTCAGTCCCGGGGGACGATCAACTTCAGGCCCTTGAAGTAATCGCGATGGAACTCGGCGTCGAAGGTGATCAGCGCATCGCACTGCAGCAGCGCGTGGGCACCGACCAGGAAGTCGGAAATCGGGCGCGGTTCGCCGCCGCGCTGGCGCTGGCGGCGCTGCATTTCGCCGGCGCGCAGCGCCGACTTGGATTCCACCGCGCTGTAATGGATGCCCATTTCCTCCAGCGCGGACAGGGCATCGGCGCCGTTGCGTAGGGCGGCGGACAGCTGCGCCAATGCGGCGTCGCTGACCACCACCCGGCCGGCACCCAGCGCCTGGCGCAGCGTCGTTTCCACGGCGTCGGCATGGGCGCCGTCGGCCAGCAGCTCGACCAGCACCGGCGCGTCGACGGCAATCACGCGGGCTTCCCCTTGGCGCCCGCATCCAGCGCGAACTTGCCGCGCACGCGCGAGATGGCGTCGTCGACGTGCTTGGAGAGGACGATGCGGCCGCCATCCAGTTCGACCTTGAGCACGCTGCCCTTGGTCAGGCCCAGGGCATCACGCACGGCCTTCGGCAAGGTGATCTGGCCGCGCTCTGCGACGGTGGCTTCCATGGGCAGCCCTGCGATTTGGGTAGGCCGGAATTATACATACTTCTCAGTACATACTCCAACCGCCGGACCCACCGCACGAGGCGGCGAGCCCCTACCGGCTTGAACGACTGCCGGGGCACAGCCGCGTCGATGACGCTGGGATCCGGCCACAGGTACGCGGCCGATGGCGTGGCATCGGCAAGGCCGTGCAGGCCCCTGCCCGCGCGGATTCAGCCCAGGCTGGTGCGGGCGCCGCCGGCGTGCTTGGCCAGGTACAGCGCCCGGTCGGCGCGCTGGCGCAGCTGCGCCGGCGCCTGGTCGTCTTCGCCCAGCTGCACCAGGCCGGCGCTGAAGCTGACGTAGTTGGGGCCGGCTTCGGCGGTGTGCCAGCTCCGGCAGCTGGCGAACGCGGCGTGCAACCGCTGGCTGAAGCGCTTGCCGCCCTCCATGTCGGTGTCGGTGAGGATCACCGCGAAGGCGTCGCCGCCCAGCCGCGCCGGCAGGTCCGAGGTGCGGCAGACCGACCGCAGCAGCCGCGCGGCTTCCGCCAGCACCTCGTCGCCGATCGCATGCGACCAGGTGTCGTTGATCTGGCGGATATGGTCCAGGTCCAGCAGCATCAGGCACAGCGCCTGGCCATGCCGCTTGGCGCGGGCGAAATGGTGCGAGAACCCCTCGTCGAACGCGCGTCCGTTGGGCAGCCCGGTCAAGCCGTCCTCGTGGGCCTGGCGGCCGAACTCCACCGCCTGCTGCTGCAGGCGCCCGACCAGTCCCTCCCGGTCGCGCCGCGCTGTCTGCAACTGCTCGCCCTGCTGGCGCAGGGTGGCGGCGCATTCGTCCAGTTGACGTTGCAACTGCGCGCGTTCGCGGCGCTGGCGCCGTCCCCAGACGCCGGCGGCCGCCGCCAGCAGCAACGCCAGCACGACCAGCAGCCAGGGCCAGAGGCCCGATGCCGCGCCGCTGGCGGCCTGCGCCGGAAGGATCACCGCCAGCAAGGCAAGCAACGCGCTGCTGCGCCGGCCCTGCCTCGATTGGATCGCCCGCGTGGGTTTCATCACCGAACCTCGCCCCTTTTCAATCAGGCTTAACATCGGAACCGCAAGATGACGCGGGGACCCCCGCTTTTCTCCAGCGTCCGGCCTTGGCCGGACGCCGCCACGCACGATCGGGAGCACGTCCATGAGCAACACCTTCGCCACCCGTGCCACGCTCCACGTTAACGGCCAAGACTACGCTTTCCACAGTCTGCCGGCGCTGGGCGAACGCTTCGACCTCAAGCACCTGCCGTGGTCGATGAAGATCCTGCTGGAGAACCTGCTCCGCCACGAGGATGGCGTGAGCGTGCTGCCCGCGCATATCGAGGCGGTGGCGAAATGGAACCCGAAGGCGGTGCCGGACACCGAGATCGCCTTCATGCCGGGGCGGGTGATCCTGCAGGACTTCACCGGCGTGCCCTGCGTGGTGGACCTGGCGGCGATGCGCGATGCGGTGGTCAAGCTGGGCGGCCGGCCCGAGCAGATCAACCCGCAGATTCCCTCGGAGCTGGTCATCGACCACTCGGTGCAGGTGGACGCCTTTGCCCGCCCGGATGCGCTGGACATCAACGGGCGCATCGAGTTCGAACGCAACGCCGAGCGCTACGGCTTCCTGCGCTGGGGCCAGAAGGCATTCGCCGACTTCAAGGTGGTGCCGCCCAACACCGGCATCGTCCACCAGGTGAACCTGGAATACCTGGCGCGGGTGGTGATGACCCGGCAGGTCGACGGCGAACTATGGGCCTTCCCCGACACCCTGTTCGGCACCGACAGTCACACCACCATGGTCAACGGCATCGGCGTGCTGGGCTGGGGCGTGGGCGGCATCGAGGCCGAGGCGGCGATGCTGGGGCAACCCTCGTCGATGCTGATCCCGCAGGTGGTGGGCTTCCAGCTCAGCGGCCGGCTGCCGGAAGGCGCCACCGCCACCGACCTGGTGCTGACCGTCACCCAGATGCTGCGCCAGCACGGCGTGGTCGGGAAGTTCGTGGAGTTCTACGGCGACGGCCTGCAACACCTGCCGCTGGCCGACCGCGCCACCATCGGCAACATGTCGCCGGAATATGGCGCCACCTGCGCGATCTTCCCCATCGACGCCGAGTCGCTCAACTACCTGCGCCTGTCCGGCCGCAGCGAAGCGCAGATCGCGCTGGTCGAGGCCTATGCCAAGGCGCAGGGGTTGTGGCACACGCCGGACAGCCCGCACGCGCAGTACAGCTCGATGCTGGCGCTGGACATGGCGACGGTGCGGCCGTCGCTGGCCGGCCCCAAGCGCCCGCAGGACCGGGTGTTGCTGCCGGAGATGCCGGACAACAGCCGCGCCGCGATCGCGGTGCTGACCGCCGCCCGCGACAAGCGCAGCGAGGAGGTGGCCGATTTCATCGCCGAAGGCGGTGGCGCCGCGGTGGGCAACGAGCAGCACGGCAAGGGCCAGGCCGACATCGCCATCGACGGGGCCCATGTGCGGATCAAGGACGGTGCGGTGGTCATCGCCGCCATCACCTCCTGCACCAACACCTCCAACCCCGCGGTGATGGTCGCGGCCGGCCTGCTGGCCCGCAACGCCGCCGCGCGCGGGCTGACCCGCAAGCCGTGGGTGAAGACCTCGCTGGCACCGGGCTCGCGGGTGGTGACCGACTACCTGCAGAAGGCCGGCCTGCTGACCGAGCTGGAGAAGATCGGCTTCTACACCGTGGGCTACGGTTGCACCACCTGCATCGGCAACTCCGGGCCGCTGCCGGTCGAGGTGAGCGCCGGCATCGCCGCGGGCGACCTGTGCGTGGCGTCGGTGCTGTCCGGCAACCGCAACTTCGAAGGCCGTATCCACGCCGAAGTGAAGATGAACTACCTCGCCAGCCCGCCGCTGGTGGTGGCCTACGCGCTGGCCGGCAGCACCACGGTGGACTTGACCTGCGAGCCGCTGGGCAACGACCGCGACGGCAACCCGGTCTACCTGAAGGACCTCTGGCCCAGCAGCGCGGAGATCCATTCCACCATCGCCGCCACCATCGGCCCGGACATGTTCAAGGCCAACTACGCCGACGTGTTCAGGGGCGATGCGCGCTGGAACGGCATCGCCTCGCCCGACGGCCAGCTGTACGCCTGGAGCGGCGATTCCACCTACATCAAGAACCCGCCCTACTTCGACGGCATGACCATGCAGGCGGGCCGCATCGACGACATCGCCGGCGCGCGCGTGCTGGGCTACTTCGGCGATTCCATCACCACCGACCACATCAGCCCGGCCGGCAGCATCAAGAAGGAATCGCCCGCCGGCCGCTATCTGATGGCGCGCGGCGTGGCCCCGCAGGACTTCAACAGCTACGGCAGCCGCCGCGGCAACGACGACGTGATGGTGCGCGGCACCTTCGCCAACATCCGTATCAAGAACCGCTTCTTCGGTGGCGAGGAAGGCGGCAACACGCTGTACTTCGGCGCGCAGCCGCCGGAGAAGCTGGCGATCTTCGATGCCGCGATGAAGTACAAGGCCGACGGCACGCCGCTGCTGGTCATCGCCGGCAAGGAATACGGCACCGGCTCCAGCCGCGACTGGGCGGCCAAGGGGACCCTGCTGCTGGGGGTGAAGGCGGTGATCGCCGAGAGCTTCGAGCGCATCCACCGCAGCAACCTGGTGGGCATGGGCGTGCTGCCGCTGCAGTTCAAGGATGGCCAGACCGCCCCCGGCCTCGGCCTGACCGGCACGGAGACCTACGCCATCACCGGCTTGGCTGATGGCAGCACCAAGACCGCCACCGTCACCGCCACCCGCGACGACGGCACCAGGATCGTGTTCGAGGTGGACGTGCTGCTGCTCACGCCCAAGGAAGTGGAATACGCCCGCCACGGCGGCCTGCTGCAGTACGTGCTGCGGCAGCTGGCGGCGCGCCCGGCAGGCGCGTAACCGCCGCGGCCCGCACCGGAAGGCGGCGTCCTACAAGGCCGCCTTCCAACTGGCACTGCGCAGCCGCCACTCGCCATCGACCAGGCGCCAGCCGGTCTCGACCCGATACGCCTGTCCGCTTTCCGGCAGCAACCCTCCCGCTCCGCCGGTGGCCAGCAGGTTGAAGCGGGCCACGGCATCGGCTTCGCCGCGCAGCTCCACCTCAACCGGGCCCAGCTTCGCCCCGACATCGCGGTAACGCAGGAACAGCCCCGCCGCCAGCCGCTTGGCACCGCGCCGGTCCAGCCCCTCGTTGCCGATGAAATCCTCGGCCAGCAGGTCCGCCACGGCATCGGAATCGCGCACATCGATGGCGGCCTGCAGCGCCTGCAGCTGCGCGCGTACCGCCTGCTCCGGCGGGGGACGGGTGCAGCCCGCCACGAACAGCGCAAGCGCCAGCAGGCACCACGTGCAGCGCCATCGCAACGATTGCAGGAAATCCGCCGAATGCCGCACTGCAGCAGCCTTTGCCCATGGGCGTCGCCTTGTCAGGCATGGGAGGCTATGCTCAAATCGAATGCAATTCCATACGCCGCCGCATTCGACGGCGGATCACACTCGCAGGGGAGCAGTGCATGAGTTTCGACCGTCCTTGGCTGGCCCATTACCCGGCCGGCGTGCCTGCCGAAATCGACCTCAACGAGTTCACGTCGATCAACGACGTGTTCGAAACCGCGCTGCAGAAGTATCGCGACAAGACCGCCTTCATCAACATGGGCAAGGCGATCACCTACGCCGAGCTGGACCGCCTGAGCCGCGATTTCGCCGGCTACCTGCTGGGCGAACTGAAGCTCAAGAAGGGCGATCGGGTGGCGATCATGATGCCCAACTGCCTGCAGTACCCGATCGCCCTGTTCGGCGTGCTGCGCGCGGGGCTGACGGTGGTCAACACCAACCCGATGTACACCGCGCGCGAACTCAAGCACCAGATGGCGGACTCCGGCGCCAGCGTGCTGCTGGTGATGGACAACTTCGGCAAGGTGGCGCAGGAAGTGCTTGCGCAACTGCCCGGCGTGCGCGCCATCACCACCGGCCTCGGCGACATGCTGGGCTTCCCCAAGGGCGCCATCGTCAACCTCGTGCTGAAGCACGTGAAGAAGATGGTGCCGGACTACGCCATCCCGGGTGCGGTGCGCTTCCGCGACACCCTCACCCTGGGCCGCATGCACCAGCTGCCGCAGATCCGCAACGCGCCGGAAGACCTGGCCTTCCTGCAGTACACCGGCGGCACCACCGGCGTGTCCAAGGGCGCCATGCTGACCCACCGCAACATGGTGGCCAACATGCAGCAGGCTGCGGCGTGGGTGGGCACCAACGTCAAGCAGGGCGAGGAGAAGATCGTCACCGCGCTGCCGCTGTACCACATCTTCGCACTGACCGCGAACTGCCTGGTGTTCATGAAGTTCGGCGCGTCCAACCTGCTGATCACCAACCCGCGCGACATGCCCGGCTTCGTCAAGGAGCTGAAGGGTTCCGGTTTCACCGCCATCACCGGCGTCAACACCCTGTTCAACGGCCTGCTGCACACGCCCGGTTTCGACCAGGTGGACTTCTCGCGCCTGCACCTGACCCTGGGTGGCGGCATGGCGGTGCAGCGCGCCGTGGCCGACAAGTGGAAGCAGGTCACCGGGGTGACCCTTGCCGAAGCCTATGGCCTCACCGAAACCGCGCCGGCTGTGTGCATCAACCCGCTGGACCTGCGCGAGTACAACGGTTCCATCGGCCTGCCGGTGCCGTCCACCGATGTGTGCATCAAGGGCGAGGACGGCAGCATCCTGCCGATGGGCGAAATCGGCGAACTTTGCGTGAAGGGCCCGCAGGTGATGAAGGGCTACTGGCAGCGCCCCGAGGAAACCGCCAAGGTCATGGATGCCGAAGGTTGGCTGCATACCGGCGACATGGCGAAGATGGACGGCCAAGGCTACTTCTACATCGTCGACCGCAAGAAGGACATGATCCTGGTGTCCGGCTTCAACGTGTACCCGAACGAAGTGGAAGACGTGATCGCGATGATGCCGGGAGTGCTGGAAGTCGCCGCCATCGGCGTACCGGACGAACACAGCGGCGAGACGGTGAAGGTGTTCATCGTCAAGAAGGATCCCGCGCTCACCGCCGAACAGGTGAAGGCGTTCTGCCACGAGAACCTGACCGGCTACAAGCGGCCGAAGCTGGTCGAGTTCCGCAACGAACTGCCCAAGAGCAACGTCGGCAAGATCCTGCGCAAGGAACTGCGCGACCCGGTCAAGGCGGGCTGACAGGCCGGGATCACGGGGGATCGCGGCGCCCGCTGCGATTCCCTACCTGTGCGGTGCCGCCCGCACGGAGTGGCGTCCACAGGCAGCCGGGCCCGACCCGTCTGACCGGCCCGAATAGGCATTCATAGATCATCTGGAGTTGAGGCGCATTTTCGCCTATTAGCCTCATTACTTCCACTTATAGGCAGAATTCTGCCCTTATTGGATGTTTGTATTTTTGGCGTTATCCTGCCCTCAACGTGGCCCTAGCCGCCGTAGAGGCAGGAACCCGCCCCATGGCTACACCATCCTTCCAAACCCCCGAAGAGATCCAAACGGATCTGGGCCAGCGGCTGCGCCAGCTCCGGCTCGGCCAGCGGTTGACCCAGGCCGGGTTGGCCACCCGGGCCGGCGTCTCGCCGCGCGCCCTGCGCGGGCTGGAGAGCGGAGAAGGTTCCTCCCTGATCACCCTGATCCGCGTGCTCAAGGCCCTCGGCGCGCTGACCAGCCTGGACGCGCTGGCGCCGCAACCCACGATCAGCCCGATGGCCCTGCTCGCCGGCAACCGCGCGCCCAAGCGCGGCACCCGCCACTGACCGCGCATGAAACACGTCGACGTCATCGAGGTGCGGATCTGGGGCAAGCAGGTCGGCGCCGTGGCGCAGGACCCGCGCTTGGGCGCGTATGTGTTCGAGTACGCCGACAGCTGGCGCCGCACCGGTATCGCGCTGTCGCCTTTCATGCTGCCGCTGGATCGGGCCGATGGCCGCTTCGCCTTTCCCGCGCTGGACCCCGACGCCTTCCATCGCCTGCCCGGCCTGCTTGCCGACGCACTGCCCGACGATTTCGGCAACCAGCTGATCAACGGCTGGATGGCCAGCCACGGCATCCGCCCGGAGGAAGTGACCGCACTGGACCGGCTGGCCTACATGGGCCGGCGCGGGATGGGCGCGCTGGAGTTCCGCCCCACCCGCGGCGGCAACACGGAAACCGCAGCCCCGATCGAGATGAAGGCGCTGGTGGAGGTGGCGCGCAAAGCGGTGCACGGCGCCCTGGCCGGCGACCCGGAGGCGCAGGCGGCGCTGGCCAGCATCATCCGCGTGGGAACCTCCGCCGGCGGTGCCCGCGCCAAGGCCGTGGTGGCGTGGAACCCGGCCACCGATGAGCTGCGCAGCGGCCAGTTCGACGCCGCGCCGGGCTTCGAGCACTGGCTGCTGAAGTTCGACGGGATGGGCGCGGACCAGGAACTGGGCCAGAGCCAGTGCTACGGCCGGCGCGAGTACGCCTACCACCTGATGGCCACCGCCGCCGGCATCACCATGAGCGCGTGCCGGCTGCTGGAGGAGAACGGCCGCGCCCACTTCATGACGCGCCGGTTCGACCGCGACGGCAACCGCAAGATCCACATGCAGACGCTGGCCGCGCTGCAGCACATGAGCCACAGGCAGCGGCGCACCCACGCCTACGAATCCCTGTTCATCACCGCCCACGGACTGGGCCTGCCCGAACGCGACATGGAGCAGCTGTTCCTGCGCATGGCGTTCAACGTCGCCAGCAAGAACCATGACGACCACACCAAGAACTTCGCCTTCCTGCTGCGCGAAGGCGGCGCGTGGGCGCTGGCGCCCGCTTACGACGTAACCCACGCCTACAACCCTGCCGGCGAATGGACGCAGCACCACCTGATGAGCGTGGCCGGCAAGTTCGACGACATCACCGCCGACGACCTGCGCGAGGTCGCCGCGCGCTTCAGCATCCGCAACCCGTCCACGCTGATGGACCAGGTGGACGCGGCTATCGCGCGCTGGCCCGAGTTTGCACAGGTGGCCGGACTGCCCGCCTCGGATCGCGACGATGTCGGCAGGCTGCTGATCCGGTTGCGCTAGAGCCCGTCAGTGCAACCCCACGCTGCCGATGTTGTCGGCAATTGCTGTTTCGATACGCTGCACGCGCTCCCGATCGCCCCCTTGGTTCACGATGCCGGCAGCCACCGCCGTCAAACAGAAAATATTACCGTTCGGGAATATCCATTGCACCCTGAAGGAATAGCGGCTCTGGCTGGAGCCAGCTGCCATCCCCCAGGCGAGGCATGTCAAACCCCGTAATACCCCCGATACCAGCGCACGAAATTCGCCACGCCCTCCTCCACCGGCACCATCGGGCGGTAGCCGACGTTGGCGATCAGGTCCGAGACATCGGCTTCGGTATCGGGCACGTCGCCGGGCTGCAGCGGCAGCATCTCCATCACCGCCTTGCGGCCCAGGCAGTCTTCCAGCACCTCGATGTAGCGCAGCAACTCCACCGGCTGCTCGTTGCCGATGTTGTAGAGGCGGTAAGGCGCCACCCCGCTGGTGGCCGGGTCCGGGCGCTCGCCGGACCAGTCCGGGTCCTTGCCCGGCACCCTGTCCAGCGTGCGCACCACGCCCTCCACGATGTCGTCCACGTAGGTGAAGCTGCGCTTGTGGTGGCCGTGGTTGAACACCCGGATCGGTTTGCCTTCCAGGATCGCGCGGGTGAACAGGAACAGCGCCATGTCCGGGCGCCCCCACGGCCCATACACGGTGAAGAAGCGCAGCCCCGTGCACGGGATGCCATACAGGTGCGCATAGCTGTGCGCCATCTGCTCGTTGGCTTTCTTGGTGGCCGCGTACAGGGTCAGCGGATGCTCGGCCGGCGCATGCTCGGAAAACGGCATCGCCCGGTTCGCCCCGTACACCGAACTGGTGGAGGCATATACCAGGTGCTGCACATCGTGATGACGGCAGCCCTCGAGGATGTGCAGGAAGCCGGTGACGTTGCTCTGCACGTACACATGCGGGTTCTCCGCCGCGTAGCGCACCCCCGCCTGCGCCGCCAGGTTCACCACCCGCTGCGGCTTGTGCATCGCAAAGACCTGCTCCACCGCCGCGCGATCCGCCAGATCCGCAGTGACGTGGGTGTAGCCCGGCTTTTCCAGCAGTCGCGCCAGCCGCGCCTGCTTGAGGCTGACGTCGTAGTAGTCGTTGAGGTTGTCGAGCCCCACCACCTCGTCGCCCCGCGCCAGCAACACCTGCGCCACGTGCGAGCCGATGAAACCGGCGGTGCCGGTGACCAGAACCTTCATGCCATCACCAGAAATCCATCATGCGAACGTGGATTCTATCCCCCGCGTCCATCCCGGGACTCAAGCACGATGGTGGCAGGAACGACGCCTGCCACTTCCATGGGCGGATCAGCATCAGGCCTCAGCCTGCTTCGTACGCGCCCCCGCTCGGCCAGGCCGCCTGCGGCCGACGACGGCGAGAACCGAAACGCCGCCCACCGCCGCCAGCCCCGAGGCCACCAGAATGCCAAGCTTCGCGGACGCGACGTGATCCGGCGCCAGCGCCAACTCCGCCATCAGCACGGACATGGTGAAGCCGATACCCGTGAGCAATGCGCCCCCCGCGACCAGTGGCCAGGTCAGCCCTTGGGGAAGGACCGCCAGGCGCAGACGAACCGCGGCATAACTGAAGAGCACCACGCCCATCGGCTTGCCGCACAGCAAGCCGAGCAGGATCGCACCGGAAAGCGTCCAATCGACTTGCTGCGCGGAAATCACGAACCCCGCGTTTGCAAGCGCGAACAGCGGCAGCACCAGCAGTCCGACCCATGGATGCAGGGCCACTTCCAGGCGCTCCAGCGGAGACAGCGCTTCCCGCGTCGCCACGCCCGCCCGCTGCAAGTCCGCCCGGTCGCGGGTATCGCCGCTCCAGTGGGGCCCTTCCGGATAGGCGGCCACCACACCCAGGATCGCCTGCAAGCGACGGTCGCTGACCCAGCTCCGGGTTGGCGTCATCGCCCCCAGGACCACGCCCGTCAGCGTTGGATGGATGCCGGACGCATCGACCGCGAGCCAGATGCCGATGCCGGCCGCGAAGAACACCAGCAGGGCGCGCACGCCCAGCATCCTGAGCAGCACCACGCCGCCCAGTCCCGCTAACGCGCAGGCAATTGCCGCCCAGTCGATCTGCTTTCCGTAAGCAAGCGCGATGATGGTGATGGCGCCGATGTCATCGAAGATCGCCAGGGACAGCAGGAACAGCCGCAGGCCATGCGGAATCCTAGATCCCAGCAGAGCCAGGCAGCCGATGACGAAGGCCGTATCCGTGGCCGTGACCACGCCCCAGGCATGCGCCCCCTGCCCTCCATGCGCCACGGCCAGAAACAGCAGGACGGGAACCGACATGCCCCCTGCGGCGGCGGCAACCGACAGCAGCGCCTTGCGGGAATCCCTCAACTCCCCCAGCAGCAGTTCGCGCTTGAGCTCAAGCGCGACGACGAAAAAGAACAGCGTCATGGCGCCGTCGTTGATCCATTGCCTGACCGGCCTCGCGAACTCCACGCCGCCCCACAGCAAGCCGATGCGCACGTTCCACAGCGCCTCGTAGTCCGCCGACCACTGCGAGTTGGAAATCACCAGCGCCACCAGCGCCGACAACAGCAGGACCGAACCGGCGGTCGCCTCGATGCGGATGAACCGCAGGAATGGCATCGTCAGCCGGTCCGCCGGCTCCTTGGGCAAGCGGCTCAGCGGCATGATCGGCTCGTCCTGCCGTCGGTCCCGCGCTGCCGCGCCCGCCCCGTACCAACCCCGCGAGGCAACCTGTCGCAACCAGCCACAATGCACCGGCCAACGACCGTGGCAAGCCCATATGGATTGCGCGCACTGCGATGACGGGGGCGATCGGCGTGCATGACTGGTGCCTGCTTCGTGCAAGCCGGCACATGACGGGCGCGGGAACTGACCGGAAATGGATATCGGAATCCCGCGTGCCCAGACCTTAGCAGCATCGAGCGGCAGGCATGAACACCACCGATCAACCTCACGCCCATGTAACCCCGTCGGGCGCAACCTGCAATGGCTACGGTGCAACACCGTATCGGCTACTCAGCCGCGCCCTTCATCCCACTCTCCGCATTGAGTCCAACGCCTGGCGCAACGCCAAGGCTGCGGCCACCGGCCGCCCACGGGATCCCCAGGGACCCAAAACGCAGGACACCACCATGGAAATGCAGAACAGCAACAACACCCGCCCCGAGCAGAACCTGATCGGCACGCTGCAGAACAACAAGACGTTCGCCATCTTCTCGAACGCCGTCGACAAGGCCGGCCTGAACAGCGTACTGTCCGGCGCCACCCAGCACACCGTGTTCGCCCCCACTGACGAAGCTTTCGGCAAACTCCCCGGCGGCACGATGGACCGCCTGCTGCAGCCCGAGAACAAGGAAGAACTCGCCGCGCTTGTGAACTATCACCTGGTCAATGGCCGCAGGTCCACGGTCGACGTGGGCCGATGGGATGCCGCCCGCACTGTCAACGGGCAGCCGGCACCGATCCAGCTGAGCAGCAACAAGCTCACCATCGACGGCGCGCGCGTCACCACCCCGGACATCCTGGCCAGCAACGGCATCATCCACGGCATCGACAAGGTCAACATCCCGGCGGCACCGAAGCCGCATTGACCGCATAACAGGCAAACCACGGCGGCGGGGAGAAATCCCCGCCGTTTTTCACGCGCATGTACGGAAGCGGCAGGTCAAACCGACGCAGCTTCCACGAACGAAAGAAAAACGTCAGCGCATCAGCTCCGCATAGACGTCCAGCGTACGCGCTATCACGATGCGCTCGTCGAATTCGGTGATGGCCTTTTCCCGCGCCGCCACGCCGAGGGCTTGGCGAAGCGCCGGATCCCGCACCAGCCGCTCGATGGCGTCCGCCAGGGCCACGCCATCCTTCACCGGCACCAGTAGCCCGTCCACCTCGTGCGTCACCACCTCCCGGCAACCGGGCACGTCGGTGGTGACCAGCGCACAGCCGCTCGCGCCCGCCTCGATCAACCCTTTCGGCAAGCCTTCGCGGTAGCTGGGCAACGCCACGATCTGGACCGAGCGGAACAGCGCCGGCATGTCATCCACATGCCCCAGCCACTGCACAAGACCTTCGGAAACCCACTCGCGCACGGCCGGTTCCGGCACCGCCGCCGGGTTGCCGGGATCCGGCGTTCCCGCCAGCAACAGATCAACCGGAACGCCCCGGCTGCGCAGAAGCCGGGCCGCCTCCATGTATTCGGCCAGACCCTTGTCCCAGAGCAGCCGTGCAGGCAACACCACGCGCACGCGCTCCGCCGCGACCTGCCGCGGAGCCGGAGAAAAACGCACGCAATCCACGCCCGAACCAGGAATAAGCCGCACGTGTTCGGGATCGACCAACCCCGCCTGGCGAAACAGCGCCACATCGTCAGGGTTCTGCAGGATGAGCCGCGCGTTACGCCCCCCCAAGGCCAGCTTGAGCAGCATTCTCACCAATGGGCGCAACAGACGCGCCTTCAGAGCGCCGCTGGTAAAGACATAACCCATCCCGGCGACCGCGTTGACACGCGCGGGCACCCCGGCCAAGCGCGCGGCCAGCGAGCCGTACACGGCACACTTGATAGTGAAGCTGTGAATCAAATGCGGCCTCTCCCGTCGAATCAAACCAACGAGATGCCACATCAATGCAGCCTCACGGATTGGGTTCAAACTGAGACGCTCCATAAGGATAGGCTCCCATCGCATGCCCCCCGAACGAAGCCGCTGACCATATGACCCTTCAGGTGAAAGCATCAACAATTCATGGCCAGCGCCGGTAAGCGCCTTACCCAGCGAAAGTCGAAAATTGTAAAGATACCAATCGGTATTGGCGAGCCAGATTATCATTTAATAGAAAAATTCAACACCTTGATCGCAACGAACGCCGAACACGATGAAAGTCTCACAGTATCTGTCAGGCCAAAATCTCATCAGGGGAAACGTCGAGATTCGCCAAAAAAAGTAAAGCGGGAAACAAAACATGAAATACGAGGAAATAAAATAATACCTGGTTTCCAAAGGACGGATACCTGCCAACATCATGTTGATTCGCATCTCCGCAGGGGTGCAACCGCTGTAATGGGCGGGAAAGCCCTGCCGTTCCGCCTTGGATGGATAAACGGAAAACAAAATAGCGCGCTTCAGTCGCTCCGGAAGCAATTTATTCAACCTAGCAAACCAGGCCCGCTTATTGGGGCAAAAAGTAAAAACTTTACCTCCAGGCCGAAGCAATCGCCCTATCCCCGCCATCGCTTCGCGGCCATCCGACACGTGCTCCAGCACAGATTGCGCAACAACATAGTCATGCGGAGCGGGCTCGCATCTTTCCAGCGCGCTCACGATCACCGTGGAATACGCCCCTTCAGGCGCGGCAGTCAACTGCTCGGCGTCGATATCAACGCCGGTTACCCTAAGCCGCCGCACCATCACCTGCTCAGGCGAGAAAAAAGGTGTCTTGCCACCTCCGACATCGGCCACCTGCGCACCGTCTTCCACCAATGCCGGGATGATATCGTTGAATTCGGTGTTTCCGTCACGGGTAAAACTTCCGAAAAACAGGCGATCAAAGCCGCGGCTCATCCTTATGTTCCAGTTCACGAATTCCCGCATCATGACCACACTCCATTCGGCGCCCTCTTCCACTTCGCGGCCATCGGATAAAGAAAGAATATCCAGAACAATGCACTGTTGAGATTATTATGCGTCAGAGAGAAGGCAACCAATCCAAGTAGAGTTGGCGCGAGCACCATCCTCAAACTAGCAGGCATAGCCAACACTCTACGGAAAGATTTCCATGTCAAGAACATGAAATAGAGACCAGCCACTACGCCCAATTCCGCAAACATCCGGACGTAGTCATTGTGAGAAACCATGTCTCGCCTACTGGTTTCCACTCTCGGCACAGACGGAAACAAGACCGGGGCTCGGGATGATGCGCTCCAGAATTCTTCTATGAAGTGCCCCCATCCGACACCGAAAAATGGATTCTCACGCGCCATTTCGATGCCAGCCTCAAGCGCCAGCACCCGTTCGGAGTCCGACCCCCCATCATCACGCTGGGACACACCCACTGGGAAAGGAATGAAAACAACTAGCGCACCCAACAGAAGCAGAACTGGAGAGAGCGCGACCACGCGCCTAACTCCAATGGACAGGAAATTAAACACGATCATCAAAAAAGGCATGATGAACGCAGCCCGCGACTGCGTGTAGTAAATGCCGATGGAAATGACCAGGAAACTGCCCCAGCGGCGCCAACCGGATGTACCGACAAATGCCATGCATGCCGCCACCCCAAGGAACAAGCCCAGGTAATTTGGATTTGAAAACGTCCCTTCGGATCTGACATTTAACCCAATTCCTTCCAAGACGGATATTCCTGCGAGCAAGATGCCCAGCAAACGGAACTGGCGTGCGAACTCCTCAAAACCCGCACGCGATTCGATCTCTGAAACCACATATACAGCAACAGCAGAAACGACCAGAAAATTGACCAGCGCCACCACTGTTGTAGACCTTGAAGGATTTACTATCAACGACACCACAATGAGGGAGAGAAGAACCAGAACAGGAGCCGCGTGACGTGGAATTGCGCCCCTTTTATATGCTCGAAGAAAAAATAGCAAAACTATTAGGATAGAAAAAACCTGCCCCATCTCACGATAGAAAGGCGTGAAATTCGATGCAAACCCCGCGAGCACCGTGATATACAAGGTTGCCATCAATCCGACGCGCACCCGGCGCGACCGGACGTTAAAGGCCCACATCGCCAGAAACAACCATGGCAGAACGACCTTTATCAGCTCCTGGGAAATCATGACTTTGCCCTGCTCGACATGGCCGCTTGGATTTCCGTATATAGCCCAACATGGGATTTTGCGGCAGCCTCGATGGAATATCGTTCTCTCACACGTAATGACAATCGGTCCGCGCGGCCCAGTGCCGCTTCGTAATTCAAGACAGTCAATTCCATGGTATCCGACAACCTCGTAACCTCGGCGACGAGACCACAATCATCCGCCAGCAGCTCCGGGACACTTCCAACCGGCGTGGAAATCACTGGCACACCTGTGATTCCCGCTTCAAGCAGCACGATGGGAAGTCCTTCCCACTTCGAGCTCAACACAAAGACATGAGCTTTCGTAAGCAACTCCATCACATCGTTCCGCTCACCGAGAAACCGAATTCTGTCAGCGACGCCCAGCATCTTGGCAGCGCTCTCGACACCTTCCCGCAGAGGCCCGTCCCCCACCAGCCACAACTCCGAGCTCTCCACCCGTAACATGGCGAACTGACGCACCAGTTCAAGCTGATTCTTTGGCTCTGAGAATCTCGCAACATTCAGGAATATCCAGCGGCCAGGGCTTTCAGGAGCTTTTCTCGGCCCCGGCGGGTTTGCTCGCCCAAGGACGCCGTTTGGAATAACCGCGCACCTCTCTGAGTTCAAGCGAACATGCTGATCACGACTAAAAACCACATCGGCAGATCGCAACCCCCTGGTTGACCAGAGCAGGAACTGTCTCGCTCGCCCCAGTACCAACGAGCTATGGGATGTAAATACGAGCGGAACAGAATATACGCCGAATATCTTCCCAATGATCGCAAGCACCAGCGCATGGAACATATGCGCATGCACCACCGCATAGGACCCTCGGCGCAGTTCGTTCAAATATCCAAGAACGCCTGGACCCCATGTCGTCGGACTCTTGGTGATACCGAGTGTCGCGATTTGCACTCCCGGCTCAACACCTCGCGCAGCCGCGGAAATATCGTTGAACAGGGACACGATCTTGACATCGTGTCCCTGCCGAACCATTTCTCCCGACAAATCAAGAAGTACGCGCTCCGCACCCCCGATGCCGAGTCCGGTGATGACGTGGAGTATTTTCATCGCTGCGGCCTCTTTGAGTCGCCGGCGCTTCGAGCCATCAGCTCGAGGCGCATCCTTTCGGTTATGGAAGTGGCAACCCGGCCCCAAGTTCGCGTACCCACGTACGCCCTGCATGCCGACGACATCGCTTGCCATTGGCGCTCATCGTCCTCCAATGCCGTCAAACGCTCCACGAATGACCGAGCCATATAGTCGCCGACTATCCAACCGGTGACTCCAGGCTCAATGATCCCTCGGAAATCGCCGCAGTCCGACGTAACAACCGGCACTCCTCGAGCCATGGCCTCCAGCATGGAGGTAGGCGTACCCTCCACATCTGAGGTACACAGGAAAGCGTGTGCCACATCGTGCCACCTGCATATTTCCTCTGCACTTAGGGCTCCCACAAGGCGCACATTGCCCAGCGATTCATCGCGGACTCGGCGTTGCAGGTGCTCGCGCTGCGGCCCATCGCCAATCACCACGAAGATCCAGTCATCGGTGCTTTTTGCGATATCCAATACAAGATCAATGTTCTTCTTTGGGCGAAGGACGCCAACTGTCACGGCGAGATACTTATCTTGGATAAGGGGGCGCGGCGCCGGTTCGTCCGATCCGGAAAGGAACAGATCATCAATGCCACTCGCCTGCCAGAAGACCTCGCGCCTTAATTGCGCAGACAGCCGTTCGGCATCTCGGCGTCCAGTCGCATGCACGATGTCAGCCACCCCCAGGAATCGCTGCAGGAATTTCCTGATCCGGGAACGCATGGGGCCGCCATGGACGGAAACCATGCTGACTGGAGCTGCCACCAACAGCTTGGCCATTCGACCGAGCACGGCCATAGACCAGTCGCCGTGAGTATGGACGAGGTCAATCCGGCCCCGTAGCCTCATCAACTCAGGTAATACCGCCATAAAAAACACCAATGAGCGCAGCGCCTGTGGCCTGATTGCCGCGATGAGGCCCTCTCCAATCCGCTGGTCATCGTGATGAAGCGGGGCGCCCTGGGAAAAAAGCAGGTGCACATTGCACCCCTGCCTCCGTTGCTCGTCGGAGAGCCGTCTGACGTGCTTCTCCATTCCGCCGGGAAACGGCGGGATAGTGATCTGCATCCGCAGGACGCGGAACGCGCCACCTTCAATGGAGGCTGGTTGACTCGACATGATTGCCGTCATGCCCTCACCAGCGATGCGATCAGCCCGCGATAGCGGTCAAAAGTGCTGTTCCATTCGAAACGCGAACGAATTTGTTTCGCCGCGGCAGTCCCCATTTCCCGCCGAAGGTCTTCCGAATCGATGAGTCTATCTACCGCGCGCTCAAGTGCTTGCAAGTCTCCCAGCGGAATGAGCGAAACATCGACTCCGTCCCGAACAACACCTCCCAGGAAGCCAACTTTTGTCGCCACCACGGGTAATCCCATGGCCATGGCTTCGAGTATCGCCCGCGGCACACCTTCCGATAGCGAGGGATGTATATAGATATCTGATTCGGCCAGCAACGAAGCGACGTCGCGATGGCTGGCCGCATGAACCAGCTTGAGCCTTGACTGCACTCCGAGTGCTTGGGCCCGCTCGACGTAGACGCGTTCCATGGGGCCTCGCCCCACCAGCGTCAACCGCGCATCCGGGAGGCGCTGCAGCAATCCTTCCACCAATGCCAGGTGATTCTTCCCGGCCGTGTAGGCACCAACCGAGATCAGCGTTGGCCCCGCGGTCATTCGGTAGCAAGTCTTCACCGGCGAAAACAGCTCCAGATCGACGCGATTGCCAAGTTCGAAGATCTTCGGCTGAATGGACTCACCATAGACGCGAACCAGGTGCTCGGTCATGTCTCTGGAGAGCGATCGGATCCTAGTCGCCACCCGGAACGTAAACGCGGTACCGAGGCGCAGAAGCATCCATGTGACACGACGCACCCCACCCGGACCGCCAGGCCAAAAATAGTGGGCGCCGTGCACTTCAGCCAACACCGGCACGCGGAAGATGAGCCGGGCCACCGACGCAACCAGTCCCCCGTTGACGGGGCATTGCGCAATAATTCGATCCGGATGATGCCGAAGACACAGGAACAGCACCATCCAGCTGGCCAGAAAAAAATGCCATCCCCGTGTCCCGAATGTGGGGAGCAGGTGCAGATGCAGGTTTCCGTCAACCGTGTGCGAGTACCGAAGGCGCCCGGCGCTGGCGATCACGTGATATCGCTCGGCGTCCCGCGCAAGCTCTTTCCAGATCCGCAGCGTGTGATGCCCAGCGGGAAGCGGAGGATAGACATTCGGGCTTACATGAAATACCCGCATGCTATTGCTCACCCAACACATCCATGTACATCCTCGCCACGGCTGGCGTGGAAAAGCGCTCGACCTCCAGAAGATTCTCCCTTGCGAGCTCCGCCATCACCTCCGGGTTCCGCAACAATTCCATCACCAATCTGGAAAAGTCTCCCGGAACGTCCTTGTCTGCAACCCAACCCGCCTGTAAGCGCCCTAGCAGGGCGCTCGTCCCGCCGGCATCGGTCGTGACGATGGGAAGGCCTGAAGCCATGGCTTCGATTATCACGCGTGGAAACCCCTCCGCGTGGGAAGGATTGATGAAAAGATCTGCAAGGCCATACAGGACTGGCAACTCCCTGTTGGGAACCGGACCTAGAAAACGACAACAGGAGCTAACTCCGGCAGCATCCGCCAGGCCGGCGATGGTGGATCTTTCCTCACCATCTCCCGCAATCACGATCACCCAATCCAGACCGAACTCATGCTTGAGGTCGAAAAACAGCTTTTCTAGATAGACTGGGGTCCGGCGTACCGGCGATAACCTGTGCACCAGCAGCATTACATGAGACGGCCTCTGAGTGCCGAAATACCCAAAGAAGCCCCCATTGACTTCGCGGCGCCCTCCTCTCCCCCATTTCTCCAGATCGATGTCATTGTAAAGAAGACGCATCTTGCGTCGATCGATTCCGACGGAATCCGCGTAATAGTCCACCATCGGTTCCGGCCCGGTCACGAAGCGCTGGCACATTTTCCTTGCCATGTAATTCGGGACCGCTGACCGAACGAACCAATTCACCCGGTTCCAGCCCCACTTCTGCCCGAGGTCGAATTCACGCGTTGTTCCGCTCTGCCACAAGTATGCACGCCCTCCCGACACCGAATGGCAGATTGATGCAACGATTGCGGCCGGCGCGGAAATCCGTATGAACGTGGATCTGTACCCTCGCAGGGATGCAAGGAACAAACGCACGAACAATTCGACATGACGTATCAACGGCGCCCGCAACCGTAACGCGCGCACCCGTACGCCGGGCAGTTGCGGCAGCGGGCCGGAAGTCTTCTCGACGAACAGGTTCACGGCACATCCCTGCACGGCCATTTCCGCCAGCAGCCCAGTAACATGGGCAAAATGCGTGGAAGCAAGAGGGTCATAGTGATTCAGGATGTAGTTGATCTTCAAATGGCGCCTAGTCACTGGCATCGCGCCCGCTCCCTGTCATTTTCCGCGCGACCTTTTTACGACCGAACCTTTCATAGACAAACGGATTTTCTGATTCCAACAACGTGCGAAACTGTTCAACGCCCCGGTAGCGAACGACCCTCGCCGGATTTCCGACCACGACCGCACACGGCGGCACATCCCTTGATACGACCGCACCCGCTCCAACTACGGCACCATCGCCGATGGTCACTCCTGGCAGAATGGTCGCCCGTGCGGCAATCCATACATACCGGCCGACGGTGACCTTTTTAGTCAACACAACATTATCAAACGGAAGTGCCGTAGCAGCATCACCGAAGTGGTGAGTGCGCGAATAGATCCAAACTTGGGGCGCAAGTATCGAGCCGGCTCCGATCTCTACACCACCGGTGGCATCGATCATAGCCTCCGGACCGATTTGGACAAAATCACCAAGATTTAAGTACTGTGGCGCGATGAAACTGCTTCGAAGGGATTTGTACTCACAGCCACGCCCCTCCACCTGCAAGCGCACCCTCCTAAATTTCCACCAGCGAAGAAGATCAATCAGGATTTTCATCAGCCGCCCCCCATTACGCCACCTCCGGCCTCATTCGTTTCATCACCAGGTATTGGAGCACTTCGGCTGCCAAAAACACCGCGATCAGGGCATAAACGTTTTCCATACCCGCTCTCCAAACACCCCAGGCCGCCGCCACTGCGAAAACCAGATATGCCAGCAGTGCCGAATTGACCCTACCTGGATTGAAGCTGGCCAGGGCATTGGCGCGCTCGATCGAATAGAAAGAAATAGGCCACACAAGGAACGACAGCATGATCGCCGCCGCATAAGGCTTTGCAGGCTCGTCGGAAAGCACAAGCAGAACCACTGAGGCACAAATCGCGGCGACTTGCGCCACTCCCGCCACCGCGAACCGTGTTTTTGCCGGCATGGCCTCGATTTTTCCCAAGGTTTCACGGTGATACAAGAGCGCCTCGAATATCCGAATCTGGCCACTGGCAAAGACGACGCCACGGTACGCCAGCATCAACAGACCCAATGTCTCCTTGGATCCAAGCACCCAGCTTCCGATCAATGGCAGCAAATTGTCCTTGACGCGCTTCAGCGCTATGCCCGGGTAATAGGGAAGAAATTTCCGGGCAACTTCCCAAGCTTCCATCCTCGCGGAGGTTGGCGCATCGATCTGCAGGGTTCTGCCGCGCTTGATTGCATAGATGATCTGACTTGACACAACTGCCGCCGCAAGCGACCCCCACACCAGATCGATGTTCCGGTAGCCGGCCAATGCCCCCAAGGAAAGATACGAGAGCCGGACGAAGGATATTGCGACCTCCAATGCCATGAATTCATGCAGCCTCCCCATCGCCTGCAGCATCAGGTCGAAGTACCGTTTCGAAGCCTGGCTCGCCGCGTACAGCGCAATCCATGGAGAAAAATCACTGAATATCACGCCGAACTTTGCCAGCGAAAACACCGACACGACCAACAGCACCGCCACGAGAAACAGGTGACCCTCAACCACCGTGCGCCACTGACGGTCATCCTGCAGCCGGAACACGGAAAAGTTGCTTGGGACAACCTCCAGGAGCAACAGCAGGAGCGAAACGATGGCAAGATCCACCATGAAATCCGCATAGACGGAAGCACCACACCAACGAACCACAAGAACGGTAGTAACCAGATTCAACGCAGCCGATGAAATACTCAGGCCCGAAACCCCGCCAAACTTAGCCGCCACCTCCTTGAAAATAGAGTTCATTCGGGATCAGGGGTAAAGCCGAGGGGATTTGCCTTCTGCCAACGCCAGGCATCGGCGCAAGCCATCGACAGGTCCCGTTCTGCGCTCCAGCCCAAGCGAACGTTCGCGTGCGACGGGTCCGCAGTAAGCTCCGCGACATCTCCAGACCTGCGCTTCATGATTTCCATGGGGATATTCCGGCCGCTCGCAGATTCGAATGCCCGCACCAGTTCAATCACGGAGTGACCGTGACCAGCGCCAAGGTTGAAAATCTCGCAACCATTATGCAGGCCGACATATTCCAACGCCTTTAGGTGCGCCTGAGCGAGATCCATTACATGCAAATAGTCACGGATGCCGGTGCCATCAGGAGTGGCATAGTCATCCCCAAACACGCGCAGATGGCTTCGATGGCCCACAGCCACCTGGGCAACGCAAGGCATCAAGTTGTTGGGTTCGCCGCGGGGGTCTTCGCCAATGCGGCCACTAGGATGCGCCCCCACGGGATTGAAATAGCGAAGCAGCACCGCACTCAACTCTGGGCGCGCAGCGCACCAATCCTGGATCAACTGCTCCATCACTAGCTTGGTGCGGCCATACGGGTTTGTGACGCGCAGGGGCGCTCCCTCGTTGACCGGAACGCTGTCCGGCTGCCCATAGACGGTGGCCGATGAAGAAAAGACAAGCTTCGATACGCCTGCAGTTTCCATCGCCTGCATCAAGGCAATCGTGCCGCCGATGTTGGTGTCGAAATAGCGCAGCGGCTCGTCGCAGCTTTCGCCGACCGCTTTCAGCGCGGCGAAATGAATCACGGCATCTACGCCGCCTTCGAAAGCACCCGACAGGTCAGTGCGGCTGCGGATGTCCCCCTGCAGGAACCGCAAAGGACGACCGGCCAGTTCCTGCACCCGCGCGAGCGCGATGGCGGAACTGTTGCAAAGATTATCGATGACGGTGACCGTATGACCGGCCTCGAGCAAAAGCACGCAGGTGTGACTGCCGATGTAACCGGCACCGCCGGTAACCAGAACTTTCATGGGTTACAACCGCCCATCCACCGCATCCCGCGGCAGCACATACTTCACGTCGAACACCACGTTTCCGTCCGCTTTGCCGTAGCGGCGCACGCCTTCGCCACCCAGTTCGCAGAATTGCCGGTGTCCCACCGCCACGACGACCGCGTCGTAGCCGCCCTGCTCCGGCGCCGCGATCGGACTGATGCCGTATTCGTGCTGTGCTTCGGCCGCATCCACCCACGGATCGTGCACGTCCACGCGGGCGTTGTAGCCCTGCAGGGCGGCAACGATGTCCACCACGCGGGTATTGCGCAGGTCCGGGCAGTTCTCCTTGAAGGCCAGGCCCAGGATCAGGATGCGGGCATTCACCGGGTTGATGCCCTTGCGCACCATCAGCTTGATGACCTGGTCCGCCACGTAGGCGCCCATGCCGTCGTTGGTGCGGCGGCCGGCCAGGATGACCTGCGGGTGGTGGCCCACTTCCTGGGCTTTATGGGTCAGGTAATAAGGATCCACGCTGATGCAGTGGCCGCCCACCAGGCCGGGGCGGAACGGCAGGAAGTTCCATTTGGTGCCGGCGGCTTCCAGCACGTCCAGGGTGTCGATGCCCAGCTTGTTGAACAGGATCGCCAAGTCGTTGACCAGGGCGATGTTGAGGTCGCGCTGGGTGTTCTCGATGACCTTGGCGGCCTCGGCCACCTTGATGGTGGGCGCCTTGTGGGTGCCGGCGGTGATGATGCTGGCGTACAGGGCGTCCACGAAATCGGCAGTGGCCGGGGTGGAACCGGAGGTGACTTTCTTGATGGTGGTGACGCGGTGGGCTTTGTCGCCGGGGTTGATGCGTTCCGGGGAATAGCCGACGGCGAAGGTGGGGGCGGCGGGGATCGCGCCCCTGCGGTGCGCTCCTACAGGGGCATTGGCGGCGGGGGTGTTGGCATTGGCGGCACCGGCAGCGGCTTCGAACGTGAGGCCGGAGACGCGTTCCAGGATGGGGACGCAGACTTCTTCGGTGCAACCGGGGTAGACGGTGGATTCGTAGATCACGGTGTCACCGGGCTTGAGCACCTTGCCGATGGCCTCGCTGGCCTTGACCAGCGGGGTCAGGTCCGGGCGCTTGGCGGTGTCGATGGGGGTGGGCACCGTCACGATGTAGACGTTGCAGCCGGCGATATCGTCCAGCTGGTCGCTGAAACGCAGGCCGGTGGCTTGGGCCAGCAGTTCCGGCTCCACTTCCAGGGTGCTGTCCCTGCCCTGCTTCAGTTCGGCAATGCGGGCGCTGTTGATGTCGAAGCCGGTGGTGGCGTACTGCTTGCCGAACTCCACCGCCAGCGGCAGGCCCACGTAGCCGAGGCCGATGATAGCGATCTTGGTGTCTTTCAGGGTCTGGGGCATGTGGGCTGCAGGTCAGTGGATGCAGGGAGCCGGGGCACGGGCAGGACGCGCCCACGGCGAACGGTTCGCGGAAACCGCGCACAGGATGGCGAGAGGGGCGTTCGCGCGGTCTTCACCGCGCGCTTCGGGCCGGCCGGAACTGGGCCAGCGGACCGGCGCGGGGGCGTTTGGCGATGCCATCGCGAACTCATGCACGAACGGCCCGGACCGCATCGGCATGCATGCGCACCGGCAGGTGGATGCGCCCTCAGTCATGTCCAACTTCGCCCTTCAGGGTCTCGATTTCGGCGGCCAGCTGGTCGTATTCGCGCATCTTGCGGGCCAGGAAGGCGCGGGTGAGCTGGGCCTTCGCCTCGATGCCGCTGGGGGTGAGCAGGTAGGCATAGCGCAGCTTGTGCGGGTTGCGGCTGAAATTGCCGGCCTTGACCCAGCCCTTGTCGATCAGGGCGCGCAGGGCGTAGTTGATCTTGCCCAGCGAAACGCCGGTGTCCCGGGCCAGTTCGCGCTGGCTGGCCTGCGGGGAATCCGCCAGGCGCCGCAGCAGGGCCACGTCCAGTTCGTCGGTGTTCTGGGGCATCGACGGCATGCGTTCATCCAATGAACAGATGACCGACGGTACTGCGCATCTGGGGTGGAGGCAAGCTTGCGCCCTGCCCGGCTAGCGGGCCCTTGACCCGGAGTTGATCCTGAATGGGTGGTGCCGGCGCCGGATGGTGCGGTCAGTCGGGCTTGCGGTCCGCCGCGGAATCGACGCCGGCAGCCTGCGTCGGCATGGGTGCATTGGCCACGCCGTGCGGCACGTGCCCGGCGGCGACATGGCGGCGGGCGGAATCGATGTTGTGCGGGGAATCATCGAAGAAGATGTCGGCGCCGAAGGCTTCAAGGAACGGACCCTTGTCGCGGCCGCCGAGGAACAGCGCCTCGTCCAGGCGCACGTCCCATTCGCGCAGGGTACGGATCACCCGCTCATGCGCGGGCGCCGAGCGCGCGGTGACCAGTGCGGTGCGGATGGGCGCGGCCTCGCCGGGCGGGAACGCCGCCTGCAGGTCGTGCAGCGCCGCCAGGAAGCCGCGGAACGGGCCGCCCGACAGCGGTTCGCGCGCGCGTTCGCGTTCGTGGCGGCCGAAGGCTTCCACGCCCTGTTCGCGCGAAACCCGCTCGCTCTCGTCGCCGAAGATCACCGCGTCGCCGTCGAAGGCGATGCGCAGCTGGCGCTGGCGCGGCTCGCTGGCCTTCTCCGGCAGGATGGTGGCCGCGGCCACGCCGGCCTCCAGCGCCTGGTGCACCGACTCGGGGTTGGCCGACAGGAACAGCTGCGCGCCGAACGGCTTGATGTAGGGCCAGACCGGCGCCCCGGCGGTGAAGGTGGCGCGGCGGATGTCCAGGCCGTAATGCTGGATGGAATTGAATACGCGCAGGCCGGTGTCGGAGGAATTGCGCGAGAGCAGGATCACTTCCACCCGCGGCGCATCGGCCGGGGCGCCTTCGTTCAGCGCCAGCAGCTTGCGCACCAGCGGGAAGGCGATGCCCGGCGGCAGCACGTCGTCCTCGCGCTGGCGCTGGAACTCGGCGAACGCCTGGATGCCCTCGCGCTCGAACAGCGCGTGGCTGTCTTCCATGTGGAACAGCGCCCGTGCGGTGATCGCCACCACCAGCGGCGGCGGCAGGCGGTCGGGAGACGATGCGTGCGGGTCAGCCATCGCGCTGGTCGGAATAGCGCTGGTCGGCATCGCGTTGGAACACGGCGCGTTCGGGCTTGTGCAGGGCGAAACCCTGCGCGTAGTCGACGTTCATCGGCGCAAGGATATCCAGCATCTCCTGCGAGGACACCCACTCGGCCACCACCACCATCCCTTGCTGGTGGCCGATCTCGGTCACCGCCTTGACGATGGACTGCGACATGCGGTCGCTGGCCAGGTTCTGCACGAAGCTGCCGTCGATCTTCAGCATGTCCAGTTCGAGGTTCTTCAGGTAGCCGAAGGACGACATGCCGGCACCGAAGTCGTCCAGTGCCACCCGGCAGCCCAGCGCCCGCAGCCGCGCGATCAGCGCGCTGGAGGCGATGAAGTTGCGCACCGCCACGGTCTCGGTGATTTCGAACACCAGCCGCCGCGCCTCGATGCCGTACAGCGCGATCAGGTGTTCGATGCGCGCGATCAGGCCCTCGTCCTCCAGGCTGGCGCCGGAGAGGTTGATCGCGCAGGTGGCCAGGCGGCTGCCGTGCGGATGGATGCGGTCCAGGTTGCCCAGCGCGGTTTCCACCACCCAGCGGTCGATCAGCGGCATCAGGCCGTAGCGCTCCGCCGCCGGCAGGAACGCGCCGGGCGGCACCACCCCGCCATCCTCGCCGCGCAGGCGCAGCAGCAGTTCGACGTGCGCGCCTCCGGCGTGGCCGGGCTGCAGCGGGTGCAGTTCCTGGTAATCCATCAGCAGGCGACCATCGCGCAGCGCATCGCGGATGCGGTTGGCCCATTCCATCTCGCCCAGCCGGCTGCTGATCGCGGTGTCGTCCTCCGCGTACACGTGCACGCGGTTGCGGCCCCCATCCTTGGCCATGTAGCAGGCCGCATCGGCATGCGCGAACAGCTCCCGCAACGTGGTGGCATGCGCCAGCATCACCACGCCGATGCTGGCGCTGATGGTGTAGGTGCGCTGCTCCCAGCTGAAGATGAAGCCTTCGATGCTGCTGCGCAGGCGCTCCGCGGCCATCAACGCGGCGTCGACCGTGGCCGCGCCGCGCAGCAGCACGCCGAATTCGTCGCCGCCCAGCCGGCCCAGCACGTCGCCGGGGCGCAGCTTCTCGCGCATCACCGCGGCCAGCTGCACCAGCAGCTCGTCGCCAGCGCTGTGACCGGAGGTGTCGTTGATGATCTTGAACTGGTCCAGGTCGATGAACAGCAAGGCGCCGTCGCCGTGCCCCGGCAGTTTCAGCAGCGACTGCGCGCGCGCTTCGAACTCGCGGCGGTTGTAGAGCCGGGTCAGCGAATCGTGGCTGGCCTGGTAGCTGAGCCGCTCGGTCAGCTGCCGCTGTTCCGAGATGTCGCTGGCCACCAGCAGCCACATCGGCGCCCCGTCCAGCTCGATGGTGCTCAGCCACAGGCTGGCCCAGAAGCTGCCGCCGTCGGTGCCGGGCAACTGCGCATCGACGGTCAGCAGCACGTCGGTGTCCGCGGCCGCAAGCCGCACCATCACCTCCTGGCCCAGCAGGTCGGCCAAGCGGTCGGCCTGCATGCTGGACGCCAGCCGGTCGCGGGCGGTGGCATTGCGGTAGACGATGGTGCCGTCGTCCTCGCGCGCCAGCAGCACCAGGCAGGGCAACAGTTCATTGAGCTTGCGGAAGCGTTCCTCGCTGGCCTGGAAGCGCCGCGCCATCGAGGTGCCCAGCGTGATCGCACGTTCACGCGTGCTCACCAGCGACCAGGTCAGCGCCGCCAGCAGCGCACTGACCGCCGCACCGATCCACAGCACCAGCAGCCAGCTGCCGCCCTCGGGGTTTTCCACGCCGCGGGCCACGACCTTCCAGGTGCGCCCGCCGAACTGCAGCGGCACCGAGTATTCCGAACGCGAAGCGCCCACCGCGTGGCCGGCGAAGGCCTGCGAATAGAGCGGCCGCGGCGCACCGTTGCTGACGTCCTCGACCACCACGTCGGCCAGCTGCTCGGGTGCGTCCGGCAGCGCCGAGGCGATCAGGTCCGAGATCCGGAACGACGCGCCCAGCGAGCCGACAATTGCCGCGCGTCGTGCCTGCACCGTCCCCGGCCGGGTGCCGGGCGCGAACACCGGCAGGCGCAGGATGAAGCCGTCCCCCAGGCTCTGGCGTCCGCTCTGGCGCAGGGCGAACGGTGCCGACATCGACAGTTCGTCGGTATCGCGCGACCGTTCCAGCGCCTGCAGGTTGCTGGGCTGGCTGTTCACGTCGAGCCCGCGGATCGCGAGGTTCCCCGACTGCGGGGCGAACATCGTGGTCACGTAGTGGTCGCCATCGGCCTGGCGCCGACGCTCCGCGTAGGCCAGCGCCTGCAGGCTGACGCGCGCCGCGCCGTTGGACTGCATGTTTTCATAAGCGCGGACGTACTCGATCTCGGTGACCGTCTGCGAGGCGATGAAGATCGACTGGAACGCGCGGATCAAGTGGCCGCACTGGTCCAGCTGCAGGCGGACGGCCTCCGCCACGCCGCGGGTTTCCTGCACGAACACCCGCCGAGCCTCGTTGCGGCTGCGGCGTTTTTCGGCATCCGCCAGCCACAAGGTCAACGCCATCCCGAGCACGAACGCGACGACCGCCCAGACCCATGCCGGCACCCGCCGCCCTGGCGGGGAAGCGGCTGCGGACACTCCAATGTCTCGACTCTCGAACTGCATCTTCACCCCAGGCAATAGACGGACATCAGGCAGCGAACTGCTCGATCAGGATCCTTTCCTCCAGGTTGTGCTCGGGGTCGAACAGTAGGGTAACGCTGCGGTCGCGGGACTCGCGCACCAGCACTTCGGTGACATCACGCACCTCGTGGGAATCCGCGGTGGCGCTGACCGGCCGCTTGTGCGGGTCACGCACCCGGAACCGCACTTCGGTGCCCGACTTCAGCACCGCACCGCGCCAGCGCCGCGGCCGGAACGGCGCGATCGGCGTCAACGCCATCACGTTCGCCCCCAGCGGCAATATCGGCCCGTGCGCGGAAAAATTGTAGGCAGTGCTGCCGGCAGGGGTGGCCAGCATCACCCCGTCGCAGATCAGCTCGTCCAGGCGCAGCTCGCCGTTGAGCTCGATGCCGATATGTGCGGCCTGGCGCGTCTGTCGCAGCAACGAGACCTCGTTGTACGCCAGGGAGCCGACCGTGGCGCCGGACTCGGTCTGCGCCAGCATCTCCAGCGGATGCAGCACCGCCGGCTCGGCGGTGTTGATCCGCGCCAGCAGGTCGTCCTCGGCGCGGTACTGGTTCATCAGGAAGCCGACGGTGCCCAGCTTCATGCCGTACACCGGCTTGCCCAGCGCACCGTGGCGATGCAGGGTCTGCAGCATGAAGCCATCACCGCCCAACGCGACAATCACATCCGCCTGTTCCGGGGGATGCGCGCCGTGCCTTGCTTCGAGTACGGCCAGCGCAGCCCGCGCCTCATCGGCGGGACTGGCAAGCAGGGCAAGGCGCGGCATGGTCATGCGCCGAGGATAGCAAGAGCCCGTGCAGGGCGGACCCCCCATCGCCGCACCCCTTTTCCGGGCCTCGCCCCCTGCACCGGAAAAAAGATGGGCGCCCCTTGCGGGACGCCCATCGCGGACAACGGGTGGCGAAGATCAGCCGCGCTGCGCCAGCTGCGCCACGCGCTGCACCGCCACCGATGCGGTGGGATAGTCCAGCCCCTTCTGCGCGGCGAGCTCGGTCAACATGGCCAGGGTGAAACGGAGCGACGAATCGTCACGGGTCAGCCATGCCTGCACCTTGGCGTCCGGCTCCTTGCCCGGCATCGCCAGCACCTGCGCGGTGAGCGCGCGCAGCTGGGCGAACAGCTCGTCGCGCAGCACCCCGCGGGCGACCGCGTGCCAGCGGCCGTCCACCTTCAGTGCCTCGATCTGCTCGCGCAGCCACGGCGCGTGCAGTGCGTCGGCCAGGCGGAAGTAGACCTTGGCCACCTCGATCGGGCGCAGCTTGCGCTCGCGCGCCAGCTCGATGATGTCGGCGCCCGACTCCAGGTACGGCAGCGCGGCCAGCTGGTCGGCCAGTGCGGCCGGCAGGCCCTTATCGCGCCACTGCTTGCGGCTGGCTTCGTACTGCGGACGCTGCGACGGCGGCAGGATGCCCTCGCCGGCGCGGATGTCGCGGAAGCCGTCGTGGTAACGCTCCACCGCGGTGGCAATCGCCGGCACTGCGCCGGGGCGCGACAGCAGCCAGCGGGTGAAGCCACGCTGCAGCTCCCAGATCACCTGCAGGGCGTCAACCTGCACGCCCTCGGCCACCTTGCCGTCCAGCGCGTCGATCTGCGCCCACAGTTCACGCGCGTCCAGGGTCTCGCGGGTGATGGTGTAGGCGCGGGCGATCTCGCCGATGCTGCGGCCGCTGTCTTCCTGCATGCGCATCAGGAAGGTGGCGCCCATCCGGTTGATGGTGGAGTTGGTGACCGCGGTGGCGATGATCTCGCGCTTCAGGCGGTGGTTCTCCATCACCTTGGCGTACTTCTTCTGCAGCGGCTCGGGGAAGTAGCGCACCAGTTCCTTCGACAGGTACGGGTCTTCCGGCACGTCCGATTCCAGCAGCTGCGGGTACGCCACCAGCTTGGCGTAGGACAGCAGGATCGACAGCTCCGGACGGGTCAGGCCCTGGCCGCGCAGCTTGCGCTCGGCGATCTGCGCGTCGGTAGGCAGGAACTCGATCTGGCGATCGAGCAGGCCCTGCGCTTCCAGCGTGCTGATGAAATGCATCTTGGAACCGAGGCGCGAGGCACTCATCCGCTCCATCAGGCTCAGCGCCTGGTTCTGGCGGTAGTTGTCGTTCAGCACCAGCTGCGCGACCTCGTCGGTCATCGCCGCCAGCAGCTTGTTGCGTTCAGCCAGCTTGAGGCGCTTCTTCTGCACTTCGCCGGTGAGCAGGATCTTGATGTTCACCTCGTGGTCGGAGGTGTCCACGCCGGCGGAGTTGTCGATGAAGTCGGTGTTCAGCAGCACGCCCGCCTGCGCCGCCTCGATGCGGCCCAGCTGGGTCATGCCGAGGTTGCCGCCCTCGCCCACCACCTTGCAGCGCAGGTCGGCGCCGTTGACGCGCAGGCCGTTGTTTGCGCGGTCGCCGACGTCGGCGTTGGACTCGCTGGACGCCTTGACGTAGGTGCCGATGCCGCCGTTCCAGAGCAGGTCCACCGGCGCACGCAGCGCCGCGTGCATCAGCTCGTTCGGGGTCATCACCTTGATGCTGGCATCGATACCCAACGCCTCACGCACCTGCGGGGTGATCTCGATCGACTTGGCCGAACGCGGATGGATGCCACCGCCCTTGCTGATCAGCTTGGCGTCGTAGTCCGCCCAGCTGGAGCGCGGCAGGTCGAACAGGCGCTGGCGCTCCTTGAACGAGGCGGCAGCATCCGGGTTCGGGTCGAGGAAGATGTGGCGGTGATCGAACGCGCAGAGCAGGCGGATGTGCTTGCTCAGCAGCATGCCGTTGCCGAACACGTCGCCCGACATGTCGCCGATGCCCACGCAGGTGAAGTCCTGCTTCTGGCTGTCGCGGCCAAGCGCACGGAAGTGGTGCTTGACCGACTCCCAGGCGCCGCGCGCGGTGATGCCCATGCCCTTGTGGCTGTAGCCGGCGCTGCCGCCGGAGGCGAACGCGTCGTCCAGCCAGAAGCCATGCGCCTGGGCGATGCCGTTGGCGATGTCGGAGAAGCTTGCGGTGCCCTTGTCGGCCGCCACCACCAGGTACGGGTCGTCACCGTCATGGCGCACCACGCCCGCCGGCGGCAGCACCTTGCCGTCCACGCTGAGATTGTCGGTGATGTCCAGCAGGCCGTTGATGAAGCGCTTGTAGCAGGCGATGCCTTCGGCCATCCACGCGTCGCGGTCCACCGCCGGGCTCGGCAGCTGCTTGGCGTAGAAGCCGCCCTTGCTGCCCACCGGCACGATGACCGTGTTCTTCACCATCTGCGCCTTCACCAGGCCCAGCACCTCGGTGCGGAAGTCCTCGCGGCGGTCGGACCAGCGCAGGCCGCCGCGGGCCACCGGGCCGAAGCGCAGATGGGTGCCTTCCACGCGCGGGCCGCACACCCAGATCTCGCGATAAGGACGCGGCTTCGGCAGGTCGGGCACGCGGGCGGTGTCGAACTTGAACGCCAGGTAGTCGGCGGGGCCGCCGTCCTTGCGCAGGCCATCCTTGTATTCGATGTAGTAGTTGGTGCGCAGGGTGGCGTCGATGACGCCGATGAAGCTGCGCAGGATGCGGTCCTCGTCCAGGCTGCCAACCCGATCCAGCAGCCCCAGCAGCGCGCCACGCGCGGCTTCGACCTGCGCCTCGCGGTTGCCTTCGCGCGACTTGACCAACGCCTTCAGCGCGTTCTGCGCGGGCGCGTCGCCAGCAGCCAGGACCTTCAGCTGGGCGCCGAAGCGCTCCATCCCCTGCTGGATCTGTGCCGCACTTTCCTTGCCGGTAGCCGGGTCGAAGCGCGCCTCGAACAGCTCCACCAGCAGCCGCGCCAGCAGCGGGTAGCGGGTCAGCGTGGCTTCCATGTAGCTCTGCGAGAACGGCACGCCCACCTGCAGCAGGTACTTGCAGTAGGCACGCAGCATCGCGACCTGCTTCCACGACAGGCCGGCGGCCAGCACCAGCCGGTTGAAGCCGTCGTTCTCGGCATCACCGCGCCAGATCCGCGCGAATGCCTCCTCGAAGCTCGCGTCCAGCGCATCGACGTCGAGCTCGCCCTGCTGCGATTCCACCTCGAAGTCCTGGATCCAGGCCACGCGGCCTTCGAGCTCGACCTTGTAGGGGTGCTCGGTGATGACACGCAGGCCCATGTTTTCCATCATCGGCAGCGCGTCGGACAGCGGGATGTCGCGCAACGGACGGTACAGCTTGAAGCGCAGGCTGCCGCGCTGCGAACGGCACAGCTGCAGGCGCAGGTCGTCGTCGCCGGTCAGCGCAGCCAGATGCTCGACGTCGTCGGCCGCGGCCTCCGGGCTGACCTCCTCGATGTAGCCGGCCGGCAGGGCGTTGCCGAAGCGGGCGGCGAGCTTGAGCCCGGCCTCTTCGCCGTGGCGGGCCACCAGACGCTCGCGCAGGTCGTCGCGCCAGTCGCGCACGATCTCCGCCAGCTTGGCTTCCAGCGCCGGCAGATCGATCTCCGCGTTGGCCGCACTGGCGCTGGGCCGCACGATGATGTGCAGCTGCGCCAGCGGCGAATCGCCGATCTGCACGTTGGTGTCCACGCGTTCGCCGCCCAGCGCCTCGCGCAGCATAGCCTCGATGCGGTGGCGCACCTGCGTGCTCATGCGGTCGCGCGGCACGTAGGCCAGCGCGGAGTAGTAGCGGCCGTAGCGGTCAGGGCGCACGAACAGCTTGCTGCGCACGCGCTCCTGCAGGCCCAGGATGCCCATGCAGGTGCGGAACAGCTCCTCCTCGCCGGCCTGAAACAGCTCGTCGCGCGGCAGGGTCTCCAGGATGTGGCGCAGCGCCTTGCCGCTGTGGCTGCTGGGATCCAGCCCGGACTTGTCCATCACGTAGTCGTGGCGCTCACGCACCAGCGGAATGTCCCACGGGCGGCGGGTGTAAGCGCTGGAGGTGTACAGGCCGACGAAACGCTGTTCGCTGACCGCACGGCCCTTGGCATCGAAGCCCAGCACGCCGATGTAGTCCATGTAGCCGGGGCGGTGCACGGTGGCGCGCGCATTGGTCTTGGTCAGGATCAGCGCATCGACCGCGCCGGACTGCGGCAGCGCGTGCGCGGCCAGCGACTTCAGCGGACGCGCGCCGCTTTCCTCGCCGCGCAGCAGGCCCAGGCCACTGCCCGGCACCGCGGACAGGATGTCTTCCTTGCCCTGCTTGCCGACCTTGTACTCGCGGTAGCCGAAGAAGGTGAAATGGTTGTCGGCGGCCCAGCGCAGGAACTCCTGCGCCTCCTGGCGACCGGCTTCGCCCACCGGCAGTTTGCGGTTGGCCATGTCCTCGGCCACCTCGCGCATGCGGTCGCGCATCGGCTCCCAGTCGTTGACGATCGCGCGGACGTCGTCCAGCACCTGCACGATGCGCGCCTTGACCGCGGCCATCGCGGCCTGCGGCTGGCGGTCGATTTCCAGGTGCATCAGCGACTCGGCCGCGCCTTCGCCCACGCCGACCAGCTTGCCGGCCTTGTCGCGGCTCATGCGGATGACCGGATGGCCCAGCACGTGCACGCCGATGCCTGCGTCGGCCAGCGCCATGGTCACCGAATCGACCAGGAACGGCATGTCGTCGTTGACGATCTGTACCAGGGTGTGGGTGGAGTCGGCGGGATTGCTCAGGCGCACGCTGGCCTTGCCGCGCTTGCGGGTACGCGCGAACTCCAGCATGTCGGCGGCCAGTTCGGCCCAGCCTGCCGCGTTGCGGCTGGCGATCTCGTCGGCATCCATGCGCCGGTAGAAGGCGGCGGCGAACGCCTGCGCCTCGGCCAGGCCGGCCTTGCCCACGCGCTTGGCCAGCGCATCGAGGATGGGTTTGAGGTCGACGCTGGTACCGGTTTCGACTGACTTCTTCATCTGCTTCACAGCCTCCAAAGGGAAACGGCCGCGCAGGGGGCGCGGCCGTCTTGGTGTCGTTGTTGTTTATCGCAGGCCGGTTTCGCCGCGGGCGATGACCAACCGCTGGATCTCGCTGGTGCCTTCGTAGATTTCGGTGATCTTGGCGTCGCGGAAGAAACGCTCGATCGGCATTTCCTTGGAATAGCCCATGCCGCCATGGATCTGCAGCGCCTGGTGGGTGATCCACATGGCGGCTTCCGACGCGGTCAGCTTGGCCACCGACGCCTCGGTGGTGAACCGCTGACCCTGGCCCTTCAGCCATGCCGCGCGCAGGGTCAGCAGCAGCGCCGCGTCCAGCTTGCACTTCATGTCGGCGATCTTGGCCTGGGTCATCTGGAACGTGCCGATCGGCTGGCCGAAGGCCTTGCGCTCCTTGACGTATTCCAGCGTCGCCTCATACGCGGCGCGGGCCAGGCCGATGGCCTGGCTGGCGATGCCGATGCGGCCGGCATCCAGCACGCCCATGGCGATCTTGAAGCCCTGCCCTTCCTCACCCAGCACCTCGTCGGCGTGGACCACGTAATCGGTGAACTCGATCTCGCAGGTGGCCGAGGCGCGGATGCCCAGCTTGGGTTCGGTCTTGCCGCGGTGGAAACCTTCGCGGGTGGTGTCGACCATGAACGCGGTGATCCCGCGTGCGCCCTTTTCCGGCGCGGTCATGGCGAACAGCACGATGTACTTGGCGACCGGGCCGGAGGTGATCCAGCTCTTCTTGCCGTTGACCACGTAGCTGCCATCGTCCTGCTTCACGGCGCGGCAGCGCATCGCGGTGGCGTCGGAACCGGACTGTGGCTCGGTCAGCGCGAACGCGCCGATCTCGCGACCCTCGGCGATCTCGCGCACGTACTTCTGCTTCTGCGCCTCGGTGCCGAAGGTCAGGATGCCGTTGCAGAACAGCGAGTTGTTCACCGACATGATGGTGCTGTGCGCGGCGTCGGCCGCGGCGATCTCGACCATCGCCAGCACGTACGCCACCGGGTCCATGCCGGCGCCGCCGTACTCCGCGGGGACCTCGATGCCCATCAGGCCGTTTTCGCCCAAGGCACGGATGTTCTCGAGCGGGAACTCGCCGGTGCGGTCGTGGTGCTCTGCGCTGGGGGCGATCTTCTCGCGGGCGATGCGTCGCGCCACGTCCTGCAGCAGCAGCTGTTCGTCGCTGAATCCGAAATCCACAACCGCCCCTTAGCGTCATTCGAAGAAGCGGCATTGTATCCCCGCGGCGCGCAGAACCGTAGCGGCGGCAGGCTGGGCCTGCGCTTTGCCGGCGCGTGCGTTCGAAATGCCCATGCAGCCCGCGTACACTGTGTTTTCCACGCTGCCGCAACGACGGAACGCAATATCGGCACCCGGCAACGTGACCGGCACGCGCGCGGCTTGACCGCGGTGCAACATCGCGAGAAACTTATCTCTGAATCGCGATGGAAAGATATATATGGATCTGGAAGGCTGGTCCGCGCACCTGAAGGTGTTTGCCGACGCCACCCGCGTGCGCCTGCTGGCGCTGCTGGAAGGCGAGGAACTCACGGTGGCCGAACTGTCGGCGATCACCCAGCTGGCGCAGCCGCGGGTGTCCACCCACCTGGCCAAGCTCAAGGAAGCCGGGCTGGTGCGCGACCGCCGCGCCGGGGTGTCGGCCTACTACCGCTTCGATGATGCCGCGATCGAACCGGCGCAGCGGATGCTTTGGCAGTCGATCCGCACCGGCAGCGACGACCCGCTGCTGCGACAGGACGCCGAACGCGTGCCTGCCGTACTTGCGATGCGCGCGGCCGACCAGAACTGGGCCGACAGCGTGGCCGGCGACATGGAGCGCCACTACTCGCCGGGCCGTACCTGGGAGGCGCTGGCACGCACCGCGCTGCCGCTGCTGTGGCCGGGCGACGTGCTGGACATCGCCTCCGGCGACGGCGTGCTGGCGGAACTGCTTTCCCCGCACGCCGACCGCTACGTCTGCATCGACTCCAGCCAGCGCGTGGTGGCTGCCGCCAGCGAGCGCCTGCGCCGCTTCGAGAACGTGGAGGTGCGCGAGGGCGACATGCACGCACTGCCGTTCGCCGACGCCAGCTTCGACCTGGTGGTGCTGATGCACGCGCTGACCTACGCCGCGCGCCCGGCGCAGGCTGTGGCCGAAGCGGCGCGCGTGCTGAAGCCCGGCGGGCGCCTGCTGCTGTCCAGCCTGGCCCGCCACGAACACCGCAGCGTGGTGGAGGCCTACGGCCACGTGAACCTGGGCTTCACCAGCAAGGAGCTGCGCAAGTTCGCGGAAAAGGCCGGGCTGAGCATCGCCAATTGCGACACCGTCACCCGCGAGCGGCGCCCGCCGCATTTCGAAGTGATCTCGCTGACCGGCGTGAAGCCGTAACAAGACATATCCGTCATTGCCGTGCCGCCTCTGGCAGACCGATGTCTGTCCCACGCGGGCTTGACGAGCTGGAGCAAGAAAAGCCATGACCCAACTCCCCTGGAAGAACCCTGCCCGCGCCGAAGCGCTGCAGACTGCGCTGGCGCGCCGCATCCTCATCATCGACGGCGCGATGGGCACGATGATCCAGCGTCACGAGCTGCAGGAACCCGACTATCGCGGCGAACGCTTCGCCAGCGGCTATGACGCCCTGTTCGCGCCGGGCGGCCATGCCCACGGGCCCGGCTGCGGCTGCGAAGGCCATGACCAGCGCGGCAACAACGACCTGCTGTCCCTGACCCGCCCCGACATCATCCGCGCCATCCATCGCCAGTACCTCGAGGCCGGCGCGGACCTGGTCGAGACCAATACGTTCAACTCCACCTCGATCTCGCTGGCCGACTACCGCCTGCAGCACTTGGTGCGCGAACTCAATCGCGAAGGCGCGCGCCTGGCCCGCGCCGAGTGCGATGCCATCGAGGCGACCGACCCTTCCCAGCCGCGCTTCGTGATCGGCGTGCTGGGCCCGACCAGCCGCACCGCCTCGCTGTCGCCCGACGTGAACCGGCCGGGTTTCCGCGCGATCAGCTTCGACGAACTCGCAGAAGCCTACCGCGAGGCCGCGCGGGGCCTGATCGAAGGCGGCGCGGACGTGCTGATGGTGGAAACCGTGTTCGACACCCTCAACGCCAAGGCGGCGCTGTTCGCCATCGACGATGTGTTCGAAGAGATCGGGGCGCGCCTGCCGGTGATGATCTCCGGCACGATCACCGACGCCTCCGGCCGCACCCTGTCCGGGCAGACCGCCGAAGCGTTCTGGTACTCGCTGCGGCACAGCCGGCCGATGGCGATCGGCCTGAACTGCGCCTTGGGCGCAAAGGACCTGCGCCAGCACGTGGACGTGCTGTCGACGGTCGCCGATACCCACGTCAGCTGCCACCCCAACGCCGGCCTGCCGAATGCCTTTGGCGGCTATGACGAAACCCCGGAAGACATGGCCGTGATCCTGCGCGAGTTCGCGCAGAGCGGCCTGATCAACCTGGTCGGCGGCTGCTGCGGCACCACGCCGGACCACATCGCCGCGATCGCCGCGGCGGTGCGCGGGCTGCCGCCGCGCGAGGTGCCGGTGGTCGGCGCGGAGGAGCAGGCGGCATGAGTACCACCCTTCCCCGCTTCACCCGCCTGTCCGGCCTCGAACCGCTGGTCATCACGCCGGAATCCAATTTCATCAATGTCGGCGAGCGCACCAACGTCACCGGCAGCGCGCAGTTCAAGAAGCTGATCCTCGAGGGGCGGCTGGACGAGGCGGTGGTGGTCGCCCGCCAGCAGGTGGAGAACGGCGCGCAGGTCATCGACGTCAACATGGACGAAGGCCTGCTCGACTCCGAGAAGGCGATGGTGGAATACCTCAACCTGATCGCCGCCGAGCCCGACATCGCCAAGGTGCCGGTGATGGTGGACAGCTCGAAGTGGTCGGTGATCGAGGCCGGGCTGAAGTGCCTGCAGGGCAAGGGCATCGTCAACTCGATCTCGATGAAGGAAGGCGAAGCCGAGTTCCTGCGGCAGGCGCGGCTGGTACGCCGCTACGGCGCGGCGGTGGTGGTGATGGCCTTTGACGAGGTGGGCCAGGCCGACACCGCACGGCGCAAGGTGGAGATCAGCGCACGCGCCTACAAACTGCTGACCGAGGAGATCGGGTTCCCGCCCGAGGACATCATCTTCGATCCCAACTGCTTCGCGATCGCCACCGGCATCGAGGAACACAACAACTACGCGGTCGATTTCATCGAAGCCGCGCGCGAGCTGCGCCGGCTGTTCCCGTACAGCCATATCTCCGGCGGCGTATCCAACGTCAGCTTCAGCTTCCGCGGCAACGAGCCGGTGCGGCAGGCGATCCACGTGGTGTTCCTGTACCACGCCATCAAGGCCGGCATGGACATGGGCATCGTCAACGCCGGCGCGCTGCCGTTGTACGACCAGCTGGACCCGCTGCTGCGCGAGCGCGTCGAGGACGTGGTGCTGAACCGCCGCGACGACGCCACCGAGCGGCTGCTGGAGATCGCCGACAACTTCAAGAAGAAAAAGGGCGAGAAGAAGGTCGAAGACCTGCAATGGCGTGAGCAGCCGGTGGCCGCGCGACTCTCGCACGCGCTGGTGAACGGCATCGACCAGTACGTGGTGGAGGACACCGAGGAAGCGCGCCAGCAGGCCACGCGGCCGCTGGACGTGATCGAAGGCCCGCTGATGGACGGCATGAACGTGGTCGGCGACCTGTTCGGCGCCGGCAAGATGTTCCTGCCGCAGGTGGTGAAGTCGGCGCGGGTGATGAAGAAGGCGGTGGCGCACCTGCTGCCCTACATCGAGGCCGAGAAGCTGCGCACCGGCGATGTCGGCAAGAGCAACGGCAAGATCGTGATGGCCACGGTCAAGGGCGACGTGCACGACATCGGAAAAAATATTGTTGGCGTGGTGCTGGCCTGCAACAACTTCGAGGTCATCGACCTCGGGGTGATGGTGCCGGCGCAGAAGATTCTGGACACCGCGATTGCCGAGAACGCCGACATGATCGGCGTGTCCGGCCTGATCACGCCGTCGCTGGAGGAGATGAGCCACGTGGCGAAGGAGATGCAGCGACAGGGCTTCACCATGCCGCTGCTGATCGGCGGTGCCACCACCTCGCGCGCGCACACCGCGCTGAAGATCGACCCGCACTACAAGTCGCCCACCATCTGGGTGAAGGACGCCTCGCGCGCGGTCGGCGTGGCGCAGTCGCTGATGAGCCCGGAGCTGCGCGGCGATTTCGTGCAGGCCGCCGCCAACGACTACGCCGACGTGCGCCAGCGCCACCGCAACCGCGGCGACGGCAAGCGGCTGGTGCCGCTGGACAAGGCGCGCGCGCAATCGTTCAAGTTCGACTGGCGCAGCTACACCCCGCCCGCGCCGAAGCAGCCGGGGCTGCACGTGTTCGACGACTATCCACTGGCCGAGCTGGTGGACTGCATCGACTGGTCGCCGTTCTTCAACGCCTGGGAGCTGGCCGGCAAGTACCCGGCGATCCTCACCGACGAAGTGGTGGGCGCGCAGGCCAGCGAGCTGTACCGTGACGCGCGCGCGATGCTGCGCAAGATCGTCGACGGGAAATGGCTGACCGCCAAGGCGGTCTGCGGCTTCTGGCCGGCCAACAGCGTGGGCGACGACGTGGCGCTGCAGGTGGACGGCGAAGAGCGCTGGTTCCGCTTCCTGCGCCAGCAGGCCGACAAGCCGGTGGAGCGCCCCAACCTGTGCCTGGCCGATTACATCGCGCCGAAGGACAGCGGCAGGCAGGACTGGATCGGCGCGTTCGCGGTCACCGCGGGGCTGGGCATCGAGCCGCACCTGGAGCGCTTCCGCGCCGACCACGACGACTACAGCGCGATCCTGCTCAAGGCGCTGGCCGACCGTCTGGCCGAAGCCTTCGCCGAGCGCCTGCACCAGCGCGTGCGCAAGGAGTTCTGGGGCTATGCGGCAGACGAGACGCTGGACAACGACGCGCTGATCGCCGAGCGCTACCGGGGCATCCGCCCCGCTCCCGGCTACCCGGCCTGCCCTGAGCACAGCGAAAAGCGGGTGCTGTTCGACCTGCTGGATGTGACCGGCAAGACCGGCATCGAGCTGACCGACCACTTCGCCATGTACCCGGCGGCCAGCGTGTCCGGGCTGTATTTCAGCCACCCCGACAGCAAGTACTTCGTGGTCGGGCGGGTGACGAAGGAACAGGTGGCCGACTACGCCCGGCGCAAGGGCGTGGACATCGCCCAGGCGGAGCGCTGGCTGTCGTTCAACCTGGACTACGATCCGGATTGAGTCAGGGAAAAGCGGGGCCAGAGTCGACTTTCAAAGTCGGACAGCACGCTGGCCATGTCCTTGGGACAAGTCGACTCTGATCGGACCCCGCTTCCCTTTTCCTGTCACCAAACCAGGTCGTCAGGCACCTGGTACATGGGATCGGCGTAGGGATCGTCCTGTGCGGGCGCATCCGGGTCGACCTTCAACGCGACGGCCTGGGCGAAGATCGCCTCGGCCTCGGCCAGGGTCGCGGCATCCACCAGCAGGTAGCGGCCGTTCATCTGCACCACGCCCAGCTCGCCGGCATTGAGCGCCTTCAGCTGCTCTGCGGTGACATGGACGCGCTTGATCTTTCCGCCGTACTCGAAGTGGCGGACGTGCTCGGCATCGGCGGCATTCAGCGCCTTGTCCTTGACGAAGGCTTCCAGCTTCGCCTTGGCCTCACGGCGCAGGCGTGCTTCTTCCTGCTTCAGCCGTTCGGCCTCGATGCGTTCGTCCTTTTCCTTCTGCGCGCGGATCGCGTAGGCCTTGGCCAGGTCGATGTCTTCGCGCGACTGCTTTTTCTGCTGCTGGGGGGTGTGCGGGCGCGGCTGCGGGCGGCCCGGCTGTGCCTGCCGACCGTGGTGTGCCGGCTTGCCGGCGTGCGCGGGCTTGCCGCCCTGCCCGGCCTGCGGTTTGCGGGCATCGGGCTTCGGTCGCGCGGCGGGCTTGGGCGCATCCTTGAAGCCTAGGCCAAGCAGCTGGTCGCGGAGGGAATTGCTCATGGCGGAATCGGGCTGTCAGTAGTGCGGAGGGGGCGGTTCGCTGGCGGCATCGCCGGTGACCGGGCTTGCGGCCATCGCGCTGCGCAATTGTCGCAATTCTTCCAGCGCGCGATGCAGACGCAGCGCGTTGCCGGCTTCTTCGCTGCGGGCGGCGGCCAGCGCGTCGCTGAGTTCCAGCAGCGCCTGCTCCTGGAAGGCCAGCCGGGTTTCCAGGTCGACCAGCCGTTGTTCGAGATCGGTCATGCTTCTTCCTTGCGCAGCGAGCGTCCGCGGCCGATGCCGTAGTAGGCGATGCCGGCGGCTTCCACTTCGGCGGGTTCGTACAGGTTACGGCCGTCGAACAGCACCGCATCGGCCAGCGCCTCTTTCAGCCTCGCGAAATCGGGGCTGCGGAACTGCTTCCATTCGGTGACCACGGCAAGCGCGTCGGCGCCCTCCAGCGCGGCGGCGGCGGAGTCGCACAGCACCAGGTCGTCGCGCTCGCCGAAGATGCGCCGGGTCTCGGCCATCGCCTCCGGATCGAATGCGCGGACCGTCGCGCCCGCGTCCCACAGCTGCTGCAGCAGGCGGCGGCTGGAAGCCTCGCGCATGTCATCGGTGTTCGGCTTGAACGCCAGTCCCCACACCGCGATGGTCCTGCCGCGCAGGCCTTCGTCCTCGCCAAGGTCGTAATGGCGCTGCATCAACTCGAACAGGTGGCCCTTCTGCGCGGCGTTCACCCCCTCCACCGCCTCCAGCAGGCGCGGCTGCACGCCGTGCTGCTGGGCGGTGCGCGCCAGCGCCTGCACGTCCTTGGGGAAGCACGAGCCGCCGTAGCCGGCGCCGGGGTAGATGAAATGCCAGCCGATGCGCGGATCGGAGCCGATGCCCTTGCGCACCATCTCGACGTCCGCGCCCACCTGCTCGGCGATGTTGGCGATCTCGTTCATGAAGCTGATCTTGGTCGCCAGCATCGCATTCGCCGCGTACTTGGTCAGCTCCGCGGAACGCACGTCCATCGCCACGATGCGCTCGTGGTTACGGTTGAACGGGGCGTACAGGCGCCGCAGCGTCTCCAGCGCAGACGCGCTGGAGGTGCCGATGACGATGCGGTCCGGGCGCATGCAGTCCTCGACCGCCGCACCCTCCTTCAGGAACTCGGGGTTGGACACCACTTCGAAATCGATGTCCGCGCCGCGTGCGGCCAGCTCCGCATTGATGGTGGCGCGAACCTTGTCGGCGGTACCCACCGGCACGGTGGACTTGTCCACCACCACCACCGGCCGCTCGATGTGGCGGCCGATGGTACGCGCCACTTCGCGCACGTACTGCAGGTCGGCGCTGCCATCCTCGTCCGGCGGCGTGCCCACCGCGATGAACAGCACGTCGCCGTGGGTGATGCCTGCCGCCGCGTCGGTGGTGAAGCGCAGCCGCCCGGCGGCGTGGTTGGCCTTCACCATCGGGGTCAGGCCGGGCTCGTAGATCGGCACGATGCCTTTGTTCAGGCCTTCCACCTTGGCCGCGTCGACATCGACGCAGACCACGTCGTGGCCGACCTCGGCCAGGCAGGTGCCGGTCACCAGGCCAACGTAGCCGGTGCCGAAAATGCAGACGCGCATGCGCGGTATCCGTGGGCAAAAGAAAGGGGACGCATCGCAAGGATACGTCCCCCGGTGTTCCGGAACGGTTACTTGCCGGACGGCGCCTTGACGATCTCCAGCAGCTCGACTTCGAACTCCAGCACCTGGTTCGGGCCGATCATCGGCGGCGCCTGCTCGCCGTAGGCGAGCTTGGCCGGGATCCAGAACTTGTACTTCGAGCCCACCGGCATCAGCTGCAGGCCTTCCGCCCAGCCCGGGATCACGCCCTGCAGCGGCAGCACGGCCGGCTCGCCACGCTTGTAGGAACTGTCGAATTCCTTGCCGTCCAGCAGGGTGCCCTTGTAGTTCACCTTCACGCCGTCGGTGGCGCCGGGCTTGGCGCCCTTGCCTTCGGTGAGGACCTGGTACTGCAGGCCGGAGGCGGTGGTGACCACGCCCTGCTTCTTGCCGTTCTCGGCCAGGAACTTCTCGCCCTTGTCGAGGTTGGCCTTGCCTTCTTCCATCATCTTGGCGATCTGCTTGGCCTGCATCTTCTGGCCGAACGCCTGCATGATCTGCTGCGCCTGCTCGTCGTTGATCAGCGCCTTGCCGCCATCCATCTGGGTGCGCAGGGCCTTGACCACGGTATCGACGTTCACCTCGTCCTTGATCTCCGCCAGCTGCTTGCCCATCGCCATGCCGATGGTGTAGCTGACCTGTTCCTTCTCGGTCGGCAGGCCCGGGTAGCCGGTCTTGTCGGTCGCGGCCTTGTCGGCTTCGGTCTTGCTGGAGGAAACCTCGACGGGCTTGTTCTCGCCCTTGCAGGCGGACAGCGCCAGCAGCGTGGCGACGGCAATGGCGGTGGAACGGACGAGCGGCTTCATCTGCAGGGAACTCCGGGATGCGAAAGGGGGGTGGCGACGGGCGCCGGTGGAAACACGATCAGGTTGGACTCATTCGACGCCCAGCAGTTCCACGTCGAACACCAGGGTGGAATTGGGCGGGATGGTACCGGCGCCGCGGTCACCGTAACCCAGCGCGGCGGGAACCCAAAGCCGGTACTTGGCGCCCACCGGCATCATGCCCACGCCTTCGGTCCAGCCCTTGATGACCTGGTCGAGGCCGAACACGGCCGGCTCGCCGCGGTCGATCGAACTGTCGAACTTGGTGCCGTCCAGCAGCGTGCCCACGTAGTGGACGCGCACCCGCTGGCCGGGCTTCGGGCGCGTGCCGTCACCCTGCTTGAGCACCATGTACTGCAGGCCGGTGGGGGTGGTGAACACGCCCTTGACCTGCTTGTTCTTGGCAAGGAACTCCTGCTCCTGCTTCAGCGCGGCCTCGCCCTGCGCCTTGCGCTCTGCTTCGCGGGCGGCGCCCAGCCGCACCGACAGCGCGGCGCGCACCTGGTCGATCTGCGCCTGGTCCAGTGCGGGCTTGGTCGCCGGATCAGCGCCATCCTTCAATCCGCGCATGAACATGGGCATGTCGAACTCGCCGCGGAAGCCCGCGAGGCTGCGTCCGATATTGGTACCGGCCAGCAGCCCGGCCTTGGCCCGATCCAGCGCCACCGGCGGCTTGCCCGCCTTGCGGGCGCCGATATTGAGCATCAGCGCCTCGGACAGGCGCTTGGCTTCCTCGGCCTCCAGCGCCGGCTTGCCGCCGGCCATGACCAGCTCGATGGCCTGCTGGAAGCTGGCCAGATCCAGATCCGGCAAACCCGGGCCGATCGCTCGGGCCACGTCCTGTCCAAGCATGTAACCCACCTTGTCGCGCTCGCTGAGCTTGGCGCCGTCCTGGGCCAGCACGGGTGCGGCCGCCAACACGGCTAGCAGCAGCGCGCCCAGCGCGCGCAAGGAAAACTTCATCGTGACCATCTCCATGGTGACCTGCCGCGAGAAGCCGCATGCAGGAAAGTGCAGCGACCTATTGTCGTTTGCACTGCGGCAACCGGCAATCCTGCGTCCGGATCCCGCAAGCGCGGGTTCAGGCGCCCCGCCGCGGGGCGTCGCAGGGGCGGCGCGCCACTATGACTTCAGTTGGGTCATCCGGTGCTTGACGTGGGATTTTGTAGTGTTATAGTTGCCTACAACACCGAACCCCCAGAGCAGGACGTTCACCATGAACCGCAAGCTCCACAACTCCCTCAACGCGGCAATGGCCTGCAGTGCGCTGCTGACCCTTGCCGTGCTGGCCGGCGCCCCGATCGAACAGGCCTCTCCCGCCGAGACGTCGATCGCCGCCATCGCCTCCACCCCCGCCAGCGCAACGGTCGCCGCCGAACAGGCCGCGGCGGTGGCGGCGAGCAGCGACCGCCGGATGACCCGGCGGTCCTATCACTCGGTACGGATGCCGTTCTTTTCCTTCTTCCTGCCGCAGGGCTGAATCATGGTTGCCGTCGAATGGAGCGATAGCGCTCCGATCTACCGCCAGCTGAAGGACCGCGTCGTCGCGATGATGCTCGACGGGGTACTCAAGCCGGGCGATGCGCTGCCCTCGGTCCGCCAGGTGGCGGCCGAGTACCAGCTGAATCCAATCACCGTCTCGCGCGCCTACCAGGAGCTCGCGGACGAACAACTCGTCGAGAAACGAAGGGGACTGGGCATGTACGTCACCGAAGGCGCCAATGCGCGCCTGCTGCAGAGCGAACGCGAGCGTTTCCTGCGCGAGGAATGGCCGCTGGTCATGGAACGCATCCAGCGCCTCGGCCTGAGCATCCAGGAGCTGCTGGATCCGCAGCAGAAGTGGGCACCCAAGTGAGTACCGTCATGACCACTCCCGTCGTTTCCGCCCGCGGCCTGCGCAAGGCGTACAAGAACAAGCTGGCGCTGGACAACACCGCGTTCGACATCCCCTCCGGCCGCATCGTCGGCCTGATCGGTCCCAATGGCGCCGGCAAGACCACCGCACTCAAGGCGATCCTCGGCCTGATTCCGTTCGACGGCGACCTGAAGGTGCTGGGCAAGGACCCGCGCACCCAGCGCGATGAGCTAATGAACGAGGTCTGCTTCATCGCCGACGTCGCCGTGCTGCCGCGCTGGATCACCGTGGCCCAGGCCATCGAGTTCGTCGCAGGCGTGCATCCGCGCTTCGACGCCGCAAAGTGCCGGCGCTTCCTCGAAGGCACCCAGCTCAAGCCGGGCCTGAAGGTCCGCGAGATGTCCAAGGGCATGATCGTGCAGTTGCACCTGGCGCTGGTGATGGCCATCGACGCCCGCCTGCTGGTCCTGGACGAACCCACCCTCGGCTTGGACATCCTCTACCGCAAGCAGTTCTACCAGCGCCTGCTGGAGGACTATTTCGATGAGGACAAGACCATCCTGGTCACCACCCATCAGGTCGAGGAGATCGAACACATCCTCACTGACGTGATGTTCATCCGCGACGGCAGGATCGCGCTGGACACGCCGATGGAATCGCTGGGCGAGCGCTACACCGAGGTGCTGGTGGATGCCGGCAAGCAGGACGCCGCGCGCGCCCTCAAGCCCATCGATGAACGCGCGCTGCCGTTCGGCAAGACCGTGATGCTGTTCGACGGCGCCGACCGCGCCCGACTCGGCGAACTGGGCGAGACCCGCACCCCCGGCCTGGCCGACCTGTTCGTCGCCACCATGAAAGGAACCTACGCATGAACGCCGCCATCGACGCCGCGGGCATGGATGTCGCCAAATCCAGCGTGCCCCGCACCCCGCCGCACCCCACCCACAAGCTGAAGCTGCTGCTGCGCCGCGAATTCTGGGAGCACAAGGGCGGCTTCTTCTGGGCCCCGATCTGGGCGGGCGGCATTTCACTGCTGCTGACCCTGATGGCGCTGATTTTCGGTGAAGTGGCGATGCGCCGGGAGGCCGTCTCCGGGCTGAAGGTCAACGGCCAGGTGATGATCAACGGCCTGGACCTGAACCTGATCACCGAGCAGATGTCGCCGGACGACGTGCAGAAACTCGCCGACGGCATCAGCCTCAGCACCGCCTCGGCGATGTTCTGGCCCCTGCTGGTGCTGGGCTTCGTGGTGTTCTTCTACTGCCTGGGCAGCCTGTACGACGAACGCAAGGACCGCAGCGTGCTGTTCTGGAAGTCGCTGCCGGTGTCCGACCGCGACACCGTGCTGTCGAAGGCGCTGAGCGCGCTGGTGGTGGCGCCGACGCTGGCGATCGCGGTGGGCATTGCCTGCATGGTCGCCTTCCTGCTGGTCCTGAGCGTGTTCGTGCTGCTGCACCACGGCAACCCGTTCGTGCTGCTGTGGAGCCCCGACAACCTGCTGGCCAACGCCGGCGTGGCGCTGGCGGCGATCCCGGTATACGCGCTGTGGGCCCTGCCCAGCGCCGGCTGGCTGCTGCTGTGCTCGGCCTGGTCGAAGAGCAAGCCGTTCCTGTGGGCGATCATGATCCCGGTGTTCGCCGGCGTGTTCATCAGCTGGTTCGACCTGATGAACGTGTTCAACCTGGACAGCAGCTGGTTCTGGAAGAACGTGGTGGCGCACCTGCTGGGCGGCGTGTTCCCGGGCACCTGGTTCACCGTGATGGACATGGGCGGCCTGCAGGTCAAGGAACTCGGCAACCACCTCGTGCTGCTCAAGGCGCTGTATTCGGCACTAGCCACGCCGCAGCTGTGGATCGGCGCCGGCGCGGGCATCGCCATGATCGCCGCCGCCGTCCGCCTGCGCCGCTGGCGCGACGACAACTGACCCTCCCTTCCGCAAGGAACGAGACCATGCATACCAAGCGCATCCTTCCCATCGCCGCCCTGGCCCTGCTGCTGCCGCTGGCAGCGCAGGCCCAGCCGCCCCGCAGCGCGGACACCGGCATCACCGCCGAGATCCGCCGCGAACTGGGCGACGCCCGCAAGGAAGTCCGGGCCGAACTGGCCAAGGCCAAGCAGGACCTGGACACCGGCGACCTGCAGCTGCAGGACAGCCTGCAGTTCGGCAAGCAGCGCAAGACCAGGCAACACGATGCGGACCGGGTGGCGGCAGCCATCACCCCGCAGGGAGACCTGCTGATCGACGGCAAGCGGCAGGTGATCGACGCCAGCCAGCGCCGCCAGCTGCTGGCGTACCGCGGTCTGGTGGTGGAAATCGCCAAGGCCGGCATCGACATCGGCCAGACCAGCGCGGAAGCGGCGCTGGACGCGGTCGACCGGTCCTGGGTGAGCCTGATGTTCAGCGCCATGAGCGGGAGCCTGGAGCGGCGCATCGAGCGCACCGTGCGCGAACAGGTGGAGCCCGGCGTGCGTGGCATCTGCCGGATGCTGCCGCGGGTGATGGACTCGCAGCAGCGGCTTGCCACCAGCCTGCCGCAGTTCCGCCCTTACGCCACCCTGGAACGCGAGGACGTGGCCGACTGCGAGAACAGCGTCCGCCGCGAATTCGCCAGCCTCTGACCCGGAGCACCCCATGAAGCATGTTTCCCTGCTGGCCTCCGTGGTTGTCGCCAGCCTGCCGCTGCTGGCGTGCAGCCAGCCCCCCGCCCCACCCGCACCACCGTCGCCGCCTGCACCGCCTGCGGCGTCCGGCAATGCCGGCAAGGGTTTCATCGGCCGCCAGGTCGACCAAGCGCTTGCCGAGGCGCGCAAGGAATTGCACGCAGGCAACCTGAGCATCAACGGCGACATCAACATCAACATCAATGGCAAGCGCTTCGGCAACGCCGACAGCCAGCTGCCGAAGGCCGAAATCAGCCCGCAAGGCGAGCTGCTGGTCGAGGGCAAGACGATCGAAACCAACGCCACGCAGCGCCAGCAATTACTCACCTACCGCAACCAGGTGCTGGGCATCGCCGATGCCGGCATGGCGATCGGTTCGCAGGGCGCGGATCTGGCCGGCAAGGCGCTGGGCGGCGTGTTCGGGGTGATCTTCGGCGGCGATCAGGCCGAGAAGGAGTTCGAGGCTCGGATGGAGGCGGAAGGCAAGAAGATCGAAGCCGAGGCGCTGAAGCTGTGCGCCCAGCTGCCGCCGCTGCTGGCGAGCCAGCAGTCGCTGGCCGCTAGCCTGCCCGCGTTCAAGCCCTACGCGACGATGACCCAGGAAGACATCGACAACTGCGGCAAGGATGCCAAGGGCAAGGGCATCGCGATCACCAGCAACTGAACCCTGACGGGCGCGCGCCGCGTTCGAGCGGCCGCGCCCGCACCCTCCCCCGAGGCGTCCCCGTCGCCATAGCGGCTGCCGGGACGCCGTTTTTTTTACCGGCCCTGCCCGCCTGCGCCATCCTCCAGCCCGAAGCCCGCCTCGCGCGCCAGCGCGTCGAAGCCGGGGAAAGACGTCGCCACGGTCGCAACATCGTGGATCCGCACTTCGCCGGCGGCCATCTGCCCAGCCACCGCGAAGGCCATGGCGATGCGGTGGTCATCGTGGCTTTCGATCGTGCCGCCGCCCAGCGGGCCCGGATGGAGGGTGGCGCCATCCGCGGTTTCATCCACGCGCCGGCCCAGCGTGCGCAGGCCGGCCGCCATCACCGCGAGCCGGTCGGATTCCTTGACCCGCAGCTCCCCCGCACCGCGCACCACGGTGGGGCCCTCGGCGCAGGCCGCGGCGATGAACAGCGCCGGGAACTCGTCGATCATGTCCGGCACCAGCGCCTCGGGCACCTCGATGCCGCGCAGCGGCGCATGCCGCACCACCAGGTCGGCCACCGGTTCGCCACCGTGTATGGCGGCATGTTCTTCGCAGATGTCCGCGCCCATCATCCGCAGCACCTGCAGAAGCCCGGTCCGGCGCGGGTTCAACCCCACCTGCCGCAGGCGCAATTCGGAGCCCGGCACGATGCTGGCGGCGACCAGGAAGAACGCCGCCGAGGAGAAGTCCGCCGGCACCGCCACGTCAGTGGCCTGCAGGCGCTGGCCGCCGCGCAGGCGGGCGAAGCCGGGCGAGAACGTGATGTCCACGCCGAAAGCGGAGAGCATCCGCTCGGTGTAGTCGCGGGTGGGGTGCGGCTCGCGCACCACGGTCTCGCCAGCGGCGTACAGCCCGGCCAGCAGCAGCGCCGACTTCACCTGCGCACTGGCCACTTCCAGCGCGTGGTCGGTGCCGACCAGTGGCTGGCCACCGTGGATGCGCAGCGGCGGCGTGCCGCCCTCTCCGGTATCGATGCGCGCGCCCATCTCCGCCAGCGGCACGGTCACGCGCCGCATCGGGCGCTTCGACAGCGAAGCATCGCCGACCAGCACCGAATCGAACCGCTGCGCCGCCAGCAGGCCCGCCAGCAGGCGCATGCCGGTGCCGGCGTTGCCGCAGTCCAGCGGGCCGTCCGGCGCCCGCAGGCCGTCGATGCCGACGCCGTGCACGATCCGTCGCGACGGCGATGGCGTCTCGATGCGCACGCCCATGCGCGCGAAGATCGCCGCAGTGGCGCGGGTGTCCTCGCCTTCCAGAAAGCCATCAATCGTGGAAACGCCGTCGGCTAGCGCGGCGAACATCACCGCCCGGTGGCTGATCGACTTGTCGCCGGGAATCGCCAGCGTCCCACGCAGCGGCGCGCCCGTCCGCGCCACCCAATCCTTCGCCGCACTCACGCCAGCACCTCGTCCAGCGCGGCCAGCAGCCGCGCGTTGTCGCTCTCCGTGCCCACGGTGATGCGCAGGCAGTCGCCCAGCCCGTAGCCGCCCATCGGCCGCAGGATCACCCCGCGCGCCAGCAGTGCCGCCTCCACGCACGCGGTGCCATCGCCGAATTCGACCAGCAGGAAGTTGGTCTGCGAGGGCGACACCGCCAGCCCGCGCGCGCGCAGCGCGCCGGCCAGCGCCTGCCGCTGTTCGCGGTTGGCCTCCAGCGAGGCGGCAAGATGGGCGGCGTCGGCCAGCGACGCCTGCGCCGCTGCCAGCCCCGGCGCGTTGACATTGAAGCTCTCGCGCACCCGCTCCATCACCGCGATGCAGTCCGGGTGCGCCAGCGCGTAGCCCACCCGCAGCCCCGCCAGCGCATGCGCCTTGCTGAAGGTGCGGGTGACGACCAGGTTCGGATGCTTCGCCAGCAGCGGCAGCGCGCTGGCGCAATCCGGCGCATCGACGAATTCCGCATACGCCTCGTCCACGACCACCAGCACCTGCGCCGGCACGTCCACGAGAAAGGCCTCGAAGTCCGCAGCGGAATACCAGGTGCCGGTGGGATTGTTGGGGTTGGCGAGGTACACCAGCCGGGTGCGCGGCGTGATCGCCGCGCACAGCGCTTCGAGATCATGGCCGCGCGGCATCGTGTGGTCGCGCGGCAACGCCGGCGCCAGCCGCAGCGTGGCGCCCGCGGCCTGCGCGGCCAGCGCATACACGGCAAACCCATATTGCGAAGCCACCACCTCGTCGCCCGGCCCGGCGAACACCTGCGCGAACTGCATCAGCAGTTCGTGCGAGCCATTGCCCAGCAGGATGCCCTCGGTGCCGACGCCGTGCATGTCGGCCAACGCGCGTTTCAGGTCGCCGCCCAGCGGATCGGGATACACGTGCGCGCCGTCCAGCGCGGCGATGGCAGCGCGGACCGCCAGCGGACTGGCGCCGTGGGGGTTCTCGTTGGAGCCCAGCTCCAGCAACGGCCGCGGCGCGGCGCGGCGCAGCGCGACGAGGTCATGGCCGGGATCGTAGGCGCGCAGCGCGCGGATGCCGGCGTTGGCGAGCGAAGCGAAGTCGATCATCTCAGAGGATGGCCACCGGATAGGAACCCAGTACGCGCACTTCGTCGCCGGCGGCGTTGATTTCCGCCAGCGCGTCCTTCAGCGGCGACTCCTCGCAGTGGCCGGCCACGTCGATGAAGAACGCGTACTGCCACTTGTGGCCGTGCTCGGGCCGCGATTCGATCCGGTTCATGCTGATGCCGCGGCGGGCCAGCGGCTCCAGCACGCCGTACAGCGCACCGGGGCGGTCGCGGATGAACACCAGCAGCGAGGTGCGGTCATTTCCCGACGGCGGGAACGCCTGCCGGCCGATCACGAGGAAGCGGGTGGTGTTGTCGCTGCGGTCCTCGATCGGGCCGGCGATCTTGCGCAGGCCGTACACCACCGCCGCGGACTCGCCGGCGATGGCTGCCGAATCGTCGGCGTTGCGCGCACGCCGCGCGCCCTCGGCATTGCTGGAGGTGGGGATCTTCTCGACCCCCGGCAGGTTGGTGCGCAACCAGCCGCCGGCCTGCGCCAACGCCTGCGGGTGGCCGAAGATGCGTTCCACGTCCTCCAGCCGCCCGCTGCGCGACAGCAGGTACTGGTGCACGCGCAGCTCCACCTCGCCGCAGATGCGCAGCGGCGAGGTCAGGAACAGGTCCAGGGTCACCTGGATGGTGCCCTGCCCGGAGTTTTCCACCGGCACCACGCCGAAGTCGGCGCTGCCATTGGCGACCTCCTGGAACACCTCCTCGATGCTGCCCAGCGGCAGGCCGTGCGCGGAATGGCCGAAGTGCTTGTAGACCGCTTGCTGGCTGAAGGTGCCCTCCGGGCCGAGGTAGCCGATCTTCAAAGGCTCCTGCTGGGCCAGGCAGGCAGACATCACCTCGCGGAACAGCCGTACCAGCACGTCGTCGGCCAGCGGGCCGTCATTGCGATCTACCACCCGCCGCAGCACCTGCGCCTCGCGCTCGGGACGGTAGTAATCCACCGCGGCCGCCAGCTTGCCCTTGGCCCTGCCGACCTGGTGCGCCCAGTTGGCACGCTCGGCGATCAGCTGCTGGATCTGCAGGTCGATGCCGTCGATCTGCGCGCGTACCTGGGCCAGGTCGAGCTTGGGCTCGGCAACAGCCTTCTTCGCGGTCCTTTCCGGGGGCTTTTCCGCGGGCTTCTGCGCACCCCTCTTCGAGGTGGCTTTCGTCGTGGTCGGGGTTTTCTTAGCCATGGGCCTGCTGGAACTCCCGCATGAAATCGACCAGTGCCTGCACGCCGGCTTCCGGCATGGCGTTGTAGAGCGATGCGCGCATGCCCCCGAGCACGCGGTGGCCCTTCAGCGCTACCAATCCCGCCTGCTTGGCTTCGTCGAGGAAGACCTTGTCCAGCGCCGGATCGTGCAGGAAGAACGGCACGTTCATGCGCGAACGCGCGCCCGGCGCCACCTCGTTGCGGTAATAGCCGCCGGAGCCGTCGATGGCGGCATACAGCGCCGCCGCCTTGCGCGCGCTGCGACGGGCGAACTCGGCCACGCCACCTTCGTCCAGCATCCACTTCACGGTCAGGCCCAGCACGTACCAGTTCCAGCTCGGCGGGGTGTTGAGCATCGAATCGGCTTTCGCCTGCGCGGCGTAGTCGAAGATCGGCGCGCGCGGCTGGCCGCTGCGCTCCAGCAGGTCGCGGCGCACGATCAGCACGCTGATGCCAACCGGACCCAGGTTTTTCTGCGCGCCGGCGTAGATAGCGCCGAACTTCGACACGTCCAGCGGTTCCGAAGCGATGGAGGAGCTGAAGTCGGCGATCAGCGGCGCGTTGCCGGCAGCCGGAATGTCGCGCCACTCCACCCCGTGGATGGTCTCGTTGGCGGTGACGTGGACGTAGGCCGCGTCGGGCGAAAGCTGCCAGTCGGCGCGCGCCGGCACGTCGCGGAATCCGCCGGCTTCGCTGCTGGCGGCGGTGCGGGCGTTCACGCAGTGCGCCGCCTGCTTGAGCGCGGTCTTGCCCCAGTGGCCGCTGACCACGTAGTCGCAAGGCTGGCCGGGCGCGGCGAAGTTCAGCGGCAGCAGCGCCTGCACCGTGGTCGCGCCGCCGGCGGTGAAGATCACCGCGTAGTCGTCGGGGATCGCCAGCAGGGTGCGCAGGTCGGCCTCGGCCTGTTGCGCCACCTTGATGAACTCCGGGCCGCGGTGGCTGATCTCGAGGATCGACGCGCCGCAGTCGCCGAACTCCAGCATCGTGGCCTGCGCCTGGCGCAACACGGGTTCCGGCAGCATCGCGGGGCCGGGGCTGAAGTTGTAGGCGCGTGACATCGGGGCGGTCCGGTCCGGGAGTGGAACCCGAGTATGCCGCACCGCAACAAGTTTGCGACTGCCGTTGCTGCAGAAACCATCCATGATGCTTCCGCATCACGTACGAACGCTGGCGCGGATCAGAAACGTTCCTGCAGCACCCGCTTGATTTCCGCTTCGATCGGGTCCTTGAACATCGCGGCCAGGAAGCCGAGCTTGGCGAACACGTGCAGCCCGCCCTCCTCCAGCGCAATGTGGCCATCGATACCGGAGCGCGAGAAATTCAGCATGTCGCCGTTCCAGGCGCAGTCGACCTGGAACCGTTCCTGCAGCTTGCGCGCAACTTCCTCTACCGCCTTGCGGGCTTGCGGCTTGGGCAGGGCATGGGCGTGGCGGATATCGATGCGGGACATGGCGATGGCGATGGCGGGGTGTTGCCGCATTCTGCCGCGTGCGGCGGCGCGCGAACAGCCGGGGGACGCACCACGCGTGCTAGATTCCGCGGCGATGAACGACCTGCACCTGCGCTTCTGCGATGGCCGCCAGCCCGACCTGGCCCTGGAACCGGGCGTGCATGCGCTTGGCCGCACCCCCGCGGGTCTTGGTCCGGTGGAGGCCGATGCGCAGGTGCTGCTGCAGCTCTGCAACGATCGCCGCGGCATCTGGATGACCGTGAACGAAGGCATGCGCGGCGTCCACGTCAACGGCCGCCCGGTGCAACAGGTGGCGATGCTGCGCGCCGGCGACAGCATCCACGCCGACGGCAGCGAACTGCTGCTGTACGCGGCCAACGACGACCGCGTCCTGCCGCCATCCACGCCGCCGGTGCGCGATCCGGCCGGCAACCTGCGGATGGTGCTGCGCGGTGTCGGCGGCCCCTACCACGGCCGCTGCATCAGCCTGGACCGCCCGCGCCGGGTCGGAAGCGCTGCGGCTGCGGACCTGCGCATCGAGGGCGCCGGCATCGCCGCCGAGCATGCGCTGCTGGAAGCCGGCAACGGCCTGACGCTGCTGCGCCACGCCGCCGCTGAGGTGCTGGTCAACGGCCGCCCGGTGCGCCAGGCGATCCTGCACAGCGGCGACCAGATCGTGTTCGGGGTACAGCACCGGTTCGTGCTGGAAGGCCCGCCGCCGCCCGCGCCCGGCACCGCGACCACGGCCGCGCCCAGCGAGGCCGACGCCCCGCCGGCACCGCCGCGCCGGCGCTGGACGCAGGGTGTCCCCTGGTTGCTGCTGGCCGCGCTGCTGCTGGCTGCCGCGCTGACCGCGCTGCTGGTATTCGGCGCCCGCTGACCCTTCCCCGGGGAAGGCGCAGGCTCAGCCGACGCGCTCGCCGAACGGATCGGGCTCGGCGGCGAACAGCCGCTGCATCGCCAAAGTTTCGCTGCGCCGGATATCGCCCAGGAACTCCGCGACATCGCCCAGCCCGGCAAAGGCCGCACAGCCGCGCTCGAGGAAGGACTGCAGCGCGCCCAACCCCGCCGCCCGCGCCGGCAGTCGCGACAGCCGCAGCAGCGAATGCACGCCGGGCAACCGCAGCGCCTCGGCCAGCCCCTGCCCCACCTCGTCGATCAGCTCGATCTGCCGCTGGCGCAGCCGGGGCAGGCCTACCTGCCGGTAGGCCCGCGCATACAGCGCCACGTCCAGCGCACGCCGGCGCGGCGACAGCGCCTGCAGCGCCTCCGCCATGCGCAGGTCCAGCGCGTGGCTGAGCGCCGCCAAGGCAATGCCGTCGGCCACCGTTTCCAGCAGCGCCGCCGGCAGCAGCCGCTGCATCATCGGGATCACCCGCGCGATGTCGGCGTCGCGCCGGCTGAAGTCGTGGTCGCCGTAGACGTCGGTCAGGAAGAACCGCGCCGCCGGGCGCCGCGCCGGGTCGCGCAGGAAGACGTCGAAGCTGCGCTCCAGCCGCTGCGCCTGCCACGCCTGCAGCGGTTTCAGCCAGGCCAGCGTATTACGGGGCTCGACCGCCGGATCGAACAGGCGCTGGTGCAGCGCGAGGCGGCGCGCCAGCCGGCTGTGCAGGTCGGGGCGTGGTTGCATGCGCGCAGTGTCGGCGCGCGCCGGTTCCCGACGCAATACTCCAGGACGCTCCGCTACACTCGGGCGGTCCCGCAAGAGCCGCCCGAATGCTGTCATTGCACTCCGCCCAAGCTCCCCGCCCGGACCGCGGTCCGCCGCGGATCGGGCTGGCGATCGCCGGCGGCGGACCGGTGGGCGCGATGTACGAGCTGGGCGCGCTGCGCGCGCTGGACGAGGCCTGCGATGGCCTCGACCTGACCCGGCTGGATTGCTACGTGGGGGTCAGCTCCGGTGCGTTCTTCGCCGCCGGCCTCGCCAACCGGATGGACACCGCCGAGCTGTGCCGGATCTTCATCAGCGGCGACAGCGAGGACGTGCACTTCCGCCCGGAAACCTTCCTGCGTCCCGCACTCGGCGAATACCTCAAGCGCGCCGCGGCCACCCCGCGGCTGGCCGCGCGGCTGCTGCGCGACGTCTGGTCGGGCCGCACCGATTCGCGCTGGTCGGACCTGCTCAACCGCGTCGGCAGCTTGGTGCCCACCGGGTTGTTCGACAACGCCGAGGTCGAGCGCTTCCTGCGCGACGTGTTCTCCCGGCACGGCCGCAGCAATGACTTCCGCAAGCTCGACCGTGCGCTGTACGTGATCGGCGTGGACCTGGACAGCGGCGAGGCGGTGCGCTTCGGCGACAAAGGTTGGGACGACGTGCCGATTTCGCGCGCGGTGCAGGCCAGCGCGGCCCTGCCCGGCCTGTACCCGCCAGTGGAAATGACCGACCGTGCCGGCCGCACCAGGCATTTCGTCGATGGTGCCCTGCGCCGCACCATGCACGCTTCGGTGGTGCTGGACCGGGGCATCGACCTGATGCTGGGCCTCAACCCGCTGGTGCCGTTCAACCCCGGCAAGGACGCCAGCGAAGACGCCCAGGCGCACCGGTTCAGCGACCGCCGCATCATCCAGGCCGGGCTGCCCGGCGTGCTGTCGCAAACCCTGCGCACCATGCTGCAGTCGCGCATGCAGGTGGGATTGGCGCGCTATCCGCAGCAGTACCCGGGGATCGACCAGCTGGTGTTCGAGCCCAACGCCGTTGACCGCGAACTGTTCTACACCAATATCTTCAGCTTCTCGGCGCGGCGGCGGATCTCGCAGCTGGCCTATCGCAACACCCTTACCGACCTGCGCGAGCGCCGCGGCCAGCTGGAACCGGTGCTGGCCCGCCACGGCATCCGCCTGCGCGAAGAAGTCATCGCCGACCGCCCGCGCTCGATCCTGGCCCACCTGCCAGCGGCACCGCGAGTCACCGACGCCACCGCGCAGCTGGCCCGTGCGCTGGACGACATCGAACGCGGTCTGCAGCGCCGCGGCATGGTGTGAATGCTCTAGACGGCGGGCCGATCCTGCGCTGCAATCCAGTCCACGCATGCGTCGCAACGACGCGGGGAAAACGCCATGGCCAAGCTCAAGAAGTCCTCCGGCAAGACCGCTCGCACCACCACGCGCAAGTCCGGCGCCGGCAAGGTCCAGGCTGGCCTGAGCCCGAAGTCGATTACCGAATCGGCGCAGCAGATCTGGCTGGCCGGGATGGGGGCGTTCAACCGCGCGCAGTCCGAGGGCAGCAAGCTGTTCGAAACCCTTGTGCGTGACGGCCTGTCGCTGGAGCAGACCGCGCGCAAGTTCGCCGGACAGCGCGCCAATGTGGTCCGCGATGCGGTGGAAGGCCACGTCGGCCAAGCCCGCGAACGCGCCGCTGATACCTGGGACAAGCTGGAGAAGGTGTTCGAGGAGCGCGTGCAGCGCGCCCTTGTCAAGCTGGGCGTGCCCGGCCGCGAAGACCTGCACGCCCTGACCGAGCGCGTGGAGCGTTTGACCGAAGCACTGCGCAAGTCCGGCGGGAGCGTGCCGGCGCGCAAGACCGCACGGCCGGTCGCCAAGGCGAAGCCGGCGCCCCGCAAGCCGGTCAAGGTTGCAGGCAAGCCCGCCGGCCCGGCTGCGAAGAAGGCCAGCAGAACCGCTGCCAAGGCGGCCACCAAGGCCGTCAGGGCCCGCAAGCCGGCGGCACAGTCGAGCGCCACCAGCGCCGAATCCAACGCCTGACCCGGCGATGGTCTGCCCGTTGCAGGCCCCGTCTCCGCCAGCGCCGTCCTGTCAGCACGCCCAGTCGCCAAGGATCGGCGGGGCGTCTGTCCTGTCCGCACCTGCGTTCCACGTTCCAGTGGGTATAGTGACGCCCCCCGCGTCCTCCCCCGTTTGAGCGCATGATGCCCATCCTGATCGCCCTGATCGCCTTCGTCCTGTCCGGTCTCGGACTCACCACCTGGTTGCGCCGCAATCGCGCCGCGCGCCCTGTACCCGCACCCACGGAACGCAGCGCCGACCAGCTGAGCAAGCTCCGCTGGCGCGACTTCGCCAAGCTGGTCCTGCAGGTGATGCACGCCCGCGGCTACCGGGTGGCCAACGAGGAAGGCCTGCCCGCCGACGGCATCCCCACTGACGGCAGCGACATCGTGCTGGAGCGCGATGGCGTCCGCACCCTGCTGTCATGCAAGTACGGCAGCGCCGCGGTGGTCGGCGCACAGGCGCTGCTGGGGCTGGCCAAGTCGGCCACCCTGCGCGGCACCGGCGAGGTCATCGTGGTCACGCCGGGGCGCTTCGACGAGGAAGCCGCCCGCATCGCCCGCCAGCAGAACATCGAGTTGATCGACGGCCAGAGCCTGTGGCCGGAAGTCCGGCCCTATGTCACCACCGAAGCCGTGCCGGCCGAGGCGCCAGCGTCGAATGCCGCCGCGCCGAAGATGCTCGGCCTGGCCTGGGGCGGCGCCGCAGTGATCGGCGGCCTGGCCTGGATGCTCGCGCAGGGCCTGCAAACCGCGCCGGAAGAGGCCGCGCCGCAGCCCGCACCCGCGCAGGCCGTCGCAACCGTTGCCCAGGCCGCACCACAGGCTGCACCGGTCAGCGTGGTGCCCACCGACCCGGCCGCGCTGGAAGCGCGCAGGCGCGAGGCGGCCAACGCCATCACCACGCTTTTCGGCGTCGATCGCGCCCTGTGGTCGACCCAGTCCACCCTGCTGGTGTACCTGTCCGCCGAAGATGCCGATCCCACCACCGACCTGTGTCCGTTGCTGGAGCGCTACCCCGAGCTGGCGGCTTCACGCGTGCAGCTGCAGCCGCCCGCCGGCAGCCGCAAGCCAGTGCGTTTCAAGCAGTGCAGGACCTATTGAGCGGCGCGAAAAGGGCGCGTCAGCGCCTGATGCCGGTCCTCGCCGCGGCAAGGGCCGCGCCAGCCTCCCCACCGCGACGCAACAGCTCGAAGCCCCGCGCAAGCGGGGCTTTCGTTTGCCGGCATTCGCCCGGAAGCAGTATCGGGCGCGCAAAAAAAAGCGCCCCGGAGGGCGCTTTCAGGATTGGAGGCCGAGGTCGGAATTGAACCGGCGTACGCGGATTTGCAGTCCGCTGCATAACCACTCTGCCACCCGGCCGGATGACGTTTCGCGCTTTGGATTCTTCCACATCGCGTGACCACTTGCGATGCCGGAAATTTCCGGAAGCACTCCGGGACATGTCCCGGAAAAAACGAAGCCCCGCGGACGGGGCTTCGTGAAAATGGAGCGGGAAACGAGACTCGAACTCGCGACCCCGACCTTGGCAAGGTCGTGCTCTACCAACTGAGCTATTCCCGCGTTGAGCCCGCCATTCTACGGGCTTTTTTCAGTGCGTCAACACCTTCTCACAAACTTTTTTCGTCATCCGCGCGCAGTGCCGGCCAGGCCGCGCGCACGTATTCGAATCCCGACCACAGGGTCAGGATGGCGGCCGCCGCCAGCAGCCATTCGCCAACCACGAAGACCGGGATGCCGAGCAGCGGTTCGCGGTACAGCAGGAAGCCCAGCGCGATCATCTGCACGGTTGTCTTGATCTTGCCGACCATGGCCACCGCCACCTTGGCGCGCTGGCCCAGCTCGGCCATCCACTCGCGCAACGCCGATACCGCGATCTCGCGGCCGATGATGACGCTGGCCCACAGCGCCATCCAGATCGTGTGGTGGTGCTGCACGGTGATGACCAGTGCGGTGGAGACCATCAGCTTGTCCGCCACCGGATCGAGGAAAGCGCCGAACTTCGAGAACTGGCGGTAGCGGCGTGCGATCCAGCCGTCCAGCCAGTCCGTTGCCGCCGCCGCCACGAAAATCGCAGTCGCCGCGACGTTGGACCAGCGGTACTCGAGGTAGTACATCACCACCAGCACCGGGATCAGGGCGATGCGCGCCAGCGTCAGCCAGGTCGGAATGGTCAGGGTCATGCGCGCATTCTACTTGCCGTCCCCGCCGGTGGCGGCATCGGTGGCAAGCCCGTGCAGGCTGTCCCACAGGCGCTGGGCCAAGGCGCGGTTGATGCCCTCCACCTTGGCAAGCTCGTCCACCGGCGCGGCCCTGAGCCCCTGCAAGCCACCGAAGTGCTTCAGCAGCGCCGCGCGCCGACGCGGACCGATGCCGGCGATGTCCTCGAGCCGGCTGGTACTGCGTGCCTTCTGGCGCTTGCCGCGATGGCCGGTAATGGCGAAGCGGTGGGCCTCGTCGCGCACCTGCTGCACCAGCTGCAGCGCCGGCGACGCCGCACCTGGCTGGACTTCGCGCCCGTCCGGCAGCAGCAGGGTCTCCGCGCCGGGCTTGCGTTCCGGACCTTTGGCCACGCCGACGAGGGCGATCCCGGTGATGCCGGCATCGGTCAGCACGTCGCGCGCCTGCGCCACCTGCCCCGCGCCGCCGTCGATCAGCAGCACATCGGGCAGCACCGCGTCGGGCTCGCCTTCCGCCGCGGGGCGGAAACGGCGCTGCAGGGCCTGGTGCATCGCCGCGTAGTCGTCGCCGGGCTCGATGCCGGTGATGTTGTAGCGGCGGTACTGCTTGCGCACCGGCCCCTGCGCGTCGAACACCACGCAGGAGGCCACGGTCGCCTCGCCCATGGTGTGGCTGATGTCGAAGCACTCGATCCGCGCCGGCAATGCGGGCAGTCCCAGCAGCTCCTGCAACGCCTGGGCGCGCGCCTGTTGCGCACTGCTGCTGGCCAGCTCTGTGGCCAGGGTCAGCTGGGCATTGCGGCGCACCAGCTCAAGATGCGCGGCACGCTCGCCGCGCACACTGGTCCGCAGCTCGACCCGGCGCCCGGCGTGTTCGGTGAGCGCCTGCTCGATCAGCTCGCGCTCCGGGATATCACCGTCCAGCACGATCTCGGCCGGCGGCGGCTGTTCGGCGTAGTACTGCGAGACGAACGCAGCCAGCACCTCGGCGGCGCTGTCCTCACCGTTGGTCTTCGGGAAGAACGCGCGGGTGCCGAGGTTGCGGCCGTCGCGGAACGCCAGCAGCAGCACGCAGGCCGCCGCGCCCTGCATGGCCACGCCCAGCACGTCGAGGTCGGCGCTGCGCCCATCCACGTACTGGCGCGCCTGCAGCTTGCGGATGGTGGCGATCAGGTCGCGCAGGCGCGCGGCCTGTTCGAACTCCAGCGCGTCGCTGGCGGCCTGCATCGACGCGCCGAGCTCGTCGCCCAGCTCCTGGCTGCGTCCCTCCAGAAACAGCGTGGCACGGCGCACCGAATCCGCGTAATCGCGCTCGTCCACCAGCCCCACGCAGGGCGCGCTGCAGCGGCCGATCTGGTATTGCAGGCAGGGCCGGCTGCGGTTGCGGAACACGCTGTCCTCGCAGCTGCGCAGGCGGAACAGCTTGTGCATCAGGTTGAGCGTCTCGCGCACCGATGCGGCGCTGGGATACGGGCCGAAGTAGCGCCCCGGGATCGCGCGCGGGCCGCGATGGAAGGCCAGCCGCGGCCACTGCTCCTTGGTCAGCAGGACGAAGGGATAGCTCTTGTCGTCGCGCAGCATCACGTTGTAACGCGGCTGCAACGACTTGATCAGCTGGTTTTCCAGCAGCAGCGCGTCGGCCTCGCTGCGGGTGACAGTGGTTTCGATGCGCGCCAACTGCGCCAGCATCGCCATGATGCGGGTCGGCTTCGGGGTGGCGTTGAAATAGCTGCCCACGCGGTTGCGCAGGGCGCGCGCCTTGCCGACGTAGAGCAGGCCGCCGTCGGCGTCGAACATGCGGTAGACGCCCGGCGCCAGCGGCTGCGCGGCCGCGAATGCGCGGCCATCGAATTCCGGTACTGGCGTTCCGCGCTTGCCCATCCGCTCAGAACCGACCTTGGCGCACCCGCTCCACGATGCCGTGCGCGGCGGCATCGACCAGCTTGAACGCCTGCTCGAAATCGCGTGCATTGCCGTAGTACGGATCCGGCACGTCCTTCTTGCCCACCCCGCTCCATTCCAGCAGCAGCTCCACCTGCGCATGCGAGGTGCGCGGCTTGCGCATGCGCGCCTCGTGCAGGATGGTGCGGTCGGCGCACAGGATGGTGTCGAACTCGTCGAAGTCTTCCAGCGCCAGCCGGCGCGCGCGCAACGCGGTAATGTCGACGCCGTGCTTCGCCGCGCACGCAATGGCGCGTTCGTCCGGCGGGTGGCCGATGTGCGAACTGCCGGTGGCCGCGGAATCCACGCGCGCGCGCGACGACAGCCCCGCTTCTTCCAGCCGCAGGCGCAGTACGCCCTCGGCGGTGGGCGAGCGGCAGATGTTGCCCAGGCACACCATGAGGATGCCGGTGGCTCTAGCCATGATCGATCCCTGACCTCTGTTGCATGAAGATGTGGTTCGCCCGCGCCAGGTCCTCCGGCGTATCCACGCCCGGCGGGAACGGCGAAGGCGCCAGCGCGACGGCGATGCGCCAACCGGCTTCCAGCGCGCGCAGCTGCTCCAGCGCCTCGACCCGCTCCAGCCGGCCCGGCGGCAGTGCCGCGAACGCGCGCAGCGCGGCCACCCGGTAGCCATAGATGCCGATGTGGCGCAGCCACTTTCCCGGCGGCAGCATGCTGCGGTCGCGGGCGAAGGCGTCGCGCGGCCACGGCACCGGCGCCCGGCTGAAGTACAGCGCGTCGCCGCCAGCGGCGCGCACCACCTTCACCGCATTGGGGTCGAACAGCGTTTCGACCTCGTCGATCGGCGTCGCCAGGGTGGCAATGCCCGCACCGCTTTCGGCTACCGCGCGCGCTACGCAGGTGATGCCGTCGGCAGGCGCGAACGGTTCATCCCCCTGCAGGTTCACCACGATGGCGTCGTCGGGCCAGCCCGCGATGCGCGCGCATTCGGCCAACCGGTCGGTGCCGGACGCATGCGCGGGCGAGGTCATCGCGATCCGCACGCCGCTGTCCTGCAACGCATCGGCGATGCGCACATCGTCGGTTGCCACCCACACTTCGCGCGCACCTGCGGCCAGCGCGCGACGGGCGGCGTGCAGCACCATGGGTTCGCCGCCGATCGGTTGCAGCGGCTTGCCCGGCAGGCGGGAAGCGGCATAGCGGGCGGGGATGGCGACGATGAAATCGGAGGTGGTCATGCGCACATTATGGAGGACCCCGCCGTGAGGGGCCGACTGCGCCCCATCCTAGCGGGGAGCCTCGGCGACACGCGTCGGCAAGCGACCGAGCAGCGCCTGCCAGAACGGCTCCGGCAGCCGCGCGGCCACCGGCACCGCATGCCAGCCGGGCCGGGCGAATGCCGCGCACTTCACCGCGTCCTTCTCGGTCATCAGCACGGGCAACTGGCTGCCGAACTCGAAGTCCGCGGGCGCGTAGGCGTGGTGATCGGGGAAGGCATGCGGCACCACCCCGATCCCGGCATCACGAAGCATCGAGAAGAACCGCTCCGGCTCGCCGATCCCGGCCACCGCGTGCACGCGCTGGCCGGCGAACGCCGCCAGCGGCAAGCTGCGACCGCCCGCGAGGGGTCGCAGGGCGCCGACGCCAAGCCGCATCGGCCATTCGTCCGCGCAGGACGCATCGGCATCGTTGCCGGCCACGCCGAGGTTGAGGACGCGCAGGGTGCAGTCGGCGGCGCGCTCCAGCGGTTCGCGCAGCGGGCCGGCCGGCAGCAACAAGCCGTTGCCATAGCGACGGCGCGCGTCCTGAACTTCGATCTCGACATCGCGCGCCAGGCGGTAGTGCTGCAAGCCGTCGTCGCAGACGACGATGTCGCAGCCGGCTGCGGCCAGCGCGGAAGCGGCGGCAGCGCGGTCCCGATCCACCCGCACCGGCGCGCCGCTGGCATGCGCGATCAGCAGCGGTTCGTCGCCGCACAGCGATGCATCCATGCCCGCCTCGACCCAGCGCGGCGTCGAAGCATCCCTGCGCCCGTGGCCACGGCTGGCAACGCCAGGAGTCCAGCCAGCGCCGCGCAGGCGATCGACCACGGCCAGCACCAGCGGCGTCTTGCCGCTGCCACCGGCAACCAGGTTTCCCACCACCACCACCGGCACGCCGGCACGCCGGGAACGCAGCAGCCCGCGACGATAGGCCGCCCGCCGCAGCGCCACCGCGCCGGCATACAGCGGCGCGAGCGCGCGCGCCCACAGCGGCGGGGTGCTGCCGTCGAACCACCACGCAGGCGTCTGCGGCAACCGCGGATGGCTCAAGCCCCGTTCTCCCGGAACTGCGCAGCATGCAGCTGCGCGTACACGCCGCCCTGCGCCAGCAATTCCGCATGGGTGCCCTGCTCCACCAGCCGGCCCTCGTCCAGCACCAGGATCTGGTCCGCATGCTCGACGGTGGACAGGCGGTGGGCGATGACCAGCGTGGTGCGATCCGGGATCAGCTGCGCCAGTGCCTCCTGCACCAGCCGCTCGGAGGCGTTGTCGAGCGCAGCGGTGGCCTCGTCGAGGATGAGGATCGGCGCGTCCTTCAGCATCGCCCGGGCGATCGCCAGGCGCTGGCGCTGGCCGCCGGACAGCTTGCCGCCCTTGACCCCGATCTGCGCCTGCATGCCATCGGGCAGGCGCTCCACGAATTCCATCGCGTTGGCGTCGCGCAGTGCCCGCGCCACGTCATGGTCGGCCGCGCCGCGCAGCTCCCCGTAGGCGACGTTGGCGGCGACGGTGCCGTCGAACAGCATCACCTGCTGCCCCACCATCGCCAGCTGCCGGCGCAGGTCGGCCAGCGGATAGTCGGCAAGCGGGTGTCCATCGAGCAGGATCTGCCCGCCATCGGGTTCGTAGAAGCGCGGAATCAGTTTCACCAGCGTGGACTTGCCACTGCCGGAGCGGCCGACGATGGCGGTGACCGTGCCGGGCCGGGCGGAGAAGCTGATGCCGTCGAGCGCCGGGCGCGGCTGGTCCGGATAGGCCAGGCGGACGTCGCGGAACTCGATCAGCCCGCGCGCGCGCGCCAGCGGACGCTCGCCGGCGTCGATCTCGTCGTCGGCATCCAGCACCGAGAACAGGCGTTCGGCGGAAGCGACGCCGCGCTGGAGCATGCCCTGCACGTTGGTGAGCTGCTTCAGCGCGGGGATGATCGCCAGCATCGCGATCATCAGCTGCACGAAACCGCCGGCGGTCAGCCGCCCTTCCAGCGCCTCGCGGCCGGCGAAGAACAGCAGCACGGCCAGGCCCACCGCGCCGGTGAGCTGCACCACCGCCGAGGAAATGCTGCGGGTGGCCTCGACCTTCAGGCTCAGGCCCAGGTTGTGGTTGGCAAGCCCGGTGTAACGCTCCAGTTCGGCGGCGCGGGCACCGTAGACCTTGACCTCCTGCTGGTTGGACAGCGCCTGGTCGGCGGCCAGCATCATTTCGGCCGAGGTTTCCTGTACCCGGTGGCCAATGCGGCGGTAGCGCCTGCCCACCTTGTCCATCATCCATGCGATCAGCGGCCCCAGCAGCAGCACCGCCAGCGTCACCCGCCAACTGGCGTACAGCATGACCGCCAGCATCGCCACCACCTGCAGCGACTGCTGCAGCATGACTTTGGCCGAATCCACCACCGCCTGCGCGACCTGGTCGCTGTCCGAACCCAGCCGCACCAGCATCGACGGCACCGGCTCGGCGTCGAAGCGCAGGCCCGGAAGCCGCAGGTACTTGTCCAGCGCGTTCACCCGCATGTCGCGGGCGATGCCACGCGCGGCCTTGGCCATGTACAGGTCGGTGGCATAGCCGGCCACGCCGCGCACCACGAAGATGCCGATGATGGCCAGCGGCAACAGCAGCCCATAGTCCTGGTTGCGGGCGACGAACGTCTCGTCGACCATGGGTTTGGTCAGCAGGCCGAACGCGCCGGCGGCAACGCCCTCCAGCGCCAGCCCGAACAACGCTACCAGCAGCACCCCGCGGTACGGTGCGGCCAGGCCGCGCAGGCGTCGGTAGATCGCCCAGGGGGAGACGGCATCGCTCATGCGCCCTTGTCCTGGCCTGAAGCCCCCGCGACCGGCGGTGTGGTGGCATTGGCGATCTTGCGGAAGCCGAGCTGGGCCAGCGCCTCGTAGGCGGTCACCACCGCCTGCCACGGCGTGCGCGCATCGGCGCGAATCAGCACCACGCGCTGACGGTCGTCGCCAGCGACCTCGCGCAGCGCCTGCTTCAGCGACTCCACGTCGGTGCGCAGCACCTCGCGATCACCGACGAAGTAGCGCCCGTCCGCATTGATCAGGATGCCCAGCGGCTGCGCCTGCGCGTCGGCGGGCTGGCCGTCGGCACGCGGCAGCTCGAGCTTGAGCACCGAACGCGCGTCGAAGGTGGTGGTGACGACGAAGAAGATCAGCAGGCACAGCACCACGTCGATCAGCGGCACCAGGTTGATCTCGGGGATGTCGTCGTCGCGACGGTCGGCGATCCGCATCGGGGCCTCAGTCCTGCCGTGCCGGGACCACGCCGGGCGCTTCGTCCAGCACGTCCTGCAAGCGCATCGCCTCGTGCTCCATGTCGACGATGTAGCCGGCGATGCGGCCACGGAAATAGCGGTGGAAGGCCAGCGCGGGGATCGCCACCACCATGCCCGTGGCGGTGCAGATCAGCGCCTTGCCGATGCCGCCCGCAAGCTGGCCGGCATCCCCCAGACCGTGGTCGAGGATGCCGAGGAACATCTCGATCATGCCGACCACGGTGCCGAACAGGCCCAGCAGCGGGCCGGCGGCGGCGATGGTGCCCAGCGCGTTGAGGAACCGCTCCATGCGGTGGACAAGGTGGCGGCCGACGTCCTCCACACGCTCGCGGATCACCTCGCGGCCGCGATGGCGCACGTCCAGTTCGGCCGCCAGCAGCGCGCCCAGCGGCGCGGTGGCGCGCAGGGACTCGATGTGGGCCGGCTCCAGCGGCTTGCCGCGTGCCACCCAGGCGCGCACTTCGTCGCCCAGGCCGGGCGGCAGCACGCGCTCGCGGCGCAGGCTCCAGAATCGTTCAACGATGATCGCCAGCGCCGCCACGGTCAGCAGCAGCAGCGGGATCATCGGCCAGCCTCCGGCCTTGACGAGTTCCAGCACGCATCATCCTTCCGGCCGTCATGGCCGCGAAAACTCCGGCGCGTAGCATAGCCCAGCCGTTTCCCCGCGCCTGCGCACTGCGTCCCACGGCCGCGGATGGAAACTGCGCTGCTCCCGCAGGCGCACCCCATCGCGGCCCAGCCAGACCCGGATCGCGCCGGATCGCGCACTGTCCAGCACCTCCGCGCCGGCCTCGCACCAGCGCCGCACCACCGACGGTCGCGGATGGCGGAAGCGGTTGTCGGCACCGGACGAGACCAACGCCACCTTCGCCCCGGTGGCGGTCACGAAGCCCGGATCGGATGAGCCGTCGCTGCCGTGGTGCGGGACCAGCACCACGTCGCTGCGCAACTGCGTCCGTGCTTCCGACAGCAATTTGCGCTCGACGTAATGACCGATGTCGCCGGCCAGCAGCGCATTGCCATGGGCGCTCTCGATACGCAGCACGCAGGCGGCTTCATTGCCCAGGTACGGGAACTCGCTGCCCGGATGCAGGACGCGGAAGCGCACCCCATCCCATTGCCAGGCCTGGCCTGCCCGGCAGTCACGATTGCCGGGCACCGGGCTGCCGTGGGGCGCCAGCACCAGCGGCATCGGGAACGCCGCCTTTACCGCCGGCAGCCCTCCTGCGTGGTCATTGTCGCCGTGGCTGACCATGGCCAGGTCCAGACGCCTCACGCCCAATGCGTGCAGTGCCGGAATCACCGCGCGCTCGCCGGCATCGAAACCATCGGGGATCGCCGGCCCCATGTCGTACAGCAGGCTGTGACTCGCGGTGCGCACCAGCACCGACAGCCCCTGCCCCACGTCGATCACGGTCAGCTCCACCTCGCCCGGCGCCGGCAGCTCGCGCGGCGGATACAGCAGCGGCAGCCACAGCAGCAGCGCCAGCCCGCGCCCCGGCAGGCCGCGCGGGAGCAAGAGCCAGAACGCGGACAGCAGGGCCAGCGGCAGCGCGTACCAGCGCGGCGCCGGCAACCACGCCATCGCCAGCGGGCTGTCGGCGATGCGCGCCAGCAGTGGCCACAACAGGTCGAAGCACCAGGCCGCCGCCTGCAAGCTCCACTGTCCGAGGCCTGCATGCAGGGTTTCGGCGAGCACGCCCAGCAGCGCCAATGGCACCACCACCAGGCTCCACCAAGGCACCGCGGCCAGATTCGCGATGGGCCCGGCGAAGGAGGCCTGCCCGAACAGCAGCACGGTCAGCGGCAGCAGCCCGAGGCTGGCCACCGCCTGCGCGGCGAGGAAGCCGCCTGCGACCGCACGCGGCCCTTTTCCGCCAGCGTCCGGCAGGCACCACAGCAGCCATGCCACGCCGGCGAAACTCAGCCAGAAGCCAGCCCCCAGCACCGCCAGCGGATCGAGCAGGAGCAACACGCAGCTGCCCAGCGCCAGCGTATCGACCAGCCGCAGGCGGCGCCGCAGCCAGCGCGCGGCCACCAGCGCCGCGATCATCACCGCGGTGCGCAGGGTCGGCACCGCCATGCCGGTCAGCAGCGCGTAGCCGAACGCGCCCAGCAGCGCGCCGGCACCGGCCGCGAACGGACGCGGCATCCAGCGCGCCAGCGGCGGCCACAACCACCACAGCGCTGCCGCGCACAGCGCGCAGAACCCGGCCACCAGCCCGACGTGGAAGCCGGAAATCGCGATCAGGTGGGTCAGGCCTGCGGCGCGCAGCCGCGCCCAGTCGGAATCGTCCAACCCGCGAGTATCGCCCAGCGCCAGCGCCCGCACGTAGCGCGAGGAAGCGCTGGGCACCACCACGGCGATGCGCGCACTCATCGCTTCGCGCCAGGCATCGATGCCGGACGGCGCCGCCAGCCGGACGGCCAGCCCCGGCTCCAGCACGAAACCGGTCGCCGCCAGCCGCGCCGCCAGCGCGAATTTCTCCGCGTCGCCGCCGCCCGGATTGCGCAGCCCACGAGGCGCACGCAGGCGCAGCGGGAACTGCCAGCGGCTGCCCGCCTGCAGCCGCTGGCGCGGCTGCAACTCCTCGCCGTACCAGGCCAGTTGCAAGGTGCGGCCACGCAGGGCGGCGGGCTGGGTCGCCACGTCATCGACGACGAAACGGAAGCGGGTCCGACGGGGCTCATGCACCGGCAGCTCGACGATACGACCCTCGACCGTGAGCACCGCGCCCTGCAGGGTGCGCGGCAGCTGTGCATCCAGCGCGGCGCCGGCCTGCCAGCCGGCGAGTGCCGCACCGGCCAGCAGCATGCCCAGTGGCCGCCATCTGGCGGCACGCAGCAGCGGGATCATGGCGACCAGCAGCAGCCCCGGCAGCCAGCGTGGTGGCAACGCCGGCAGCAGCAGACAAGAGGTGACGCCGGCCAGCAGCGCGGCTGCGCAGGCAGGACCGAACAGCGGAAACGCCGGCGTGGCAGGGTCGCGAAAAGCTGCTCCTGCCAGTTGCATTCGCGGGAATCGAAGGATGGCCGCCATGCCGGCAGCGTCGCCGAAGGGACGCGGGCCGGCAGTCGGCGCAGGCCGCGCGCCGGGGTCGGGTTTCCGGCCGACCGACGGTCGTCAGGACGTCGTCAGCAACGCCAACGCCAGCAAGCCGTGCACTGCGATCACGCCCCGGAACGCAGCTGCCGATTCATCCCGATGCAGGGTCTTGGCCCGCCAGCGGGACAACAACGGCAGACTCAGATGTCGGTCTTGGCCAGCGCGTGCAGGCGACCCTCGCGCAGTTCCAGCACCCGGTCCAGCCGGCGCGCCAGGCGACGGTCGTGGGTCACCAGCACCAGGCTGGTGGCCTGCGCGCGGTTGAGCTCCAGCATCTGCTCGAACACGATCGCGGCAGTCTTCTCGTCAAGGTTGCCGGTGGGTTCGTCGCCCAGCACGCAGGCCGGGTTGTTGACCAGTGCCCGCGCCACCGCGGCGCGCTGGCGTTCGCCGCCGGACAACTCGCCGGGCTTGTGCGACAGCCGATGCCCCAGGCCCACCGATTCCAGCAGCGCCTGCGCTCGCCGCTGCGCCTCCGCGGTGGATCCGCCGGCCAGCAGCACCGGCATCATCACGTTCTCCAGCGCGGTGAACTCCGGCAGCAGGTGGTGGAACTGGTAGACGAAGCCGAGCGACGCATTGCGGAGGCGACCGCGAGCGGCATCGGACAGCGCGCTCATCTTCTGGCCGGCCACGTACACCTCGCCGGCGCTGGGGACATCCAGCCCGCCCAGCAGGTGCAGCAGGGTGCTCTTGCCGGCACCGGACGCGCCGAGAATGGCCACGGTTTCGCCGGCCTGCACGACGAAGTCCAGCCCGTCGAACACCGGCGTGTGCAGCTTGCCCTCGGCGTAGGTCTTGCCCAGGCCTTCGGCGCGGATGACGTCCTGCATCGGCTCATTCATAGCGCAGCGCCTCCGCCGGAGCCGTGCGCGAGGCGCGCCAGGCGGGATACAGGGTGGCCAGGAAGGCCATCAGCAGCGCTGCACAAACGATGGCAAGCACGTCGCCGGCCTGCATGTCGGTGGGCAGCCCGGTGATGTAGTACACGTCCTCGGGCAGCAGCTGCACGCCGAACAGCCGCTCGATGCCCTGCAGGATGCGGTTGAGGTTGAAGGTCAGGGTGACGCCGCCGATCACGCCGGCCACGGTGCCGATGAAACCAATCAACCCACCCTGCACCATGAAGGTGCGCATCACCTGCCCCGGGGTCAGCCCCAGCGTGCGCAGGATGGCGATGTCGGCCTGCTTGTCGGTCACCAGCATGACCTGCGAGGACACCAGGTTGAACGCGCCCATCGCCACGATCAGCGACAGCAGGATCGCCATCACCGTCTTCTCCATCTTGAGCGCACGGAACAGGTTGGCATTGTCCTGGGTCCAGTCGCTGACCCGGTACGGCCCCTTGAGCGTGAGCGCCAGGTCACGGGCGACCTCGAAGGCGCGATCCATGTCATGCAGCTTCAGGCGCACGCCGGTCACGCCATCGCCCATCCGCAGCACGCGCTGCAGGTCGGACAGGTTGACCACCGCCAGGCCCTTGTCGAATTCGTTGTAGCCGGCCTCGAAGATGCCGCTGACCCTGAACCGCTTCATGGTCTGCACGCCGCCCACCGGGGTGCTGCGGAATTCGGCGAGGGTGACGATGACGTCGTCGCCAACGCCCACCCCCAGCCAGATGGCCAGCTCCTTGCCCAGCACGATGCTGAAGCTGCCGGGCGCCAGGTCGGCGATCCTGCCCTGCACCATCTTGCCGGGCAGTTCCGATACCTTGCCTTCCTGCGCCGGGTCCACCGCACGCAGCATCGCCGGCTGGTTGTTGGCACCCGAGATCAGTGCCTCCTTCTCGATATACGGCGCTGCGCCCACCACGCGCGTATCGGCGGTGGCGACCTCGATCGCACGACGCCAGTCCTGCAACGGCTCGCCGTAGCCGCTGACGGTGGCATGCGCGGCCATGCCCAGCATGCGGTCGCGGATTTCCTTCTGGAATCCGCTCATCACCGCCAGCGTGGTGATCAGCGCGGTGACGCCCAGCGCGATGCCGAGGATCGAAGCGAGCGAAATGAACGAGATGAAGCCGTTGCGGCGTTTCGCGCGCAGGTAGCGCAGGCCGATGGCGACGGGGACGGGTTTGAACATCGAAGGCCCTTTCCAGTGACCGCCTATCCTGCCATTGATGCGCCGCCGCCGGCAGCCTCGCGTTGCTGCAGCGCCAGCTTCAGTTCACGCCGGGCAACGGCTGGCAGGGTATCCGGCCAGAACACCAGGCGCCGGGCGCGCCCGTCCGGGTCGCGCCAGCGCAGGAACGCCAGCGGGCCGCGCCAGCGCACGCGCAGCGAGGCCATGGGCAGTTCATCGCAGCGGGCCTCGCCCGCACCGGCCGGAATGACCAGCGCCCGTGGCGGCTGCGACCTGTGCAGATGCACCTCGCGGACGCCCCGGCCTCCGGCCAGCAGCGCCAGCGGCAGGGCCGCGATGGGCGGCAGGTCGGAGGCAAGCAGCGAGCACGGCGCCAGCAGCGCCAGGACGATGAGCGCGGCGGTCAGCCAGCGCGAGGGCACCCAGTCACACCGGCAGGGCGCGGATGCGTTCGATGAGCGTCGCGATTTCGACATCGCCGGGCACCTCATGGCCAAGGAACCAGCGCCAGAGTTTGTCGTCTTCGGTGTCCAGCAGCCGCAGGAAAACCTCTCGCTCGGCGGTCGGGCTTTGCCGCCATGCACGATCCAGCCAGCGTTCCAGCAGCTGGTCGAGCTCGCGCATGCCGCGCCGGCAGCGCCAGCGCAGCTTCCTGAGTTCGGTCTCGTCGTCGAGGCTGTCCATGCAGGGACCCCTCCCGCCGCGGCGGGAGGACGTGTTTCCTCAGTTCTTGCGCGCCAGCATCAGCTTCTTGATCTCGGCGATCGCCTTGGCCGGGTTCAGTCCCTTCGGACAGGTCCGCGCGCAGTTCATGATCGTGTGGCAGCGGTACAGCTTGAACGGGTCTTCTAGCTCGTCGAGGCGGGCGCCGGTGTCTTCGTCGCGGCTGTCCACGATCCAGCGGTAGGCCTGCAGCAGGATCGCCGGGCCGAGGTAGCGGTCGCCGTTCCACCAGTAGCTGGGGCAGGACGTGCTGCAGCAGGCGCACAGGATGCACTCATACAGGCCATCGAGCTTGGCGCGGTCTTCCTTGCTCTGCAGGCGCTCGCGGTCCGGCGGCGCCGGGGTCTGCGTGCGCAGCCACGGGCGGATGCTGGCGTGCTGGGCGTAGAAGTGGGTGAGATCCGGCACCAGGTCCTTGACCACCGGCATGTGCGGCAGCGGATAGATCGCCACCTCGCCGTCCTTCACGCTGTCGGTGGCGCAGATGCAGGCCAGCGTGTTGGTCCCGTCGATGTTCATCGCGCAGGAGCCGCAGATGCCCTCGCGGCAGGAGCGGCGGAAGGTCAGCGTGGGATCGATCTCGTTTTTGATCTTGATCAGCGCATCCAGCACCATCGGCCCGCACGCCGCCATGTCCACCTCGTAGGTGTCGGTGCGCGGATTGAGACCATCATCGGGGTTCCAGCGATAGATCTTGAAGGTGCGCGGCTTCTTGGCGCCCGGCGCCGGGAAGTGCTTGCCCTTCTGGATCCTGGAGTTCTTCGGGAGGTTGAATTCGGCCATTTGCTGGATTCCTGCTTCGTAGGCGCGCCTTGGGCGCGACGCTCTGGTTGCTTCCGGTCGCGGCCGTGGCCGCCCCTACAGGTTCAGTAGACGCGCTTCTTCGGCGGCACCACTTCGACGTCGCTGCTGAGCGTGTACATGTGCACCGGCCGGTAGTCGATGCGGGTGTTGCCCGCCTCGTCCGCCCAGCAGATGGTGTGCTTGTGCCAGTTGTCGTCGTCGCGGTCCGGGAAATCCTCGCGGGCGTGCGCGCCGCGCGATTCCTTGCGGTTCTCGGCGGAGACGATCGTCACCAGCGCCTGGCCCAGCAGGTTCTGCAGCTCCAGCGTTTCCACCAGATCCGAGTTCCAGACCAGCGAGCGGTCGGCCACCTTGACGTCGGCGAAGCTGGCGTGGATGTCGCTGATCGCCTTCACGCCCTCGGCCAGGGTCTCGCCGGTGCGGAACACCGCCGCGTCGCGCTGCATCGCGCGCTGCATGTTGTTGCGGATCTCCGCCGTCGGCGTGTCGCCGTGGGCGTTGCGCAGCTTGTCCAGGTTGGCCAGCGACTTGTCGCAGGCATCGCCGGCCAGCTGCTTGTGCGGCGCGCCGGGCTTGATCGTCTCGGCGCAGCGATTGGCCACCGCACGGCCGAACACCACCAGGTCGAGCAGCGAGTTGGAGCCCAGGCGGTTGGCGCCGTGCACCGACACGCAGGCGGCCTCGCCGATGGCGTACAGGCCCGGCACCACGGCATCGGGGTTGCCGTCCTTCAGCTGCACCACTTCGCCGTGGTAGTTGGTGGGAATGCCGCCCATGTTGTAGTGCACGGTCGGGATCACCGGGATCGGCTGCTTCTCGACGTCCACGCCGGCGAAGATGCGCGCGCTTTCGGCGATGCCCGGCAGCTTCTCGTGGATGTCGGCCGGGTTGAGGTGGGTGAGGTCGAGGAAGATGTGGTCCTTGTGCTCGCCCACGCCGCGGCCTTCGCGGATCTCGATGGTCATCGAGCGCGACACCACGTCGCGCGACGCCAGGTCCTTGGCGTTCGGCGCGTAGCGTTCCATGAAGCGCTCGCCGTTGCTGTTGCGCAGGATGCCGCCTTCGCCGCGCACGCCCTCGGTGATCAGGCAGCCGGCGCCGTAGATGCCGGTGGGGTGGAACTGCACGAACTCCATGTCCTGCAGGCCCAGCCCGGCGCGCAGGGCCATGCCGCCGCCGTCGCCGGTGCAGGTATGCGCGGAAGTCGCGCTGAAGTAGGCGCGCCCGTAGCCACCGGTGGCGAGCACCACGCCCTGGGCGCGGAACAGGTGCAGGGTGCCTTCGCTCATGTCCAGCGCCAGCACGCCGCGGCAGGCGCCCTCCTCGTCCATGATCAGGTCGAGCGCGAAGTATTCGATGAAGAAGCGCGCGTCATGCGCGAGCGCCTGCTGGTACAGCGTGTGCAGGATCGCGTGGCCGGTGCGGTCGGCGGCGGCGCAGGTGCGCTGCGCGGTGCCCTTGCCGTAGTGCGTGGTCATGCCGCCGAACGGGCGCTGGTAGATCTTGCCGTCCTCGGTGCGGCTGAACGGCACGCCCTGGTGCTCCAGCTCGATGATCGCGGGGATCGCCTCGCGGCACATGTATTCGATCGCGTCCTGGTCGCCCAGCCAGTCCGACCCCTTGATGGTGTCGTAGAAGTGGAAGCGCCAGTCGTCCTCGCCCATGTTGCCCAGCGCGGCGGAAATGCCGCCCTGCGCCGCAACGGTGTGGCTGCGGGTCGGGAAGACCTTGCTGATGCATGCGGTCTGCAGGCCCTTCTGGGCCAGGCCGAAGGTGGCGCGCAGGCCGGCGCCGCCGGCCCCGACCACGATCATGTCGAACTTGTGTTCCTGGATCTTGTAGGCGGACATCGCAGGTCAGCTCCCGAGTGCGATGCGCAGCACCGCGAGCACGCTGGCGATGGCCGCCAGCGCGCAGATGAAAAGGACGGCAAGTTGGGCCACGGCACCCGTCAGCGGCGTGTGCACGTAGTCCTCGATGATGACCTGCAGGCCGAGCCTGGCGTGCCAGAACATCCCGAGCAGGAAGGCCACCAGCGCGGTGGCGTTGACCGGGTCGGCCACCAGCGCGTGCACCACGGTGTAGTCGGCGGTGCGCAGCGACAGCACCATGCCCAGCAGCCACAGCCCGGTCAGGCCGGTGGCCACCGCGGTGATGCGCTGCCAGATGAAGTGATGGGTGCCGTCCTTCGCCGAGCCCCAGCCACGCGCGCGCTTCAGCGGCGTGCGCAAATCGTTCGCGTTTCCGTTCATGCCTGCCCCCAGCGCGTCAGCACCATGCCCCAGGCGAGCACGGTCAACACCACGCTGCCGATGATCGAGATCCAGCTGCTTCGAATGAAGTCCGGGATCGCAAAGCCAAGCCCACCATCCTGCAGCAGGTGGCGGATGCCGTTGATGAGGTGATAGGCCAGCGCCCAGCTGAAGCCGAACATCAGCAGCTTGCCCAGCGGCGAGCCGAGGCAGATGGCGAAGGCGTTCCAGCGCGCGGGTCCACCGGCCAGCGCCAGCAGCCCGTAGACCAGAGCCAGTGCGCCGACGGAAAGGATCACGCCGGTGGCGCGGTGGATGATCGAGGTCACCATCTGCACCTGCCAGCGGTAAACCTGCAGGTGGGGTGACAACGGACGTTCGCGGACGCGAGGTTCTGGAGCAGCCATGGGGGTGCTTTCTCCGGGCTGGGCGGCTTGCGCCGCGTGGCGGTGGATCAGAAGTCGATGCAGCGGCCGTTCTTTTCCCAGTCCCCGTAACGGGTGGGATCCAGACCACCGCGTCCGCCATGCTCTTCGGCGACGGGCGGAACGTCCGCAACCGGTTGCGGCATGGGCGTTCCGGGCGCGGCCTGCGGAGGCGCGGACTCGGGTGCGGGGCTGGTTTGGCCTATGATCGACGCGTTCACAACCCGCTCAGTTTACGCCCCGCAACCGATGCACGACAAGCCACAACCCGCGCCAGACCACGAATTCCGGCTGCCCGGCCATCGCCTGCTGTCCATATGCGGACGCGATGCAATCGCATTCGCGCAGGCGCAGTTCATGAATGACGTCGCCACGCTTGCCGATCGCCACTGGCAATGGAATGGCTGGCTGACAGCCAAGGGCCGCGTCGTGGCGCTGTTCGCGCTGCTGCGGCTGGACGCGGAAACGCTTTGGCTGCTGCTGCCGGATGCCGACCCTGTCGAGTTGGCCGCGCAGCTGCAGCGCTATGTATTCCGCAGCAAGCTGAAACTCCTGCCGCTGGACCTGCAGGTGATCGGCGGCTTCCTGCCCCCCCCATCGGCACGCGGGCCCGCGCTGGCGGTGTCCGCTGCCGGCGACGTCGAACTCGACATGGGCGCCGCTGGCGGGCCGCGCAGCCTGCAGATCCGCCAGGCTGCTGCTACCGACGATGCCACCGCGTGCCAACGGTGGGATGCGTATGACCTTGCGCACGGCCTGCCCCGCCTGACCGCCTCGCAGGCCGGCCAGTGGACGCCGCAGCAGCTGTCGCTGGAACGGTTGCGCGCCTTCAGCGTCAGCAAGGGCTGCTACCCGGGCCAGGAAATCGTCGCCCGCACGCACTTCCTCGGTCAGGCCAAGCGCGGCCTTGGCCTGTTCGAGAGCGAGGCGCCGCTGCCCGTGGGCAGCGAAGTGAGCGAAGACGGCCGCGGCATCGGCAACATCGTCGCCAGCGCCGGCAACCTGTCGCTGGCCGTATTGCCGCTGGAGCATTCCGATGCCGGCATCGTCGCGGCCGGCGCAGCTTTGCAGCGGCGCCCGCTGGCGGACGGCCTGGCCCGCTGACCCGTTTTTCGGTTGGGCTGGCGCCGAAGATCGGCACCGGCTTGCCCACGCGCCGTGTCCGGACACCGGATACGCATCGCCAACGTCCCGCCGGAACCGCTATGGTGGCTATGACCGCAGCCAACGACAGGTGGCGATGGCATCCGGGGGAATGGCCGCATGGCATTGTTGAAAACCGATGTTCTGGTCGTCGGCGGCGGCTTGGCCGGCATCATCACGGCGCTGGAAGCCCTGCGCGCCGGCCAGCGTGTAGTGCTGGTGGATCGCGACACGCAGGAGCGCTTCGGCGGCTTGGCGCTGTGGGCGTTCGGCGGCATGGCGCTGGTCGGCACGCCGCTGCAAGCGCGCAAGAAGATCGTCGACTCGCCCGAGCGCGCATTCGCCGATTGGATGCGCTTCGGCGAACTGGACCCGGACGACACGCACGCGGTGGCGTGGGCACGCCACTACGTCGAGCGCTCGCGCGCCGACGTACACGACTGGCTGCAGGCCCACGGCATCACGTTCATGCCGGCGGTGAACTGGGTGGAGCGCGGGCGCGATAGCGACGGCAACACCGTCCCGCGCTACCACGTGGTCTGGGGCACTTCGCGCGAGTTGACCCGGCGGATGATCGCCGCGCTGCGCGAGGCCGGTGCGAACGGCAGCCTCACCGTGCTGCATCGCCATCGCGTGACCGTACTGGAGACCACCGACGGCCGCATGGCGGGCGCACTGGCGCTGAATGAAACGACCGGCGAGGAACACCGCATCGACGCGCCCGTGGTGGTGCTGGCCACCGGCGGCCTCAACGGCAGCCATGTCGAAACGCGCCGCAACTGGCCGGTGGACCGCCCGCGGCCGGCGGCCATGCTCAACGGCGCGCACCCCTATGCCGACGGCGCCATGCACCACGCCGCCGAAACGCTGGGCGCCCGCATCGTCCGCACCGGCGAGATGTGGAACTACGCCGCCGGCTTCCCGCATCCGTTCCCGCATTTCGAGGGCCACGGGCTGTCCGCGATCCCCTGCAAGTCGGCGCTGTGGCTGGACCACACGGGCCGGCGCATCGGCCCGGAGCCGCTGGTGACCGGGTTCGACACCCACTGGCTGTGCCAGCGGGTGGCCGAGCAGGAACGGCCGTGGACCTGGCACCTGCTCAACTGGCGCATCGCGGCCAAGGAATTCGCGATCTCCGGCGCCGAGCACAACCCGCGCATCCGCGACAAGCAATTCCTGCGCTTCCTCAAGGAGACGCTGCTGGGCAACCATCGGCTGGTGCGGCAGATGCAGGCCGAAAGCACCCACTTCCTGGTCGACGACACGCTGGCCGGACTGGCGGACCGGATGAACGCCCTGACCTGCTCGCACGACGTCGACCCGGCCACGCTGCAGGCCACCGCCGACGCCTTCGACGCGCACTTCGCGCCGGGCGCGAACCCGGAAGACGACCCGCAAATCCGCCGCATCCTGCACGCGCGCCAGTGGGGCCCGGACCGCCTGCGCACCTGCAAGCCCGCGCCGCTGCAGCAACCGGGTGCCGGGCCGTACATCGCCATCCACATGCAGCTGATCACCCGCAAGAGCCTGGGCGGGCTGCGCACCGACCTGCACAGCCGCGTGCTGGACGCGGAGGGAGCGCCGATCCCGGGACTGTACTGCGTGGGCGAGGCCGCCGGCTTCGGCGGCGGCGGTGCCTGCGGCAAGCGCTCGCTGGAGGGCACCTTCCTGCCCGGCTGCATCCTCACCGCGCGCGCCGCCGCGCATGCCATCGTGACCGGAGCCTGAGCCATGAACGGCGCACACGCCCTGATGAAGACCCTGGCCGACGCCGGCATCGAGGTCTGCTTCTCCAACCCCGGCACCAGCGAGATGCACTTCGTCGCCGCGCTCGACGCCGAGCCACGCATGCGCGCGGTGCTGGCGCTGTTCGAAGGCGTCGCCACGGGCGCCGCCGACGGCTATGCGCGGATGGCCGGCAAGCCGGCAGCCACCCTGCTGCACCTCGGTTGCGGGCTGGGCAACGGGCTGGCCAACCTGCACAACGCGCGCAAGGGCAAGGTGCCGGTGGTCAACATCGTGGGCGACCATGCCACCTACCACGTGCCGCTGGACGCGCAGCTGCAGTCCGACATCGAAACCGTGGCGCGCAACGTCTCGCCCGGCTTCGTGCGCACCTCGCAAAGCACGGCGACGCTGTGCGCCGATGCGGTGGACGCGATCCGCGCCGCGCGCGGCCTGCCCGGCCAGGTGGCGACGCTGGTCCTGCCGGCCGACGTGAGTTGGGGCGACGGCGGCACGCCCTGCCCGCCCCCGCCGCCGCCCGCACCGCCGCCGGCGGACGATGCCACCGTTGCCGCCATCGCGGACGCCATCCGCGGCGGCGGCAAGACCGCGCTGCTGCTGGGCGGCCAGGCGCTGCGTGAACCGGCGCTGCTGGCCGCGGCACGCATTGCCACCCAGTGCGGCGTGAAGCTGTTCTGCGAGGTGTTCCCGACCCGGTTGGAACGCGGCGCCGGGCTGCCGGCGGTGGAACGCATCGCCTACCTGGCCGAACTGGCCACGCTGCAGCTCACCGGCATCGAACACCTGGTGCTGGTCGATGCCAAGCCGCCGGTGTCGTTCTTCGCCTATCCCGGCAAGGCCAGCGAGCTGGTGCCGGAGGGTTGCGCCGTGCATACGCTGGCGACGCCGGCACAGGATGCCGCCGCAAGTCTCGACAAGCTCGCCGCCGCGCTGGACGCCGCGCAGGCCGCGCCCGCGCTGCAGCCCGCGGCGCGTCCCTCGCGCCCGCGCGGCCGCCTGACTGCCGCCAAGGTCTGCAAGGCCGTCGGCCACCTGCTGCCGGAGCGCGCCATCGTCATCGACGAGGCGATCACCTCCGGCCTGCTGCTCGGCACGATGACCGCCGGCAGCCCGCGCCACGACCTGCTCACCCTCACCGGCGGCGCCATCGGCCAGGCCCTGCCGAATGCGGTGGGCGCGGCCATCGCCTGCCCGGACCGCCCGGTCCTCGCGCTGGTCGGCGACGGCAGCGCGATGTACACGCTGCAGGCACTGTGGACGATGGCGCGTGAACGCCTCGACGTCACCACGATCCTCTTCAACAACGCCAGCTATTCGGTGCTCAACGTTGAACTGGAGCGCGTGGGTGCCGACGCCGCGCCGGGCCCCAAGGCCCGCTCGCAGCTCGACCTGCACGGCCCGGTGCTGGACTTCTGCCGGCTGGCGCAGGGCATGGGCGTGCACGCCGCCCGCGCGGACACGGCGGAGAGCTTCTGCAAGGCGCTGGAGTACGCGCTGGCGCACCCCGGCCCGCACCTCATCGAAGCCGTGGTACCGGAGTCGCTGGGCGGCGCCAAGCGCCGCGTGCTGCCGTGGCTGCTGCGCTCGCTGCCGAGCCTGCCGCTGCCCGTGGCCAGGGCGCTCAAGCGCAAGATCGCGCCCTGACGCGACCGGCACCGTCACGCGCGGCCGCCGTCCGCGCGCCGGGGTTACAGCGTGGCCGCCGCCGCGACGATGTCCTCATCCTTCGGGATCACCAGGAAGGCCGCGCCGGCCAGCGGCGTGTAGGTGTCCGCACCGACCACGCGCCTGATCGGCTTGCCGCCGAAGCCCGCTTCGGTGATCGCGGTGATCACGCCCTCGCCGATGCCGGCGCTGAAGCGGCCTTCATCGACGACGATGATGCGGTCGCACTCGCCCGCATGCTTCGCGATGGCCGCATGGTTCAGCGGCACCAACCAACGCAGGTCGACCACGCGCACCTTCCAGCCGTGTTTCTTCTCGATCTCGCGCGCCGCGCGCAGGCTCATCGGCATGCCGTTGCCGAAACTGAAGATCACGCAGTCGGTGGCATCCGCGTTGTAGACGCGCTCCTCGCCCAGTACCAGCGCCTGGTCGGGGGCCGGGTACTCGGTCAGCCACTGGCCGTCGCCCGCTTCGTACAGGTCCTTGGTCATGTACAGCGCGATGGGTTCGAGGAAGGCGGTGACGCGGCCGTCCACCTTCGCCAGCGCCGCCAGCGTGCGCAGCATCATCGCGGCGTCGTCGCCACGCGAGGGGCAGCCGACCACCAGGCCCGGGATGTCGCGCAGCGCGGTCACCGAGTTGTCGTTGTGGAAATGCCCGCCGAAACCGCGCTGGTAGCCCAGGCCGGCGATGCGCACCACCATCGGGTTGCGGAACTGGTCGTCGCTGAAGAACTGCAGCGAGCAGGCCTCGCCGCGCAGCTGGTCGATGGCGTTGTGCAGGTAGGCCAGGTACTGGATCTCGGGGATCGGCAGCATGCCCATGTTGGCAAAGCCCTGCGCCATGCCCAGGATCATGGTTTCGTCCAGCAGCGTGTTGAACACGCGGCGGTTGCCGAACGCCTTGTGCAGGCCCTTGGTGACCGTGTAGACGCCGCCCTTCTGGGCCACGTCCTCGCCGAACAACAGCGTCTCCGGGTACTTGGCGAACAGGTCGTGCAGGGCCTGGTTGATCTGGATGGCCAGGTGCTTCGGTACCTGCTTCTCGGGCAGCTTGTCCTCGCCGCCGAATGCCTTGGTGCGCGCCTCATGCGACGGCGCGCGGGTGGCCTCGGCCTGCACCTTGTCCGGGGTGTAAGGCGCCAGCGGGCGCATCACGTGCTCCAGCGTCTCGATGCGCGGGCGGCTGTCGGCATCCTCGGCGGCGGCGAAGCACTTGCGACGGGTGTCCTCGTACAGCGCGAGGATCTCGTCCTTCGTCATCGCACCGGACTCCAGCGCGATCGCGGCCGAGCGCAGCAGCGGATCGCCTGCCTCCACCGCGCACAACTCCTCGATGTTGCGCCATTCGATCTCGAAGTCGGTGCCGGCGTGGCCCATGATGCGCTGGGTGCGCAGGTGCAGGAAGGTCGGCCGGCGGGTGCGGCGGCAATGCTCGACGGCGCGCAGCACGTCGCCATAGCCGGCGGCCAGATCCAGGCCGTCGGCGAAGAAGTAATCGAGGTCGGGGCGGTTGCGGAAGCTCTCGCCGATCCAGCCCGTCGGCGTTTTTACCGAGATGCCGATGCCGTTGTCCTCGCACACGTACAGCACCGGCGCCGGCAGCTTCTGGTAGGCCGTCCAGCTGGCCGCGTTGAACGCGGTCTGCGCGGTGGCGTGGTTGGCGGAAGCGTCGCCGAACGAGCAGATGGCGATGGAATCGTCCGGGATCGGCAGGCCCACGCCGAGGCGCTTGCCGGCTTCGATCGCCACCGCGGTGCCCAGCGCCTTCGGCAGGTGGGACGCAATCGTCGAGGTCTGCGGCAGCACCCACAACGGCTTGCTGCCCCAGACCTTGTGGCGGCCGCCGCTGGCCGGGTCTTCCGCGCTGGCGGCGAAGCTCAGCGCCGAATCCATGATCGGATCCATGCCCGGCAGCTTGCGGAAGCGCTCGGCCATGAAGCCGCCGCTGCGGTAATGCAGGAACGCCGGGTCGGTATGGCGCGCGGCGCGCGCGACCATCGCGTTGCCCTCGTGGCCGGAGGAGCCGATGGTGTAGAAGACCTTGTTCTGCACCCGCAGCACGCGCGCCATCAGGTCCAGGTGGCGCGAAATCAGCTGCGACTCGAACAGCTCCCGGAACCCGCGGGCGTCCAGCGCGCTGCCATCGAGGATCGCCTCGTCCGGCGCCGGCTTGGGCTGGGCGTGCCGGTTCCAGCCGCGCACGAACTCCTGGAAGTTGACGTCGCAGATCTCGGCGCGGTTGAGGCCCTTCATGCGGGCCGGGATGGGATTGGGAACGGTATTGAACATGCGGGTCTCCCCTTCCCGCCGCGCGGGAAGGACGATGGAAATGAAGGTCAGGTGGACTGGTCGATCAGCGCCTGCGCCGCGGCGTCCGGCGCCGGCATCGGTACGAAGCCGGGCATGGCCTCGACGCGGGCCAGCCAGTCGCGCACGGCCGGGTACGCGTCCAGCGCGATGCCGCCGTGCGGGGCCACGCAGGTATACGCATACAGGGCGATGTCGGCGATGCCGTAATCGCTGCCGGTGAACCACGGATGCGACGCGAGGTGCTGCTCCATCACCGCCAGCGCGGCGTGGCCGCGTTCGCGCAGCGTGGGCAGGCCGGCACGGCGCGGCGAATCCAGCGGCGTCCAGCCACAGATGAAGCGCGCCACCGCGATGCAGGGCTCGTGGCTGTACTGCTCGAAGAACATCCACGACAGCGCCTGCGCCTTCTGCCACGGATCGGCCGGCAGGAACGGCGTGCCGTCGGCCAGCCAGCACAGGATCGCGTTCGACTCGACCAGGACGCTGCCGTCCTCGCGCTCGAGCATCGGCACCTTGCCGTTCGGATTCTTCGCCAGGTAGTCCGGCGTCCGCGTTTCGCCGATCGCGCTGTTGGTTTCGATCCAGCGGTAGTCGTGGCCAAGCTGCTCCAGCAGCAGCTTCACCTTGTGGCAATTGCCCGAGGGCGAGAAGCCGTGCACGGCGATCATGCGAAACGCTTCCGGTTTTCCGCCCAGTGCGCGCGGCTCTGGCCCCAGCCCTCGGACGGCGCATCCTCGTATGGCGCCGGCAGCCTCACCGGGCCGAGGTTGCGCGAACCCAGGCGCTGCGCCAGCGCCTGCGACGCGGCGTTGGCCGGATCGATGCAGTGGATGACATCGTCCCAGCCGAGGTTGGCGAAGGCCCAGTCGAGCGCGGCGACGGCCGCTTCGGTCGCATAGCCACGGCCCCAGGCGTCCGGATGGAAGGTCCAGCCGATCTCGTTGCCCGGCCAGCCATCCGGCTTCCACGGCCCGGCCTGGCCCAGCCAGCGGCCGCTGGCCTTGTCGATCACCGAGAACATGCCGAATCCCTGCACCACCCAAGCACCCGGCATCTGCAGGAAGCGCCGCCACGCCGCGGCGCGCGGCTGGTGCCCACCGATGTAGCGCGCGGCCTCCTCGTTGCCCAGCACCTCGGCAAAGCGCTCGAAGTCGCCCGCCTGCGGCACGCGCAGGCGCAGGCGAGCGGTTTCGAGGGTGGGACCGAACTCCATCGCCGGCCTCCGCGGAATCAGAACGCGTTGATGCCGGTCAGCTCGCGGCCGATCACCAGCTGGTGCACGGTTTCGGTGCCTTCATAGGTGATCACGGACTCGAGGTTCAGCGCATGGCGGATCGCCGCGTGCTCGGTGGTGATGCCGGCGCCGCCCAGCAGGTCGCGGCATTCGCGCGCGATGTCGATGGCCATGCGGCAGTTGTTCCACTTGGCCAGCGAAACCTGCGCAGGCTGCATGGTGCCGGCATCCTTCAACCTGCCCAGCTGCAGCGACAGCAGCTGCGCCAGGGTGATGCGACGGGCCATCTCGGCCATCTTGATCTGCGCGCTCTGGGTGGCGGCCACCGGGCGGCCGAACAGGATGCGTTCCTTGGTGTAGTGGATCACCTCGTCCAGGCAGGCGATGGCGGCACCGATCGGGCCCCAGGTGATGCCGTAGCGGGCCTGGGTCAGGCAGCCCAGCGGACCCTTCAGCCCCTTCACGTTGGGCAGGCGGCTGGAATCCGACACGCGCACGTTGTCGAAGAACAGCGCGCTGGTGACCGAGGCACGCAGTGACATCTTGTGCTTGATCTCCTGCGCGGTGAACCCGGGCATGCCCTTTTCCAGCAGGAAGCCCTGGATGCCGTCGTCGGTCTGCGCCCAGACGATGGCGATGTCGGCCAGGTTGCCGTTGGTGATCCACATCTTGCTGCCGTTGATCACCCAGTCATCGCCTTCGCGCTTGGCGTGGGTCTTCATGTTGGCCGGGTCGGAACCGCCGTGCGGCTCGGTCAGGCCGAAGCAGCCGATCACCTTGCCCGCGGCCATGTCCGGCAGCCAGCGCATGCGCTGCTCTTCGCTGCCGTAGGCGTAGATGGGATACATGCACAGCGAGCTCTGCACGCTGACGAAGCTGCGGATGCCGGAATCGCCGCGCTCCAGCTCCTGGCAGATCAGGCCGTAGCTGACGCCGTTGAGGCCTGCGCAGCCGTACTTCTCCGGCAGCGACGAACCCAGCAGGCCCATTTCGGCGATCTCCGGCACCAGTTCCTTCGGGAAGCGGCCCGCGTCGAAGGCCTCGCCGATGATCGGGCGCACGCGTTCGTCGGTGAAGCGCGCCACGGTGTCCTGCACCGCGCGTTCTTCCTCGCTCAGCAGGGAGCGGACGTCGTAGAGATCGTACGGATGCAGGGCCATGTTTTGACGGTCGAATTGGACGAACCGCCATTGTAATCGCGCATGCCGCGCAATCGGTACGTACGATTCGCCAATCCCGCCCAGGCGTAACGACGGGCTTTCCGCAAAAGCCGTGCGTTTCGCCGGCATCGCCATTTTGCCGGCAGCCAAACGCAGGCGGGGCCGGATCGCTCCGGCCCCGCCATGGCAACTGCATGGTTGAACTACGTGGGATCAGCGCAGCGTCGTGCCTTCAGCCGAGGCCGTCTGGGTCACTACCCGGCCATCGATCACCGGAAGCTGCGTGCCCGGATCCTGGTCCATGCGCACGGTGCGCTGCTGGCCATTCCAGCGGTAGGTCACGTCATATCCCACCGTCCGCTCGGCATCCCCCAGGGCGATCCGCTCGCCGGGCTTGCTGTCGGTGCGCATGCTGCCGGTGGTGCCGTCGGGGTTGCGATAGGTCACGTTCCACGCCACGGTGCGGGCGCTGGTGGAGGTGCTGTTGACGGTGCGGCAGCGGCGATCGGTGCGATTGACCACCTGGCCGCCGACGTGGCGCCGGTCGACCTCGCGGCCCGCGTAGCCACCAGCCACCGCGCCAGCCACGGTGGCCAGCTTGCGGCCATTGCCGCCGCCGACCTGATTGCCGACCAGGCCACCGATGACTGCGCCGGCGACGGTGCCGCCGACGTTGCCGTCACGCTCCGGCAGGCGCTCCTGCACCGTCACGTTCTCGCAGACCTCTCGCGGCGTGCTGGTCGTATTGGATTCCCGGATCGGCTCGCTGCCGATGACGGTGGCGTACAGCGGCTCGCGCTCGGTCACCGGCTTGACGCCAACGACCTCGGCGAAATCGACCTGCGCCCGCGTGGCAGCGCCACCGGCCAGCGACGGCGCGGTAATCCCCTCGTTGCTGCGGCTGTTCATGTAGCCCGCGGTGGCCACACCGCCAACCAGCAGCGCGGCAAGCGCAACGGCAAGAGTGTTGTTCTTCGGCATGGTGGTTCTCCCGCTGAGAGTTGAGTGGTCCCTGTTCCGCGACCGATTGCACCACGGACAATCTGAATCGATCCCGAGCAGGCCGGCATGGCACCGGGCTGCGTTCAGCTTCACACACGCGATGTTTGCACCGCGTGCATGCTAGTTTCCGGACATGGCCAATCCCCTTGTATCGCCGCTGATGCGCTGGTTCGGCAGGCTGAGCTTCCCGCGCCTGTTCCTGCTGGCTGCCGCGCTGTTCCTGCTCGACCTGGTGGTCCCCGACTTCATTCCGTTCGCGGACGAGATCCTGCTGGGCCTGGGCACCTTGCTGCTGTCGCGCTGGAAGAAAAAGCCGGGCACGCTCCCGCCCCCCATCGAAGGGCGCGCAAGCCGGCGCTGATGGCCTGATGCGCCTGGTCGACAGCCACAGTCATTTCGATGCCGCGGAGTTTGACGCCGACCGCGCCGATGCGCATGCGCGCGCGCTGGCGGCGGGCGTGCACGTGCAGATCGTGCCCGCCGTGGACGCTGCAGGCTGGTCCAAGCTGAAAGCCGTATGCGCGCAGTTTCCCGGCCTGCACCCTGCCTACGGCCTGCACCCGATGTATCTGGCCGAGCATCGCCCGGAGCATCTGAACCAGCTGCGCGACTGGATCGAGCGCGAAAGGCCGCTGGCGGTCGGCGAATGCGGACTGGACTATTTCGTCGAAGGGCTGGACCCCGGGCGTCAGCAGCACTACTTCGACGGGCAGCTCGCGCTGGCTGCCGAATTCGACCTGCCGGTAATCGTGCACGCGCGCCGGGCGGTGGACGCGGTGATCGCTGCCGTCCGCCGCTTCCCCGGGGTGCGCGGCGTAGTGCACAGTTTTTCCGGCAGCGCCGAACAGGCCGCGCAGCTGCACAGGCTCGGCTTCCTGCTCGGGATCGGCGGCCCGGTCACCTACGAGCGGGCAAACCGCCTGCGCGGCATCGTTGCGGCCATGCCGCTGGAACAACTGCTGCTGGAAACCGACAGCCCCGACCAGCCCGGCGCGGCGCATCGCGGCCAGCGCAACGAGCCGGCGCACCTGCCGGAAGTCCTCGACATCATCGCCACCCTGCGCAAAGCAACGCGGGATGAGATCGCCTGTGCAACCAGCGCCAACGCGCGACGGCTGTTTGCTGTGTAGGAAGCGATCGAGTGCAGGCCCTGCAAGGCCGTCCAGAACCGGACGCGAATCCCGGACGATCGCGCAACCTGCCGACCCGCAGCCCGCTGCCGGGCCGCAACCACACTCAACCGTGCTTCGGTGGCTTCAGCAGCATCTCCATCGCCTTGCCCACCGCCGCGAACGCGAATGCACCGGTCACATGGGTGGCAGCACCCAGCCCCGCCCCGCAGTCCAGTTTCAGCGCCTCGTCCCTGCCCAGCTGCGGGCGGAGGCCGCAGACGCTGCCGTCGGCCTGCGGATAGCGCACATTCTCCAGCGAATACACCGCCGGCACGCCGAAGTAGCGATCGTGGTTCTTGGGGAAATTGAACTCGCCGCGCAGCTTCTTGCGGATCAGCGAGAGCATCGCATCATGCTCGGTGCGCGACAGATCGCGTACCCGGATCTGGGTCACGTCACTGCGTCCACCGGCAGCACCCACGGTGATGATCGGCTGCTTGCGACGCCGGCAGTACGCGATCGCCTCGACCTTGGTGCGGAAGCTGTCGCAGGCATCCAGCACCAGGTCCACCGGCGTTCCGAGCAGCGCATCCATGTTCGAGGGCGTGAGGAACTGCGGCTTCAGGTCCAGCGCGATACCCGGATTGATCGCGCGACACCGCTCGGCCATCGCCTCGATCTTGGCGCGGCCGTACTGCCCTTCCAGCGCGGGCAGCTGGCGGTTGGTGTTGGACACGCACAGGTCGTCGGCGTCGATCAGGGTGAGCCTGCCCACGCCGCTGCGCGCCAGCGCCTCCACCGCCCAGGAGCCCACCCCGCCGATGCCGACCACGACCACATGGCTGTCCGACAGGCGCGCCAGCGCGCCGCTGCCGTACAGGCGGTCGATACCGCCGAAGCGGTCCTTCAATGCGTTTCCCATCCTGCAAGTTTAAGCGGGCAGCCCGGGATCCATGCTTTCCAGCAGCGGCGACCGCGCAACGACCTCCGCTGGCGATGCGCGATGCGCGATGCAGCGTGCACGGGGTGATGGTAAATCCAGTGAAATCCGCGATTTGCCGGAAAAAATTCCGGCAACCGGAACGGGCAGCCCGGGAGTTGCAACGCGTGCTGCGCTGCGCCATGCTGGCTGCAGTGCCGTCCAGAGTCCGTGCTCAATGTCCGCGATCCGCGTCATCAAGAAGTATCCGAACCGCCGCCTCTACGACACCGAGATCTCCAGTTACATCACCATCGAGGACGTGCGCCAGCTGATCGTCGACGGTGAATCCTTCGAAGTGCGCGATGCCAAGACCGGCGAGGACCTGACCCGACAGGTGCTGCTGCAGATCATCACCGAGCATGAGCAGGACGGGCAGCCGATGCTGTCCACCCAGTTGCTCAGCCAGCTGATCCGCTTCTACGGCGACTCGCTGCAGGGCTTCATGGGCAACTACCTGGAACGCTCGATGCAGCTGTTCCTGGAACAGCAGCAGCAGTTCCGCTCGCAGATGGGCGGGATGTTGGGTCAGACGCCTTGGGCGATGCTGAACCAGCTGACCGAGCGCAACATGGCGCTGTGGAAGGACTTCCAGCAGAACCTGGGCAACGGACTGGGCAGCGCCACCGCCGCGCCGGCCGCCCAGGACAAGGACAAGGACAAGGCCGGAGCCGCGCGAAAGCCGCGCTGAGCCCGGCCCTGCGGCTCAATCCCCGTACATCAGCCAGCGGCGGGCCGCGTCCTCGTCGGAGAACGTACGGATGATGATGCCCCGCTCCAGGCACAGGATCTCACCGTGCTCGCTGCCCTGGATATCGTCCAGCAGCTCGACGAAGGCGATCCGCACCGTCCTGAAGCCGGCATCGACCATCGAATCGATGACCTGCGCCACGTCGGCGAGGTCGACGGTCGAATCCAGCTCCTCCAGCACCAGCAGGCGGTTGGCCCCGACCGCGCGGCATTCCTCGCCCAGCATCCGCCACATCGCCATCGACACCTGCAGCGAATCGGTGCCGTCGTACACGTGCGCGCGCAGGTAACCCGGCTGGCCGTCGTAGCGGATCCTGAAGCCCGGCCCGTCGACGACGCGGGACATGCTCACGTAAGCACCGCCAGCGGGATCTTGCCGATCCTCGCCTGCCATTCGCGAGGGCCGGTCTGGTGCACCGAGGTGCCGGTGCTGTCCACAGCCACCGTCACCGGCATGTCCTTGACCTCGAACTCGTAGATCGCCTCCATGCCGAGGTCGGCGAAGCCGACGACCTTGGCCGCCTTGATCGCCTTCGACACCAGGTAGGCCGAACCGCCGACCGCCATCAGGTACACCGACTGGTGCCTGCGGATCGCCTCCAGCGCCGCCGGGCCGCGCTCGGCCTTGCCGATCATGCCCAGCAGGCCGGTGGCGGAAAGGACCTGCTCGGTGAACTTGTCCATGCGGGTGGCGGTGGTCGGGCCGGCCGGACCGACGACCTCGTCGCGCACCGGATCCACCGGTCCCACGTAGTAGATGAAGCGTCCGCGCAGATCCACCGGGAGTTCTTCGCCCCGGTTGAGCATGTCGACCATGCGCTTGTGCGCGGCGTCGCGGCCGGTGAGCATCCTGCCGTTGAGCAGGAGCACCTCGCCCGGCTTGAAGGTTTGCACTTCCTCGCGGGTGATCGTGTCCAGGTCCACCCGGCGCGCGTTCTGCGGGCTGTAGGTGAGCTTGGGCCAGTCTTCCAGCGACGGCGGGTCCAGCATCACCGGGCCGCTGCCGTCGAGGGTGAAATGCGCGTGGCGGGTGGCCGCGCAGTTGGGGATCAGCGCCACCGGCAGGTTGGCGGCGTGGGTCGGGAAGTCCTTGATCTTGACGTCCAGCACCGTGGTCAGCCCGCCCAGGCCCTGCGCGCCGATGCCCAGCGCATTGACCTTCTCGAACAGCTCGATGCGCAGCTCTTCGACGCGATTGGACGGTCCGCGCGCGATCAGCTCCTGGATGTCGATCTCCTCCATCAGCGATTCCTTCGCCAGCAGCATCGCCTTCTCGGCGGTGCCGCCGATGCCGATGCCAAGCATGCCCGGCGGGCACCAGCCGGCGCCCATGGTCGGCACGGTCTTGAGCACCCAGTCGACGATGGAATCGGACGGGTTGAGCATCGCGAACTTGCTCTTGGCTTCGCTGCCGCCGCCCTTGGCCGCCACGATCACGTCGAGCTTGTCGCCGGAGACGATCTTGACGTTGATGACGCAGGGCGTGTTGTCCCTGGTGTTGACGCGCTTGCCGGCCGGATCGGCCAGCACGCTGGCGCGCAGCTTGTTGTCGGGATCGAGGTAGGCGCGGCGCACGCCCTCGTTGACCGCATCCTCGAGCGAACCGGTGAAGCCCTCCCAGCGCACGTCCATGCCCACTTCCAGGAACACGGTGACGATGCCGGTGTCCTGGCAGATCGGGCGGTGGCCTTCGGCGCACATGCGCGAATTGATCAGGATCTGCGCCATCGCGTCCTTGGCCGCGGGCGACTCCTCGCGTTCCCAGGCGGCGGCGAGGCTCTTGATGTAATCGACCGGGTGGTAATAGCTGATGTACTGCAGCGCGTCGGCGACGGACTGGATCAGGTCGTCCTGCTTGATGGTGGTCACGATGGCGTCAATGCGAGGGGGAGGCTTGGGGGTATTTTAAGGCCAGCCGCTCCCGCCGTCTGAACCGTCCGCATGCCCCCCACCCCACCCCCACAGCCCCGGCTCGACCTGCGCCAGCGTTTCGACGCGATGCGCAACCTGCGGCCGTTCCTGCGCGAGATCTGGAACACCAGCCGGCCGCTGACGCTGGCAGCCATCGGCCTGCGCCTGCTGCGGGCGCTGCTGCCGATCGCCACGTTGTACATCGGCAAGCTGATCATCGACGAGGCGGTCCGCCTGATCGGGCTGGGCCTGCCGCATGAACTGGCGTCGGCGTGGCGCTCCGGCCAACTCGACCACATGGTGCTGCTGCTGGCGCTGGAACTGGCGCTGGCGATCGGCTCCGACCTGCTGGGCCGCCTGGCCGGCTATGTCGACGCGGTACTGTCCGAGCTGTTCACCAACGCCACCAGCATCCGCCTCATGGAACACGCGGCGCTGCTGGACCTGGAGGACTTCGAGGACGCCGACCTGCAGGACCGGCTGGACCGCGCGCGACGGCAGACGGTGGGGCGGATGAACCTGCTCAGCCAGCTGTTCGGCCAGGCGCAGGACGCGATCACCGTGCTGACCTTCGCCGCCGGCCTGCTGGCCTACGCGCCCTGGCTGATGGTCCTGCTGGCGGTGGCGCTGGTCCCGGCCTTCATCGGCGAATCCCACTTCAACGCGCTGAACTACTCGCTCAACTTCCAGTGGACGCCGGAGCGCCGCCAGCTGGAATACCTGCGCCAGATGGGCGCCAGCGTGGAAACCGCCAAAGAGGTCAAGATCTTCGACCTCAACCGCTTCTTCATCGAACGCTTCCGCACGCTGTCGCAAAAGTTCTTCGAAGCAAACCGGCGGCTGGCCGGACGGCGTGCGCTGTGGGGCACGCTGCTGGCCACGCTGGGCACTCTGGGCTACTACGTCGCCTACGGCTACATCGCCTGGCGGACCGTGCGCGGCGACTTCTCCATCGGCGACCTGACCTTCCTCGCCGGCAGCTTCCGCCGCCTGCGCCAGCTGCTGGAAAGCCTGCTGAGCGGCTTCTCGCAGGTGGCCGGACAGGCGCTGTACCTGGACGACCTGTATTCCTTCTTCGAAATCGAGCCGGAGATCGCCAGTAAGCCCGATGCCATCGCGGTGCCCGACCCGATCCGCACCGGCTTCGTGTTCGAGAACGTCGGCTTCCGCTACGAGGGCAGCGAGCGCTGGGCGTTGCGCGGCCTGAGCTTCGAGCTGCATGCCGGCGAAGTACTGGCGCTGGTGGGCGAGAACGGCGCCGGCAAGACCACCCTGGTGAAGCTGCTGGCGCGCCTGTACGACCCCGACGAAGGCCGCATCCTGCTCGACGGACGCGACCTGCGCGATTACGACCTGGACGACCTGCGCGCCAACACCGGGGTGATCTTCCAGGACTTCGTGCGCTACCACCTGACCGCGGCGGAGAACATCGGCGTGGGCCAGATCGATGCGATGGACGACCGCGAACGCATCGAACGGGCCGCACGCAAGGGGCTGGCTGACGAGGTGGTGGCAGCGCTGCCGAATGGCTACGACCAGATCATCGGCCGCCGCTTCAAGCAGGGCGTGGACCTGTCCGGCGGCCAGTGGCAGAAGATCGCGATCGCCCGCGCCTACATGCGCGAGGCGCAGGTGATGATCCTCGACGAACCCACCGCGGCACTGGACGCGCGCAGCGAGTTCGAGGTGTTCGAACGCTTCAAGGAGCTGTCCGAAGGCAAGACCGCCGTGCTGATCAGCCACCGCTTCAGCAGCGTGCGCATGGCCGACCGCATCCTGGTACTGGCCGATGGCCGGGTGGAAGCCAGCGGTACCCACGCACAGCTGATGGCCCAGGGTGGACGCTATGCGGAGCTGTTCGAGCTGCAGGCCGCCGGCTACCGTTGAGCCAGCTTCCCTTCCCTTCCCTCCCCTCCCCTCCCCGCGCCACGCCACGCCACGCCACGCCAGAGAAGGAAACCGCCATGCAACGTATTCCCCGACTTCTTCTCTGCCTCGCGCTGCCACTGATGCTGAATGCCTGCGCCCGGCCTACCCCCGTCGCCGGCACCGCCCCGCCGCAGACCGAAGCCTCCAGGACCGGCGAACTGCGCATTGAAACCGTGGCCAGCGGGCTGGAGCATCCCTGGGCGGTAGCGCTGCTGCCGGACGGCGGCTTCCTGGTCACCGAACGGCCGGGGCGGCTGCGGCGGATCTACGCCGACGGCGCGGTGTCCGCGCCCCTCGCCGGGGTGCCGGCCGTATTCGCCGAAGGCCAGGGCGGCTTGCTGGATGTCGTGCTCGATCCCGGCTTCGCCGGCAACCGGCGCATCTGGCTGAGCTACGCGGAGCCCGGACCGGACGACACCGCCGGCACCGCCGTAGCCACTGCCTCCCTAGGTGATGCCGCGCTATCCGACCTGCGCGTGATCTATCGGCAGACCCCCAAGCTCAAGGGGCCGAACCACTTCGGCTCGCGGATCGCCTTCGACGGCCGTGGCCACGTTTTCATCAGCCAGGGCGAGCGCAACCAGAAGGAACTGGCGCAGGATCTCGAGGTACTGCAGGGCAAACTCGTGCGTCTCAAGCTGGACGGCGGCATTCCGGCCGACAACCCGTTCGCCGACGGCGTCGGCGTCCGCCGCACGATCTGGAGCTATGGCCACCGCAACATGCAGGGCATGGCGGTGGACCCGCGCAGCGGCCGGCTGTGGCAGAGCGAGCACGGGCCACGCGGTGGCGACGAGATCAACCTGCCCGAGGCGGGGAAAAACTATGGCTGGCCGGTGATCAGCGACGGCATGGACTACCTGACCAACCGGCCTTATGCGGAGACCCGCGGTCGCGAGGCGCCCGGCATGGAGCGCCCCTATCACGTATGGGCGAAATCGCCGGCGCTGTCGGGGATGGCCTTCCTGGTCGGCCACCCGCAAAGCGCGTGGAACGACAGCCTGCTGCTCGGCGCGCTGGCCGGCCAGAGCCTGATCCGGCTGAGCCTGCAGGGCGACCGCATCGTCGCCGAGGAGCGCCTGCTCACCGAGTTGCACAGCCGCATCCGCGACGTGCGCGTCGACAGCGCTGGCACTGTCTACGTGGTCACTGACGAGTCGGATGGCAAGTTGCTGCGCCTGACGCCCCCCGCCATTGCCGAGGCTCTATGAGCGGCGACGCACCGTCGCGACGCTGGCCGGAGGCTGTCCTGGAACACCTCAAGGACGCCGTGATCGATGCCGACGACCAGCTCGACGCGCTGTGGCGCCGCGTGGATTCCCGCCTGGGGCGCGGCAGGCCGCGCCACCTGGCCGCTTACCGTGGCTTCGCCGACGAACGCGGGGTGGAGCTGACCGGGCGGGTGCTGGCGGAAAAGCCCCAGGGCGGGCCGCTGGACGACGCCGGCTGGTGGGACAACCTGCTCGACACGTATCGACGCTTCGAGAGCGACGAGGTGCCTGACGTCCCGGTGCGCCTGCACTACCGCGGCAACAGCGTGGAGGTGCGCAGCGACCACGAGGGCTACTGGCACTCCACCTTCGACAGCCCGGGCGCGATGAGCGACCTGCTGTGGGACAACGCCAGCGCCAGCCTCGCCGACGGCAGCCTGCTGACCCCGCAGCCGGTGCTGCAGGTGGGCCCGCGGGCGCGCTTCGGGGTGATCTCGGACATCGACGACACCATCCTGCACAGCGGCATAACCGACTGGAAGACCGCGGCGCAACTGACGTTCCTCCACAACGCGCGCACCCGCAAGCCGCTGCCCGGCGTCGCGGCCCTGTACCGCGCGCTGCAGGGCACCCACAACCCGATCTTCTACGTCTCCAGCTCGCCGTGGAACCTGTACGACCTGCTCGAAGACTTCATGGAGCTCAACGCGATTCCGTTCGGACCGATCCACCTGCGCGACCTCGGCACCGACACCGGCAAGTTCATCAAGAGCGCTGGCCATGGCCACAAGCTGGAGCGCGCCCTCTACCTGATCGAGCGATTCCCCAGGCTGCGCTGGGTGCTGCTCGGCGACTCCGGCCAGGCGGACGCCGAGCTGTACGCCGAGGCCGCGCGCATGCACCCCGACCGGGTCGCCGCGATCTACATCCGCGACGTCGACCCCGATGCCGACTCCACCCGCGATCTGGGCGTGGACGGCTACATCCATCGCATCGAAGACACCGGCGTACCGATGCTTCGCGCCGCCGACAGCTTGGCGATGGCCCAGCACGCGGCGTCGCTCGGACTGCTGGATCCGGCGACCCTGCCCGCGATTGCCGCCGAAACGGGCCGTGACCTGGCGCGGCCCAGCCTGGGGCAGGCTGCAGCGCAGGAAGCGCTGACGGGGGAAACGCCCGCAGCCGGCGCGAGCTAGAGCAAGCGCGGTTGCGACCCGGGGTAGCGGACGACATCCTCGATCATCACCGCATCCGGGTTGGCCTCATGCGGCGCCAGCTTGCCCGGACCCATCAGATGGAGCACGGTCCAGCCGCGGAGCAAGAAGTCGTCCGACACCAGCCGCCGGTGGCAGCGCCACCAGACGGCTTCCGCACACATGATGCAGGTGCGGCTGGCCGCCGCCTCGGCCATCAGCGCCTTGCGGGCGGCAATGTAATCCGCCGAGGCCATGTGATCGGCATAGGCGCGGAACGCCTCCACCCGCCAGGCCATGTTCGGTGAATCGGGATCGGCCTTGCGGCGCCCGCCAAGGTCCGGCAGCGGCCAATATCGGATGCCGGCCACGGCGAGCGCCGCCGGCAGCGCATCGCGCGAGAACTGGGGATTGCGGCGCGAGCCGGCAAAGCGGCGCACATCCACCAGCTGCTCGATGCCGGCTTCGGCCAGCATGCATTCGAATTCCGCCCACCGCCGGTTGGAATGGCCGATGGTCCAGAGCGTGCCCGCGGTTTCCATGCCCGCAGCATGGCGCGCGGCATGGCAAATCCGGGTCAATTTGTCCCTGATCAAACGCCATGCTGCGCCGCCACGTAAAATAGGCGGCTACTCCCCGCAGCCCACCCCACGCGCATGGCCTCCCCCTTCGGCACCGAAACGGTGCTCGATGTCCGTCACTGGACGGACGCCTACTTCAGTTTCACCACGACCCGTGACGACGGCTTCCGTTTCGACAACGGCCAGTTCGTGATGATCGGGCTGGAGGTGCAACAGCCGGACGGCAGCAGCAAGCCGCTGATGCGCGCCTATTCCATCGCCAGCGCCAACTGGGAAGAACAGCTGGAGTTCTTCAGCATCAAGGTGGCCGACGGCCCGCTGACCTCGCGCCTGCAGCACGTCAAGCCCGGCGACACCATCCTGATCGGCCGCAAACCGACCGGCACGCTGCTGATCTCGGACCTGCACGCCGGCCGCAACCTGTACCTGCTGGGCACCGGCACCGGGTTGGCGCCGTGGCTGTCGGTGATCAAGGACCCGGAAACCTACGAACGCTTCGAGCGCGTGGTCCTGTGCCATGGCGTGCGCGGCGCCGAAGATCTGGCCTACCGCGACTACATCGAGCGCGAACTGCCCAACCACGCGCTGCTGGGCGAGATGATCCGCGACCGCCTGCTTTACTACCCGGCGGTTTCGCGCGAGGCGTTCGAGTATCGCGGCCGCGATCATCGCGGCCGCATCACCGACCACCTGGACCAGAACAGGATCACCGACGCGCTGGGTCTCGACGCGCTGGACCCGGCGTTCGACCGCGCGATGATCTGCGGCAGTCCGCAGATGCTCGCGGATTTCCGCAGCATCCTCGACGCACGCGGTTTCACCGCCTCGCCGCGGATCGGTACCGCCGGCGAGTACGTGTTCGAGCGGGCATTCGTCGAAAAATAGCCGCAGCCAGGGCTGCGCCCGCCTGCGCTAGTCGCCGCCGTAGCGCAGCCAGAGCCGGGCTTCCGGCTCGTTGGCGAACATGCGGATCCGGTAGCCGCGCTCCAGCGCCAGCTGTTCCACGTACTCGATCCGCGGCATCTGGTCGGTGCGGGCCTCGACGTAGGCAATCCGGACCCGATCCAGGCCCAGCCCGGCCACGCCGTTGAAAAAGCGGACCAGGTCGGCATCGCCCATCACCTCGCCCGGCAGCGCATCCAGCACCAGCAATGCGTCAGCACCGCAAGCCGACACCCGGTCGGCGATGTGCTGCCAGTACTCGCGGGTTGTCTCCAGATTCTTCTCGGCCGCGACCTCGCCCAGCAAGCGCACGGTCAACAGCGGCGCCTGGTAATCGAACTCCAACCGGTAGCTGCCGCCTGACAATGTGTCCCGGGTCATGCCAGGGCGTCCTCGATGTCGCCCGCCAGTGATTCAGGCTTGTCGGTGGGCGCATAGCGCGCCAGCACCCGCCCATCGCGGCCGACCAGGAATTTGCTGAAATTCCATTTGATCGCCTCGATGCCGAGCAGACCGCTTTTCTCCTTCTTCAGCCAGCGCCAAAGCGGGTGGGCATTGATACCGTTCACCTCCACCTTGGCGAACATAGGGAAGGTCACGTCGAAGGTCAGGGAGCAGAAATTGCGGATTTCGTCCGCATCGCCCGGCTCCTGGTGCCCGAACTGGTCGCAGGGAAAGCCCAGCACCACCAGCCCGCGCTCGCCATATGCGCGCCACAGCGCCTCCAGCCCCGCGTACTGCGGGGTGAAGCCGCACTTGCTGGCGACATTGACGACCAGCAATACCTTGCCGCGCCATTGCGACAGAGGCTGGGGAGTTCCATCCAGGCCGGTGGCCTCGAAATCGAATGCGGTTGGCATCGGGCGGCTCGTTCGCCGCGATGCGGCGCAGGGGATTGATCCAGCCTATCCGTAATCCGCGGGAAATCAATCGACCGTTGGCCATACCTTCTTCACTCCTGCGGTCGGCGGCCATGCGTTAACCTTGCGCGCGCGTCCATCGCACAGCGCCGAGCCTGCTCGGCCGCCATCCTCCGTCGAACTACCGGACCCAGAAACCATGAAACAACCCATCGCCTGCGCGCTCGCGCTCGCCATTTCCGCCGCCCTGGGCATGGCCCCCGCCCACGCCGCGAAGAAGCAGGAGGCTTCGACTTCGATGAACACCGCCACCACCTACAGCGGGCCGTTCGCCACCCCGAGCACGCTGGACCTGAACTACCCCCGGTTCGACAAGATCCAAGACAGCGACTTCGCCCCCGCCTTCGACGCCGGCATGGCCGAGCAGCTGCGCGAGATGGACGCAATCGCCAACAACCCGGAGGCACCGACCTTCCAGAACACCATCGTGGCGATGGAAAAGAGCGGCCAGCTGCTGGACCGCGCCACCAACGTGTTCTTCAACCTGGTCGGCACCGACAAGAACGACGCCCGCGACAAGCTGCAGACCGAGTACGCGCCGAAGTTCTCCGCGCACCGCGATGCGATCACCCTCAATCCGAAGCTGTTCGCCCGGATCAAGAAGCTGTACGACGCCCGCGACACGCTGGGCCTGGATGCCGTGGACACGCGCCTGCTGGAGAAGCGCTACGAGGACTTCGTGCGCGGTGGCGCCGCGTTGACCGACGCGCAGAAGGTGCGCATCCGCGACATCAACACGCAGATGTCGAAGCTGGGCACGCAGTTCAACCAGAACGTGCTGGCCGAGGTGAACGCCTCCGCCATCGTGGTGGACAGCCGCGACGAGCTGGCCGGGATGAGCGACGAGCAGGTCGCCGCCGCCGCCGAAGCCGCCAAGGCGCGCAAACTCGACGGCAAGTACGTGATCGCCTTGCTCAACACCACCGGCCAGCCGGCCGAAGCACAGCTGGCCAACCGCGCGCTGCGCCAGCGCCTGCACGAGGCCTCGGTGGCCCGCGGCAGCCGCGGCAACCAGTGGGACAACACCGCCATCGTCTCGCAGGTGCTGAAGCTGCGCGCCGAACGCGCACGCCTGCTGGGCTACGACACTTCGGCCAACTTCGTGCTGGCCGACGAAACCGCCGCCAACCAGGACAACGTCAACGCCATGCTGCGCCAGCTGGCGCCGAAGGCGGTGGCCAACGCCCGTCGCGAGGGTGCCGACCTGCAGGCGATGATCGACGCCGAGCAGAAGGCCAAGGGACAGCCGACCTTCGCCCTGCAGCCGTGGGACTGGGCCTATTACAGCGAGAAGGTGCGCGCGGCGAAGTTCAGCTTCGACGAAAGCCAGCTCAAGCCGTACTTCGAGATGAAGAACGTGCTCGAGAACGGCGTCTTCCACGCCGCCAACAAGCTGTACGGGATCAGCTTCAAGGAACGCACCGACCTGCCCAAGTACCACCCGGACACCTGGATCTACGACGTGTTCGACAAGGACGGCAAGCGCCTGTCGATCTTCATCTGGGATCCCTACGCGCGGCCTTCCAAGCGCGGCGGTGCGTGGATGAACACCTACGTGGCGCAGTCGGCGCTGCTGGGCGAGAAGCCGGTGGTGGCCAACCACCTGAACGTGCCCAAGCCGTCCGAAGGCAAGCCCACCCTGCTCACCTGGGATGAGGTCACCACCGCCTTCCACGAGTTCGGCCATGCGCTGCACGGCTTCTTCCAGGACGTGCGCTACCCGTACTTCTCGATGAACGTGCCGCGCGACTTCGTCGAATACCCGTCGCAGGTCAACGAGATGTGGGCCGACTGGCCCGAGATCCTGGCCCACTACGCCAAGCACTACCAGACCGGCGAGGCGATGCCGAAGGCGTTGCTGGACAAGGTGATCGCGGCGTCGAAGTTCAACCAGGGCTTCGCCACCACCGAATATCTGGAAGCGGCGATGCTGGACCAGCGCTGGCACCAGTTGCCGCTGGAAAACATCCCGGAAGCCGGCGGCGTGATGGCATTCGAAGCGCAGGCGCTGAAGGCCGACGGCTTCGACTACGCGCCGGTGCCGCCGCGCTACCGCACGCCCTACTTCAGCCACATCATGGGCGGCTACGCGGCCGGCTACTACGCCTACATCTGGTCGGAGGTTCTGGGCGCCAACACCACCCAGTGGATCCGCAAGAACGGCGGGCTCAGCCTGCAGAACGGCGACCGCCTGCGCGAATTCGTGCTGGCACCGGGCGGCCAGATCGAGGCAGGCAAACTGTTCCCCAACTTCGCCGGCTACGAGGCGAAGATCGAGGCGCTGCTGGAACAGCGCGGGCTGGACAGCAAGTAATCGATGCGCGGAGCGGGATGCAACCCGCTCCGCGCTGGCACCGACACGGCACGCAAGCGCCGACGCATGAAAAAACCCCGCCTCGGCGGGGTTTTTTCTGTCAACCGGCAGCTGCCTGCCTCAGTCGCCCATCTGCTTCTGCAGATGCTCCCAGCGCTCCTGGGCATCGATGGTGCGCTCGGCGGTCAGCCGCGCCTCCATCCGGTCCAGGCCGATCTCCTCGCCCGTATCGACGCAGAAGCCGTACTCGCCGCTGTCCACGCGCTTGAGCGTGCTGTCGATCTTGCCGATCAGCTTGCGGTAGCGGTCGCGGGTGCGCAGCTCCAGCGAGTTCTCGGTTTCGCGGGTCGCGCGCTCGGCCTCGTCGCCGATGTCGCGCACTTCCTCGCGCAGGTTCTCGATGGTCTGCTTGGATTCCTCCACCAGATCGGCCCGCCACTGCAGCAGGCGCTGGCGGAAATATTCCAATTGCAGCGGACTCATGTATTCCTCGTCCGCGGACGGCTTGTAGCCGGCGGGCAGGATCGGGCGACCGCTGGCTTCATCGACCTTGTAAGGCACTACCTTGTGCTTGCCCTTGGGCGCGGATTGGCCCCCGGACGTTTTCTTCACCGCAACCATCACTTTCCCTTTCTTCTTGTTGTCCGCGGCCGGCGCCGGCTTTGCGGCCGGCGGTGCCACGGGCTTGTGCGTTTCTTTCTTCGGCGCTTCCGCCGCCTTGACCGCCTTCTGCGGTTCGGGCTTCGGCGCAGGCGCCTGCTTCTTCACGTCCTTGGAAACCACGGGCGCCTTCGTAGCCGTCGGTTTGACGGCCGGCGACGGCTTCACGACCGGGGCTGCCTTCTTCGCGGCGGGCTTGGCCACCGGCTTGGCGACCACTTTCTTCGCAACCGGCTTCGCCGGCTTGGCGACGGGTTTGACGACGGGCTTGGCTGCCGGCTTCTTGGCCGCCACCGCCTTCTTGGCTGGCGCCGCCTTCTTCACCGGCGCGACTTTCTTCGCGGGCGCCTTCTTGGCCACCGCCTTCTTCGCAGCAGGCCTGGCCACCGGTTTCGCCGTCTTCTTCGCGGCGGGCTTCACCGCCGGCTTGGGCGCCACCTTCTTGGCGGCCGGCGCGGCCTTCTTGGCGATCACCGGCTTCTTGGCCGGAGCGGCTTTCTTGGCCGCCTTGGCGACCTTCTTCGCGGGTTTCTTCGCTGCCACGTCGAGGTATTCCTTGGGTTTTCCCTTGAGGCGGGAAGGCGCGCTGTTATACCCTGCCACGCGCAAGGCGGCAACCACATGAATCCTCAGGCTCCGCCTGCCTCCCCGTCCGTGGCCGGTCCGTGATCGACAGACTCCTCATCGCGCTGTTGCGCGGCTACAAGCGCTGGATCAGCCCCCTGCTGGGAACACGCTGCCGGTTCGTCCCGACCTGTTCGGAATACGCGATGGACGCAATTGGCCGATTTGGCGCCCTCCGCGGCGGTTGGCTGGCGATCCGCCGCATCGGCCGCTGCCACCCCCTCCATCCCGGCGGGCACGATCCCGTGCCGCCGCACTAAGGAAGCCCCCATGTCCTCCACCCTGATCGTCAATGCCCGCCTGGTGAACGAAGGTCGCGAGTTCGACGGTGACCTGCGCTTCGGCGACGGCCACATCGAGGCCATCGGCAGCGGTCTGGCCGCCAGGCCCGGCGAAACCGTCATCGACGCCAATGGCCGCCGGCTCCTGCCGGGCATGATCGACGACCAGGTGCATTTCCGCGAACCCGGCATGGAATACAAGGCCGACATGGCCACCGAATCGGCGGCTGCGGTCGCCGGCGGCCTGACCAGCTTCATGGACATGCCTAACACCCGCCCGCCGACGCTGGACAGCGCCGCGCTGGAGGACAAGTACCGCCGGGCGGCCGGCCGCGTCTGGGGCAACTACGGCTTCTACCACGGCGCCTCCAACGACAACCTCGAGGCGATCCGCGCGCTCGACCCGAAGGCCGCGCCCGGCGTCAAGGTGTTCATGGGGGCCTCCACCGGCAACATGCTGGTGGACGACCCGGCGACCCTGGACGCGATCTTCCGCGACACCCCGGTGCCGATCATCACCCACTGCGAAGACACCCCGATGATCGACGCCACATTCGCCGAATACCGGGCGAAGTACGGCGACGACATCCCGGTGGAATGCCACCCGGACATCCGCTCGCGCGAGGCCTGCATCAAGTCCACCCGGCTGGCCATCGACCTGGCGCGGCGCCACGGCACCCGCCTGCACGTGCTGCACATCAGCACCGCCGACGAGCTGGCGCTGTTCGAGAAGGCCCCGCTGGTCCGCGCCGATGGCAGCCGCAAGCAGATCACCGCCGAGACCTGCGTGCACTTCCTCCACTTCGCCCGCCCCGACTACGCGCGGCTGGGCAACCTGATCAAGTGCAACCCGGCGATCAAGGACGTCTCCGACCGCGACGCCATCCTGCGCGCGCTGGCCGAGGACGTGCTGGACGTGCTCGCCACCGACCACGCGCCGCATACGCTGGAAGAAAAGAACAAGCCCTACGTCGACGCACCCAGCGGTTTGCCGCTGGTGCAGTACGCGCTGAACCTGGCGCTGGAGAAGGTGCACGACGGCCTGCTGACCACCGCGCAGGTGGTGCAGAAGTTCGCCCATGCGCCGGCGCAGCTGTTCGATGTCGAACGGCGCGGCTTCCTGCGCGAAGGGTATGCCGCCGACCTGGTTCTGGTGGAGGACGCGCCGCTGACCGTCCGCCGCGAGGACGTGCTCAGCAAATGCGGCTGGTCGCCGTTCGAGGGCATGACCTTCCGCTCGCGGATCGCCTCCACCTGGGTCAACGGCGTACTGGCGTGGGACGGCGACAAGCTGGTCGGCAGCCCGCAGGGACAGCGGCTGACGTTCGACCGCTGATGCGCCTGGCGCCCCTGCTGCTCTGGCTTGCGGCGGTAAACGGCAGTGCCGCCCAGGCTGTCCCGGCCGAAGAAAAAGCGATTGCCGGTCCCGCGCAGCCCCAGGACGAAGTGGCGCGTTTTCTCGGCAGCGTTTGGAAACTGGCAGGCCCGAACCGGCTGCGCACCTTGCTGGATTTCTACGACCAAGCCCCGACGCTGAAACCGCTGACGAATCCCAAGACGCTGGTGTTCAGGCCGTCCGCGGAACAGGCGAAGCGCACTGGCATCGCCTCCGTCGAATACGGCACATACGCCGTCGACGGCACCCTCCTCATTCTTCCCAAGGCGACATGCGTGAGATTCGACCGGATGCTCCAACGATCGGGTCTGCGCCCCCTGCCCGAAACGGCCCCGCCCTCGCTAGTCCAGCATGGTCCGACACCCGAGGGCGTCACCTGGTATTACAAAGCAAGTGGCCGGATTGCCAGCGCGGAAGCGGAGGCCTTTGCGACGAACCTGACCACGCCCTGCCTGGCCGGATTGAGGATCGGCCGGCCGGAACCGGCGCGCAAAAGCGATTGAATCAGGCGTTCCTCCCGCTGACGCTGGCAACGGCGTCGTGCGGGTGCAGGCTTTCGAAATGGGCCACGCGGGCGCTCCATGCGGCGATCCGCGCATCGGCCGCGAGCACCGAGGAGACCCGCCGCGCGGCGTCCTCGCAGAACATCAGGTTGGCGGCATTGGCCTGCGCGAACGCCTGCTCGTCCTCGCGCTTGACCGCCGTCTGCACCGGCGTGCCCAGCGCGGTTTCCAGCGCATCCACCAGCGATGCCAGCGGCAGCTCGTCGAACGCCGGCCGCAGCTCCACCCGCACGTCGGCGCGACTGCGCTGCGCATGCGGGGTGGCGGCCATGCCGCGCTCGCCGGCCAGCCAGTCGTGGACAGCGGCCACCGACAGCGACGGCGCTTCGGCGAAATCCTCGGCGAAGCGCTGCGCGTTGGCCTGCCGCGACAGCGCAGCAGACGCCGGACAGGTGCTGGAGTACTCGACCGAAAACCCCAGGGTCAGCCGCAAATGGCTATCGACCAGCTCGGCCTCGATCTCCACCGGGTAGCGCTTCCAGCCGGCGTTGTCGCTCCGCAGGGCGCGGCGCAGCAGCAGGTGGTCGAAGCGCAGGCGCAGGCGCGCACGTTCGGCCAAGCCCTTCTGCGAGGCGATGCAGGCGTCCAGCAACCGCCGCAGTGAGGGCGCACCCAGGGTTTCGTTCGCAAGGCCTTCCTGCAGTTGCAGGTACAACCGCGACATATGGATGCCGCGGGCGTCGGGATCACGCAGGTTGACGGCCACATCGACGCTGGCCGGTACCAGCAGCGGCGTGCCTCCCTCGCCAGGCAGGCGGATGGGCAGGGCCATGCCGTCCATTCCCACCCAGTCCAGCGGGCGCGCCAGCGCGACCGCGTCAAAGGCGACATCGGGCAGGGAGACGGGGGAAACGGTCTTGTGCATCGCGACATTGTACCGGTGCGGGAATGAGCGCCCGCGCAACGCTCTGGTGCATCCGCGCCGCCAGGCTGGTCAGCCGCGAGCGGCGCGCCAAGCGGCCCACAGCGCTACCGGCGCAGGCAGCGGGCCCTTGGCGCCACGCGCCAACCGGCCCAGCCGCGTCCGCACCAGCGCGGCATGGATGCGCTCGACCCGGGGCGCATCCCGCAACAGGGGCAACGCCAGCAGACTGGGGATATCGGTGCCGGCCGCCGGCACGCCGCGGACCGGCAGGTGCAATACCCATTCGGCCAGCAGCGCTTCGGCCATCGCCTGCGTGGATGCCGGCGGCGTGGCGTCAAACAACTGCGCGGCGAGCACCGCCTGCGCGCGTGCGAACGGCTCCAGCCCGCGCAGGCTCGCCGCGCGGTCGCCTTCGGGGCTGCGGCTGGCCCGCAGCGCGGGGATGCCGGCGACCAGCAGCGACCAGTCCACAGGCAGCTTCTGCAGCGCCAGCCCCAAGGGATGGCGGCGCGCGCCACGCGACCAGCCCGCGAGTTCTTCTTCCCACCAGCCCAGTTTGGCCGCGCCGGGCGTCGGATCGTCCCCGCCCCAGGCCGCCTCGGTAAGCTCGCCACGCAGGGCCAGCCAGGCGCGCGCTCGCAGGCGCTGCGCTGCCGGCAGGAACACTTCCGCCACGGCCCATTCCGGCCACTGCGCCCGCCACTTGGCGAGGAAACTGTCGAGGGAGGCGCTGTCGGTCATGGGGAAATTGTAGGCGGGCGGAGGCGTGGAAGCCGGCCGGCCTGCTCTGATCAGCGGGTGGGGATCCCGCCGAGCAGGTCGCGCGGCGTTGCCACCATCACGTCGCCCCCCCACACCGCCGGCTCGTCGCCATCCGGGCGGTAACCCCAGAGTGCGACCACCGAGCGCATGCCGGCGGCACGGGCGGCGTCGATGTCGCGGCGGTCGTCGCCGACGTACACGCAGTCGTCGATGGCGACGCCGAGTTCTGCCGCGGCGTGCAGCAGCGGCAGCGGATGCGGCTTGCGTTCGGGAAGGGTATCGCCGCCGATGAGGATGGCACTGCGCGTTTCCCAACCCAGTGCCGGCAGCACCTGTCGGGCCAGGTATTCCGGCTTGTTGGTGACGATGCCCCAGCGGCTGCCGGCGGCCTCGATGGCGTCCAGCAGCTCGGCCACGCCGTCGAACAGCACGCTGTGCTTGCCCAGCACCTGCTCGTAGATGTCGAGGAATTCGCGGATCATCTCCCCCGGCACGTCCCCGCCCAGCTGCGGGAACGCCGCCGCGCTCATCGCCCGCGAGCCCTTGGACACGTGCGGGCGCAGCGCCTCCAGCGCCATCGGCCCCTGTCCACTTGCAGCGCGCATCTGGTTGACGGTGGCCACCATGTCCGGCGCACTGTCGAGCAGGGTGCCGTCGAGGTCGAACAGCACCAGCTTCGGAAACACCGGGCTCATTCCGGCCTGCGCGCGCAGGCCAGGTAGTTGACGTCGGTACGCCGGACTACCCGCGCGGCGTTGCGCCACGGCTCGTACATCAGGCCGCTGACGTCCTCCAGCGCCAGCCCGGCCTCGCGCAGCAGCCGCGCCAGTTCGGAGGGCTTGATGAAGTCGCGGTACTGGTGGGTGCCCTTGGGCAGCAGCCGTGCCACGTATTCCGCGCCGACGATGGCCAGCGCGAACGCGGCCGGGGTGCGGTTGAGGGTGGACAGGAACAGGCGTCCGCCCGGCTTCAGCAGGGTCGCGCAGGCGCGCACGATGGAGGCCGGATCGGGCACGTGCTCGAGCATCTCCATGCAGGTGACGACATCGAACGAGCCCGGCACCTCCTCGGCCAGCGCTTCCACCGCCAGTTGCCGGTATTCGACCTTCACGCCCGACTCCAGGCCGTGCAGGCGCGCGACCTTCAGCAGGTTCGGCGCCAGGTCGATGGCAGTGACGCGGGCGCCGGCCTTGGCCAGGGCCTCGCTGAGCAGGCCGCCGCCGCAGCCCACGTCCAGCACGGCCGCATCGCGCAGGGTGGTCCGCTCCGCCACATAGCCCAGCCGCGCCGGGTTCAGCGCGTGCAGCGCCTTCTGCGGACCGCTGGGGTCCCACCAGCGCTGGGCCAGCTCGTCGAACTTGTCGAGCTCGGCCTGGTGGAAATTGGTCTGGGCGGTTTCGCTCATGGGTGGCGTCCTGCGGATCCCTGCGGGAGGAAAATCATCGTTGGATGGCGGCAATGCGCTGGCGCCACTGCCTGGCGTTGGCGACGATGGCGTCGATGTCCATGTCCGCCAGCACGCGCTGGCGCAGCTTGGCCACGCCGTCGATCCAGACGTCGCTGACCTGCTGGCGACCGGTGGCGTAGACCAGCTGCGAGACCACGTGGTGCAGCGGCTGCGTCTCGAGCTGCGACAGGTCCACGCACACCAGGTCGGCGCGCTTGCCGGCTTCAATACTGCCGATGCGCGCATCGAAGCCAAGCGCCCTGGCACCGCCCAGCGTGGCCGCGTGCAGGGCCTCGAACGCGGAGAAGCCGGCGGCATCGTTGGCCACTGCCTTGCCCAGCAGCGCGGCAGTGCGGGTCTCGCCGAACATGTCGAGGTCGTTGTTGCTGGCGCAGCCGTCGGTGCCGATGGCGAGGTTCACGCCCGCCTTCAGCAGCGCGCAGGCCGGGCAGAAGCCCGAAGCCAGCTTGAGGTTGGATTCCGGGCAATGCACCACGCTGACGCCACGCTCGGCGCACAGGTGGATCTCGGCCTCGGTGAGCTGGGTCATGTGCACCGCGATCAGCCGGTCGTTGACCAGACCCAGCCGGTCCAGCCGCGCCAGCGGACGCTGGCCGTGCAGGCTGATCGAGTCGGCGACTTCCTGCGCGGTCTCGTGGGTGTGCAGGTGCACCGGCACATCGAGCTGGTCGGACAGCATCCGCACGCGCTCGAAATTGGCGTCGTTGACCGTGTAAGGCGCGTGCGGGGCGAACGCGGTACCGACCAGCGGATCAAGGCGCCAGGCATCGTGCAGTTCGCAGGCGCGGTCGAAGTATTCGTCGTCCGACTTCGCCCAGGCACTGGGGAAATCGATGATCACCGCGCCAACCAGCGCGCGGAAACCGTGCTTCTTGTAGACGCCGGCCTGCACGTCGGGGAAGAAGTAGTTCTCGTTGGCGCAGGTGGTGCCGCCGCGCAGCATCTCGGCGATCGACAGCGCCATGCCGTCGGCCACGAACTCCGGCCCGATCACCGCCGCTTCCACCGGCCAGATGTGCTCGCGCAACCAGTTCATCAACGGCAGGTCGTCGGCGATCCCGCGTAGCAGGGTCATCGGGTTGTGGGTGTGGGCGTTGACCAAGCCGGGGATCAGCGCGGCGTCCGGGCGCGACACGGTTTCCTTCGCAGCGAAGCGCGTGCGTGCCTCGGCGATGGGCAGCACGGCAACGATGGCGCCGGCAGAAACGGCAACGGCGTGATCCGGGAGGACCACGCCGTGCGGGACCACCGGGACCACCCAGCCGGCTTCGATCAGCAGATCGCAGGGCTGCGGGGCGGTATCCGTCATTGCTTACTTCACCCGGCTGACGTATTCGCCGCTGCGGGTATCGACCTTGATGATTTCATCCTGGGCGACAAACAGCGGCACGCGCACCACTGCGCCGGTTTCCAGGGTGGCCGGCTTGCCACCGGTGCCGGCGGTATCACCCTTCACGCCCGGATCGGTTTCGACGATCTTCAGCTCGACGAAGTTCGGCGGGGTCACCTGGATCGGGTTGCCGTTGAACAGGGTGACCACGCAGTCTTCCTCGCCCTTGATCCACTTGGCGGCATCACCGACGCCGGCCTTGTCGGCCTGCACCTGCTCGAAGGTCTCCTGGTTCATGAAGTGCCAGTACTCGCCATCGGTGTACAGGTACTGCATGTCGGTATCGACCACGTCCGCGGCCTCCACCGAATCGGTGGACTTCATGGTGATTTCCTGCACCCGGCCAGTGCGGATCTGGCGGTAGCGCACGCGGGTGAAGGCCTGGCCCTTGCCCGGCTTCACGTAATCGGTTTCGAAAATGACCGCGGGCTCGTTGTTGACGAGGATCTTCTGGCCGGATTTGACGTCGTTCATGCCCAGAGTGGCCATGGGTGCTCCTTGGGGCCACCCGTCCGGGCGGCTAAACTGTGAGTTTGGCGAGGATTCCGGCGTGGCCGGAACGGTTTTCTTGCAGCCCGACATGATACCCGCAGCCCCTACCCCATTGCAGCAAGGCGAGCAACAGCGCTGGCAGGCGCTGTGGCGCGACGCCGTGCGCGACCCCCGCCAGCTGCTCGCGATGCTGGGCCTGGACACCCTGGCCGATGGCCTGTCCGACGCCGCCACCCAGCAGTTCCCGCTGCGCGTCCCGCGCGGCTTCGTCGCCCGCATGCGTCCCGGCGATGCACGGGATCCGCTGCTGCGGCAGGTGCTGCCGGTGCTGGACGAGGACCAGGTGGCCCCCGGCTTCGCCCTGGATGCGGTCGGCGACACCGCTGCCCGCAGCGGCCACGGCGTGATCCAGAAATACAACGGCCGCGCCCTGCTGATCGCCACCGGCAGCTGCGCGGTCAACTGCCGCTACTGCTTCCGCCGCCACTATCCCTATGCCGAGGACACCGCGGCGGCCGGCGGCTGGCGCGAGGCGGTGGCACTGATCGCGGCCGATGCCACGGTGCACGAGGTGATCCTGTCCGGCGGCGACCCGCTGTCGCTGGCCGACCACAAGCTGGCCGAACTGACCGACGCGCTGCGCGGCATCCCGCACCTCCGCCGACTGCGCATCCACACCCGCCTGCCGATCGTGCTGCCGGAGCGGGTGGACGGGGGCCTGCTGGCGTGGCTGCGCGGCCTGCCCTGGCCGGTCGCAGTGGTCGTCCACGCCAACCACGCCAACGAATTCGACCCGTCGGTCGATGCCGCGATGGCGGCGTTGCGGGCAGCCGGCGCCACCCTGCTCAACCAGGCGGTGCTGCTGCGCGGGGTCAACGACTCCGTCGAGGCACTGGCCGCTCTGTGCGAGCGCGGTCACGAAGCCGGCGTGCTGCCCTACTACCTGCACCAGCTGGATCGCGTCGCCGGCGCCGCCCACTTCGAGGTCGACGACGCCACCGCTCTGGCACTGCATGCCGCGCTGGCGGCGCGCCTGCCGGGTTACCTGGTGCCGAAGCTGGTGCGTGAAATCGCCGGCCAGCCGGGCAAGACCCCTCTTCTGCGGGGGGCTACAGCCGCGGCAGGATGATGTAGCCTGTCGGCAACGAACACCGCAAGATCTTCCGCATGGCCACAGGCAAAGACATTGCGCTGCGACTGATGCTGGTGGCCGATCTGGTCAACGAGGCCGAGGCCCTGGTCAGCCGCCTGCGCAACGCCGGTACCGCGGTGCGCCCACTGCGCCCGGAATCGCTGGATGAGATGGTCGAGATGCTGGCCGGGCAACCGGTCGACATGGTGCTGGCCGACTATGCCTCCGCCCTGCTGCCCTTCGAGCAGGTGGCCAAGGCGGTCATCGGCTGCGGCCGCGACGTCCCGCTGCTGGCCACGCTGGACGGCATCAGCGACGACATCCTCGAGAACGTGCAGGCGCTGGGCGCGCAGGCGGTGGCCCTGCGCGACCGCCCGCAGCAGTTCCTGAAGACCGTGCAGACGGAATGGCAGGCGCTGGAGGCCCGTCGCACCCAGCGCCGGCTGGAGGCGCAGATGCGCGAGACCCAGCGCCGCTGCGACATGCTGATCGATTCCTCGCGCGAGCCCATCGCATACATCCACGAAGGCATGCACATCCGGGCCAACCAGGCCTACCTGGAGATGTTCGGCTTCGAATCGTTCGAGGACATCGAGGGCATGTCGCTGCTCGACCTGGTGGCGCCCGGCGACGTGACCGCGTTCAAGGCGCTGCTCAAGAGCCTGTCCAAGGGCGAGGAAGCGCCGCCGCGCTACGAGCTGACCGCGCACGACGCCGACGGCAACGAGTTCCCGGCGGTGATGGAATTCACCGCCGCGCAATACCAGGGCGAGGCCTGCCAGCAGGTGATCTTCCGCCACCAGGCCGCCGAGGTGGACCCGGAGCTGGCCCGCGAGGTCGAGGAACTGCGCCAGCGCGACCAGAGCACCGGCCTGCTCAACCGCCCCACCTTCCTGCGCGTGCTCGAAGACGCGGTGGCCGAAGCCGCCCAGCAGCGCGCCCAGTACGGCCTGCTGCTGCTGGAGCCTGACAACTACCAGCGCATCCTGCAGGAGATCGGACTGGACAGCGCCGACGACCTGCTGGCGGCGATCGCCGACTGCATCCGCCAGGTGGTGGGCGAGCAGCTGGCCGACGGCAGCGTCCACGCCGCGCGTTTCAGCGAGCACAGTTTCGCGGTGCTGGCCCGCGGCGATCACGCACGCACCGCTGCGCTCGCCGATCGCATCATCGACGCGTTCGCGGCGCGGTTGTTCGAGGTCGGTGGCAGCTCCAGCACCATCACCGCCAGCATTGGCGGCGTGCAGATCGGCGAGAAGATCGCCAGCGTCACCCAGGTGCTGGCCAAGGCCAGCCAATGCCTGCAGTCCTCGCTGGGCGTGGGCGGCAACCATGCCGAAGTGTTCGACCCCAGCGCCACCGATCGCGCCGAGGAAGAACGCATCCAGGCTTGGGTGGACCGCCTGCACGACGCGCTGGCCAACGACCGCTTCCTGCTCCACTACCAGCCGATCATCCACCTGCTGGGCGAGCCGCGGGCGATGTACGAAAGCTACCTGCGGCTGGAATCGGGCACCGGCGAAACCATCACGCCGATGAACTTCCTGCCGATCGCCGAGGAACACGGGCTGCTGGGGCAGATCGACCGCTGGGTGATCGGTCATGCCATCTCGGTGCTTGGCGCGCGCGCGCGCGCCGGCAAGCCGGTGACGCTGCTGGTGAAGATCACCCAGGCCTCCCTGCAGGACTCCACCCTGCCTGCCTACATCGGCGAGCAGCTGGCCGCGCACGGGGTCCCCGGCGACGCGCTGCTGCTGCAACTGCCCGAGTCCAAGGTGTTCATCAACCTGCGCGCCACCCAGGATTTCGCCGCTGCGATCGGCAGGCTGGGCTGCAAGCTGGTGCTCGAACAGTTCGGCGCCGGGCTGGACTCGTTCCAGTTGCTGTCCCATTTCACCCCGGGCTTCGTCAAGATCGACCGCAGCTTCATGGAAGACCTGTCGAAGAACCAGGCCAACCAGAACCGGGTGCGCGAACTGGCGCAGAAGGCCCGTGACCTCGGCATCCAGAGCATCGCCGAGTTCGTGCAGGACGCCGCCAGCATGAGCATCCTGTTCTCGCAGGGCATCGACTATGTCGAGGGCAACTTCCTGGCCATCGCCGGCCCGGACATGAACTACGAGTTCGACGCCTGAGCGAGTTCGACGCCTGAGAACGACGAAGCCCGCCGGGTGGCGGGCTTCGCGTGGTGCATTCAGGCGTTCCCGGATCAACCGGCCTGGCGCAGCGCCGCGATGCGGTCCTCCAGCGGCGGATGGCTGCGCAGCAGACCGCTCATCCCGCCACTGATGCCGAACGCCGCCACCTGCTTGGGGAGGGTGCTGGCGCCGTGGGTCTGCGCCAGCCGCTCCAGCGCGGCGATCATCTTGTGGCGGCCAGCCAGCGAAGCACCGCCGGCATCGGCGCGGAACTCGCGGTGGCGCGAGAACCACATCGCGATCATCGAGGCGAACACGCCGAAGACCATCTCCAGCACGAACACGATGATGTAGTAGCCGAAGCCCGGCGCATCGCTGTCGCGGTTGCCGCTGATCGCGCCGTCCACCACCCGGCCGACCACGCGGGCCAGCACGATCACGAAGGTGTTGAGCACGCCCTGCAGCAGCGCCATTGTCACCATGTCGCCGTTGGCGACGTGGCTGACCTCGTGCGCCAGCACCGCCTCGGCCTCGTCGCGGTTCATCGCCCGCAGCAGGCCGGTGGACACCGCCACGAGCGCGTTGTTGCGGTTGGCGCCGGTGGCGAAGGCGTTGATCTCGGGGGCGTCGTAGATCGCCACCTCGGGCATGCCGATGCCGGCCGCCTCGGCCTGCCGGCGCACGGTGGACAGCAGCCACTGCTCGGCCTCGTTGCGCGGCTGCTCGATGACGTGGGCACCGGTGCTGCGCTTGGCCATCCACTTCGACAGCAGCAGCGAGATGATCGAGCCGCCGAAGCCGAACAGCGCGGCCATGACCAGCAGGCCGCCGAACTGGTTGGGATTCACCCCGAACACGGACATCACGATGCTGACCAGGGCCAGCACCGCCAGGTTGGTCGCCAGGAAGAGGAAAACACGATTGAACATGGATAATTCCGATCCTTCCGCGCCCGATGCGCGGCTACCCGGGTAGTGTGGCCGACCAAGTGCGAAATCAATACACCTCCCTGAATCCGTGAGCGGGCCACGCTACCGCGGCCGCTTCGCGCCTTCCCCCAGCGGGCCGCTGCACGCCGGGTCGATGCTCGCCGCGCTGGGCAGCTGGCTGCTGGCGCGCCAGGCCGGCGGGGAGTGGCTGGTGCGGATCGAGGACATCGACCCGCCGCGGGAAGTCCCGGGCGCGGCGCTGGCGCAGCTGGACACGCTGGCGGCGTTCGGCCTGCACCCCGATGGCCCGGTCGAATACCAGAGCCGGCGCGCCCCCCTCTACCAGGCCGCGCTGGAGCGCCTGCTGGCGGGCGGCTGGGCGTTCGAATGCCATTGCAGCCGCAGCGAGCTGGCGGCGGCCGGCGGCATCCACCGGCGCTGCGTGGCGGGCCGCCGGCGACCGGATCCGGCCATCCGCCTGCGCGTGCCGGACGGCTGCAGCATCGCTTTCGATGATGCCATCCATGGCCATGTGGCCCAGCGCGTGGACCTGGAGGTCGGCGACTTCGTGCTGCGCCGCAGCGACGGCCTTTGGGCCTATCAGCTGGCCGTGGTGGTGGACGATGCCGACCAGGGCATCACCGACGTGGTGCGCGGCGCCGACCTGCTGGACTCCACCCCCCGGCAGGTCCTGCTGCAGCGTGCATTGGGCCTGCCGACGCCGCGGCACGCGCACCTGCCCCTGCTGCTGGGCGCGGACGGCCGCAAGCTGTCGAAGTCCGAGGCCGCGCTGCCGGTGCGCGTGGACGAACCGCTGGTGACGCTCCAGCGGTTGTGGAACTGCCTTGGCCAAGCGCCACTTGCCGACGCCACCACGCCCTCCGCGACGGCCTTCCTGGACAGGGCGCTGGCCGCATTCCGGCTGGATCGCGTTCCCCTCCAGGCCCGCAGCGTTTGCGCCGCAGCGCACAACGCAAACGCCATCACCCGTGCCTAGAATCGGGACATCCGTCTTCCGCCCTTCACGAGGAGCTGTACATGACTTCCAGAGTTGCACTGGTCACCGGTGGCACCGGCGGCATCGGCACCGCGATCGTCAAGCGTCTGGCCGGAATGGGCCACAAGGTCGCCACCAATTACCGCAACGAGGAAAAGGCGCGCGCCTGGCAGGAGAAGATGAAGGCGGAGGGTTTCGACGTCGCCATCGTGAAAGGCGACGTTACCTCGCCACAGGAGGCGGAAGCGATGGTGCGCGAGGTCGAGGCGACCCTCGGCCCGATCGACATTCTGGTCAACAACGCCGGCATCACCCGCGACGGCACCTTCCACCGGATGAAGGCCGACCAGTGGATGGACGTGATCAATACCAACCTCAACTCCTGCTTCAACGTCACCCGCCCGGTGATCGAGGGCATGCGCGATCGCAAATGGGGGCGGATCATCCAGATCAGCTCGATCAACGGACTGAAGGGCCAGTACGGGCAGGCGAACTACGCGGCGGCGAAGGCCGGCATGCACGGCTTCACCATTTCGCTGGCGCGCGAGAACGCCAGGAACGGGATCACCGTGAACACCATCAGCCCGGGCTACATCGCCACGGACATGGTGATGGCAGTGCCGGAAGAGGTGCGCGCCAAGATCATCGCCGACATCCCCACCGGCCGCCTCGGCACGCCGGAAGAGATCGCCTATGGCGTCGGCTTCCTTGCCGACGAACAGGCCGGCTGGATCACCGGCAGCAACCTCGACATCAACGGCGGGCACCACATGGGCTGGTGACTGTCGCCCCCGCCCACCCCGGTGCGTCCATCCGCATGGAGCGATGCACCGGTGGTTACGCGACCGGGGCCGCTGTGCCACCATCCACGGGTTCCACTTCCATCCGATTCCTCCGGAGACGCCATGTCCAATCCCGATCCCGCCGGCAAGCCTGCCGCTACCCGTTCGTCCAACGCCGGGCGCTATCTGTTCCTGCTCATCCTCGGCCTGGTGGTTGGCGCGATTGCCACGGTCATGGCGATGCGTGCACTCGATGCGCGCAAAGACCATTTCCCGGATTCGCTGATGGAAGTGCAGGGCTGGCACATGGGTCAGCTGAAGGCGGCAATGGAGCAGAACCGCTGCGGCGCCACCGACGTGCTGCCGCACCTGCAGACCCTGCGGATGCTGGGCAACGACCTTGAACCCGCCTTCCCCGACCTGCGCGACGACGAGCGCTTCCGCACCGCCGCCGCGGCAATGCGGGCCGCTGCCGACAAGGCCGTCAGCGCGCCGCCGCTGAGCTGCCAGAGCCTGGCCGGCACGATGAAGTCGCTGGGTGATTCCTGCAAGGCCTGCCATCGCGACTTCCGCGGCTGATTGCAGCGTCTCCATGCTGCACACGAAGAAGCCGCCCCCGGGCGGCTTTCTCTTTGGCCATCGAAACAGCCCTGCCCTTCACTCCGGCTGCACCGCGGTGAACCCCTGCTGAGCGCATCCCGCGCGCAAGAGGCGGATGTGGCTGTCGTTCATGCGCCGCGGCACAGGATCGGGGTGTCAAGGTATTCCATTCCCCCGCGATCCCCGCGTACTGAAAGGAGACAGAACATGGCTGTTCGCATCCACACCATCCTCGGCACCGCCGCCCTCGCGCTCGCACTGGGAGCGAGCGCCGGCTGCGCCAGCACCGCGCCCGCCTATGGCGGGGGCGGCTACGGCGGCAGCGCCAGCTATAGCGGGTACGACAATACCTGCGGCAACTGCGGCACCGTCACCCAGATCACCGTCGGCGGCGCCTCCGGGACCTCCGGCGCCCTCATCGGTGGCCTGATTGGTGCCGTTGCCGGCCATGAGGTATCGGCCCACACCGGCGGCAGCAAGGGTAACCAGAACATTTCCGCCGTGGCCGGTGCCGCCGCCGGCGCAGCGGCGGGCAGCGCCATCCAGAAGAACCGCAGCGAGGGCTACACCGTTCACGTGCGCATGGACGACGGCCGCACGGTGAAGGTCACCCAGTCGAATGTCTCCGGCTTCCGCGAGGGCGCGCGGGTGCGGATCGAAAACGGCCAGGCCTACCTGCGCTGACCGCGCGCCCCTCCCTCCAGCTGGTGCCGCTGAACGGCCCGCCCGGTGCGGGCCGTTCTCACACCCGGCACAATGCCCCGCCCTGCCCGCTGCGAGCCGCCATGGATTCCACCACGATCTACTACCTGATCGCCGCGTTGCTGATCCTCGTCGGCCTGCTGGGCACCGTGTTGCCGGTGCTGCCGGGGATACCGCTGATGTTCGCCGGCATGCTGCTGGCGGCGTGGGCTGGTAGTTTCCAGGCCATCGGCGCGCCCGCGCTGATCGTGCTGGCGATGTTGACGCTGGTGTCGGTGGCCGTGGATTTCTGGGCCACGGCCCACGGCGCCCGGCGCGTCGGCGCCAGCCGGATGGCGATGTGGGGCGCGGCCATCGGCACCCTGGTGGGACTGCTGTTCGGCTTGCCCGGTTTGCTGTTCGGCCCGTTCATCGGCGCACTGGCCGGTGAGCTGGCCCATCACCGCAGCCTGCATCCACATCGGGTGGGCCACGCCACCAAGGTCGGCGCAGGCACCTGGGTAGGCCTGTTGCTCGGCACCGCGCTCAAGCTCGCACTGGCGTTTGCCATGCTGGGCCTGTTCGCGCTGGCGTGGTGGCTGTAGTCGATCACAGCGCTGCGCGCCCGCAGCCGTCAAGGCAGATGGACCCGTCGCCACGAGTCATGCGGGATGATGCGCAAGCCGCTCGCAAGCGTGGCAGTGCGCCGTCAGCGCGCGGCGCTGGCGGCCGTTTCGCAGAACTTCGCCTGGTAGGCCAGTGCCTTCGGCATCAGCGCCTGCAGCTGCTGGATGCGGGTACCGGCGCTGGGATGGGTGGAGGCGAATTCCGGCGGCGCGCCACCGCCCGAGTTCCGATCCATGCGCTCCCATAGCGGCACCGATTCGCGCGGATCGAAGCAGGCCGCTGCTGCCAGCATCAGCCCCAGTTCGTCGGCCTGGGTTTCCTGGCTGCGCGCATATGGCAGCGCGCTGCCGTAGCCATAGGCCTGCATCACCGCCTGCATGGTGTTCTGGTCCATGCCGCTGGCCGCTCCGGCCATCTGTCCGATCTGCTCCAGCTTGCCGCGGGTCATGCGCTGTGCGCCGTGGCGCAGCAGCGCGTGGGCGATTTCGTGCCCCATCACCACGGCCACCGCGTCGGCGTTCTGGGCCACCGGCAGCAAGCCGGTATACACCGCCATCTTGCCCCCCGGCAGGCAGAATGCATTGACCTGGTCGGATTCCAGCACCGTCACCTTCCAGTCGAAGGACTTCTCGATGTGGCTCGCCTGCATTCCGTTTTCGGCGGCCAAGGCATCGGACACCGGCGGGATCTTGGCAATCAGCCGTTGCGCGATCGCACCGACCTGTCGCGAGACCTGCGCATCCGCCGGCAGCGGGCGCTCCTGCTGCAGCACCTCCTGGTAGGCCTGCAGGCCCAACGCTGTTTCCTGCTCGGGCGAGATGTTCTTGTCGATCACCACCGTCTCGCCGGTCAGCGCATCCACGCTGCGGTTGGAGTACCAGTACCACGCCGCATAACCGGCAAAAAGCACCAACACCCAGATGCGCAGGCCGCCACCACGGCGGGTTCCAATCGGATTGCGGTTCATCGTGTCCTCCGGCCCGTCTCGGGCATCGGCGAAAAGACTAGCGGGCGCCCCTCAACACGGCGTGAGCATCCTTCTCACAGCTGCCGCACCAGCCGGAAACCCACCCGCGCGTTGGTCACGTCGACGCCGCCCGAGGCCCGCCACGCCGAACGCGCCTGCGCCGGGGCGCTGGCCCAAGAACCGCCACGATACATCCGCGTACGGCAGCCCGGATTCACCCAGGCCTGGCCGTTGGCCGGCGCGCGCCGGTAGCCGCGGTGCCAGCAATCCGCAACCCACTCGCTGACGTTGCCCGCCATGTCGTACAAGCCGTAGGCATTCGGCGCGAAGCTGCCCACCGGCGCCGGCCCCCACCAGCCGTCGCCATAGCCAAGGAAGGCATTGCTCCAGCGTCGCCCGCGTGCCGACACGTCCCTGCCACCGGCGAGGTTGCCGACGCTCGCCGGAGGCGCACCCGCGCCCCATGGGTAGAGCGCCTGTCCCCCCGCCCGCAGGGCGTACTCGAACTCGGCCTCGCTGGGCAGGCGGTAGTGCGCGCCGGTCTGCGCCGACAGCCACGCTGCGTAAGCCTCGGCATCGCGGGCGGTGACGTGGATCACCGGCATGTCGTCCGCGGCCGGACGGCCGTCGTAGCCGGACTGCCAGTCGATGCCACTGCCGCGCAGGAAATTGCCGCTGCGCGCGTCGTAAGCCAGCGAGTGGCCGCGCTGGGTGGCGCGCGGCACGAAACCCGTGGCCTGGACGAAACGCCGGAACTGGCCCACCGTGATTTCGTGCCGGGTCATTGCGAAACCGCGATCCAGACGCACCTGATGCCGCGGCTGTTCGTCCAGAGTCGCGCCCTCCTCGTCTTCCGGCGCACCCATCATGAAACCGCCACGCGGCAGCACGCTGAGCGCTGGTCCACGCCCGCCCGCTTGCATTTCCTCGGTGAACACCTGACCAGGGCGGAACAGCCCGTAATGACCCACCAGATCAATGCGCTGGCGCAGCGCCACGCCGGCACCGGTGCCGGGCAGCGCGATCCGCAGGATCTCGGCCAGCCGCTCGCGGGCGAACTGCAGGCCGGCGGGGTCGGCCAGCGCCATCAGGCCCTCATCGCCCAACCGGCGGATCCGGTCGGTGCGCATCGCCTCGATGCGTTGCCGCGTCGCCGTGATCGCCTCCGCGTCATTGCGCACGCGCCCTGCCCGTGCCAGTTCTGCATAGGCGCCCTCGAAATCCCCGCCCGCCGCCAGCGCCTGTGCCTCCACCAGCACCGCGGCCTCGACCGCGGCGATGCCGCGCTGGGCGCGGGTCTGCAGCGGCCACAGCGCCTGCGCCTGGCGAAACAGTTCCAGCGCGCCGCCCGGGGCGTCCAGATTCCCCGCCCGCAGCGCGCGCTCTCCGGCAAGGCACAGGTCGAAGGCCTGGCCGGCCCGATCCACCGCATCCAGATAGGTCTTCGCCTCCGGCAGCTCGGGCCACAGCGTGCGCAGCACGGTGCCGTGGCGCTGGGCATAGCGCAGCGACGCCAGGTCTTCGCCGGCATCCAGCGCCATCCACGCCTGCGCCAGCAGCGCAGCGCGGGCCTTTTCCAGCAATCGCGCGTCCTGGGCACTGTCCGGCTCCAGTTTGCGCAGCGCCAGCAGCAGCGGGATCGCCGATTCGCCGGTTTCGAACAGATCACCCTTGGCCAGCGCCCGCCGCGCATTGGCGCGGGCGCGCGCCGGCTGGTCGATGCGGGCTTCCGGCAGCGTCCAGCTCAGCACGTCGGCCAGCGCGTCATCGCCGCGGATGCTGACCCGGCCGGGTTCGAGCACAGGCGCCGGTGCCGGCAGCCGCTCCTGCGCCGGCACCGGTTGCAGTGCCAGTGCCGGCGCCTCCGGTTCCGGCTTGCAACCGGCCAGCAGCAGCAACAGCGGGATGAGGAAACCTCCTGCGCGCAAACTCCAGCTCCATCAGTCCTGCACCCGCCGATTGGCGGTGCCGACGAACTTAGGGCATGGGCCAGCCTCCGGCAACCGCATAATGTGCGGATGACACATTGGATCGATACCCCCGGCGCGCTGCGCGCTCGCCTTGAGAACCCGCCCGCCGCGATCGGCCTGGACACCGAGTTCATCCGCGAACGCACCTACTGGCCACAGCTGGCCCTGGTGCAGATCGCGCTGGGCGAAAGCGATGACGACATCCTGCTGGTCGACCCGCTGCGCCCCGGCATGCGCGAAGCGCTGGCCCCGCTGCTGGCCAACCCCGACGTGCTGAAGCTGATGCACAGCCCCAGCGAAGACCTGGTGGCTTTCCAGTACGCCTGCCGCACCCTGCCGACGCCGCTGTTCGATACCCAGGCCGCGGCCGCGATGTGCGGGCTGGGGGCCGGCCTTGGCTACCAGAAGCTGGTGCAGGCCGTGACCGGGGTGGAGCTGGCCAAGGGCGAAACCCGTTCCGACTGGCTGCGCCGGCCGCTGTCGCCCGCCCAGCTGGAATACGCAGCCGACGACGTGCGCCACCTGCACGCCCTCCATCGCGACCTGCAGGCGCGCCTGGCCGGCAACGGCCGTACCGCGTGGCTGGAAGAAGACAGTGCCCGCCAACTGGCCAATGCCGCCAGTGACGACGGCGAGCGCTGGCCGCATCTTGCGATCCGCAGCGCGCAGTTCCTCGACGCGGAGGGCCAGCGCCGGCTGCTGCGCATGCTGCGCTGGCGCGACGCGCAGGCGCGCAGCAGCGACCGCCCCCGCAGCTGGATCCTCGACAACGAACTGGCGGTGGCGCTGGCCCGCCAGAAGCTGGACAGCCGGCTGCGCTTCGACGCCCTGCTGGATGCCAACCCCAAAGCCCCGCGCAGCCTGCGCACGCCACTGTGGGAAGCCTTGATCACGCCGCTGGCCGACGAATCGAAAGCACCAATGGCACGCGGCGATGATCGCGACAAAAAGCAGCTGCGTGCCCTGCAGGAAGCCGTGGCCGCGGTCGCCGCCGAGCTGCAGCTCCCGGAAGGCCTGCTCGCCTCGCGCAAGGTGCTGGAAGCGCTGCAGGACGGCAGCGGCTGGAACGGCCAGCTGGCCGGCTGGCGCCGTCCACTGCTGGAACCGCGTCTGGCCCCGCTGCTCTGACCCTCGCCCCTGCCGGCGCCAATGGAGGCGGGAAAAATGGCCTCCAAAGAAAAACCCCAACCGTGACCGGTTGGGGTTTTGGTAGATGGTGGAGGTGGCGGGAGTCGAACCCGCGTCCGAAGGCACTCCATCCCCGGCACTACATGCTTAGCTCACCGTTGGGTCTCGTCCCGCAGCAGCACGGTGTGCAAAGCGCACCGCGGGACCAGCCTGTTTTGGTTAAGCCGTGACTGACAGGCAGCCATCACAGCCGGTTCCGTGATAATGACCCTACATCCACGAGCACGGGCACAAGTGGGTTCGGGGCTTACGCCTTAAGCGGCGAGAGCGTAGTTGTCGTCGTTGGCAACTAGAGTTTTGCAGCTGGATTAACGAGGAAAGCTACCCCCTCGGCATGCGCCAAGTAATTTCGCGACCCCCGTCGAAGCCAGTGCACCCCCGGGAAGCATCGATTTTACCGACACCCGCAGTATAGGGGCGGTGGCGGCATTCACAAGGCCGGGAAGGATGCCGTTCATCCGCCGGATACGGAAGCGGGCCGCATTGCGCGGCCCGCCCCGGTGGAACGATTTGCCGTGCGGCTTACGAACGCAGCGGCAGCAGGCGGATTTCCACGCGGCGGTTGAGCGCACGGCCGGAATCGGTGTCGTTGCTGGCGATGGGATAGCGTTCACCCATGCCGACGATCTCGAAGCGCTCGCGCTGCAGGCCCTGGCCGATCAGGTAGCTGGCCACCGAATTGGCGCGCTGCTCGGAAATGCGCTGGTTGATCGCATCGGTACCGATGCTGTCGGTATGGCCGCTGACCTCCACGATGGTCTGGTTGTACTCGCGCAGGGTGCCGGCGATGGTGTTGAGGGCCGGGTAGAACTGCGGCTTGACGTTGGTCTTGTTGAAGTCGAAGGTCACGCCATCCGGCAGGTTCAGCTTGATGACGTCGCCGTCGCGGCTGACGTCGACGCCGGTGCCGGCAGTGGCGCGGCGCAACTCGGCTTCCTGACGATCCTGGTAGGCGCCGATCGAGCCACCCGCGAGCGCCCCGATACCGGCACCGACCATCGCATGCTGGCGACGCTCCACTGCGCTGTCTCCGCTGAGCAGGCCCGCGGCGGCGCCGATGGCCGCACCGATCAGCGCGCCGCGCTTGGTGCGGTTGGGATCGTTGGGATCGTTGGTCTGGCCGGTGTAGGTGGCGCAGCCGGCGGTCATGGTGGCCAGGCACACGCCCAGGATGGCGAGCTTGAAATGCGGCTTCATTGGGTGACTCCTCGTCTGGATGGCACGGTGGCGTTGCGGCGATGAGGCTAGGCGGCGGATCGTGGCCTGAATGTGAACGGGCGCCGCCGCGTTAAGCCAAGGTTGCGTCTTGCAGCAGGGCCTCCGCCGCGGCTGCATCCAGCGGCGCATCCCAGGGCCCCATCATCGCCAGATACAGGAGCTTTTCGAATTCCTCGCCGAATCGACGGACCACCGCATCCGGGTCCGGTACCAGACGGGCGTCGGCGATCATCCCGAAGTGCACCTTGCCGCGATAGCTGAGGATCGACAGGCCCAGCCCGATCGAGCCGGTCTGCGGCACCCAGAACATGATCTCGCGCACGGTGCAGCCGGCCATGTACAGCGGCTGCTGCGGGCCGGGCACGTTGGTCGCCACGGCGCTGGCCTTGCGGCTGAACAGCTCCAGCGCGATCTCCTGCACCGGCTGCGGGGCGATGCCCAGCGCAGCCAGCAGGCCGTAGGCGACGATGGCCTGGCGCGACTCCTTCAGCTGGTTCATGCATTCGGCCACGCGCTGCAGCCGGCGCAGCGGGTTGTCCTCGCCCACCGGCAGGTCAAGGAAGACCAGGCCGAAGTGATTGCCCAGCTTCTTCGCGTGTTCCAGCGGGCGCAGGTTGACCGGCACGGTCGCGCGCAGGCTCAGGCCCTCCAGCGCCTCGCCGCGGTCGCGCATGTAGCCACGCAGCGCACCGGCGGCGGCGGCCATCAGCACGTCATTGACGGTGCAGTCGCAGGCGCGGCCGACCGCCTTCACCTCCTCCAGTTCCAGCGGCTCGGCCCACGCGACCCGCTTGCTGACGCCCAGCTGGCCGCGCAGCAACGACGGCGGGTCATCCGGGAGCGCCAGCGCATGCACCAGCTCGCGGGCGATGTCGCCGCCTTCCTTCGCCAGCAGCGTGGCCAGCGACGGGTCCTGCATCATCGCCATGCCCTGCCCCAGCGCCTTGCCGCCGAGCTTCATGTAGCGCTCCATCGCGCCCACCCGGCGCGCCACCGGGGCCGCCTGTTCCTTCAGCCAGGCCTTGTCGAGCCGGGAGGCCGAGGACGATTCGCGGCTGGTGTCGGTCAGCGACAGCAGCACCTGCACCAGCGCGATGCCGTCGGCATAGCAATGGTGGATGCGCGCCACCACCGCCGAGCCGCCCTGGTAGCGCTCGACCAAGTGGAACTGCCACAACGGCTTGGTGGGATCCAGCGGACTGGACGCCAGCTCGCTGACGAAACGCTCCAATGCGCGCTTCTCGGAGGCCCGTCCCGGGCGTCCGGGCAACCCCGCCAGGCGCACATGCCAGTCGAGGTCGAAATGCTCGTCCTCGACCCACTGCGCCCCGGCCGCGCCATCGACCGGCTTCTGCCGGAACCGCGCATACGACAGGAACCGCTGCTGGATCACCTTCTTCAGCTGCGCAAGCTGCATCGGCTCGGCAAGCATCAGCACGCCGGTGATCATCATCGGGTTGGTTGGGCGTTCCATCCGCAACCAGGCGGTGTCCACGCGTGACATCGGTTCGCGCTTGGGCCGGCGCAATGGCTCGGCAGGACGCTTCAGGCGCGGCTTCGACGTGGCCATCCTGCACTCCCCGGTAGTCCCGGCGAGTGAATCACGCCGCCTGACGAGTGGTCAACGCGGAGTGCAGCCCGCAGGGCTCTGGTCAGACGACCGCCGTTGGCCCGCCCACGTATTCACGCGGCACGCGCTCGTTGAGCCGGGTCAGGATTTCGTAGCCGATGGTGCCGGCGCGCTTGGCCACGTCCTCGACGCTGATCGTTTCGCCGCCCTGCGTGCCGATCAACACCACGTCGTCCTCGACGTAGGCGCTGCCGTCCGGGCCCAGGTCGACCATGAACTGGTCCATGCACAGGCGGCCCACGATCGGCCGGCGCTGGCCACGGATCAGCACTTCACCGCAGTTGGACAGCGCGCGCGGATAGCCGTCGCCATAGCCGATCGGCACGGTCACGACGTGGGTGTCATGCGGCGGCGCCCAAGTGGCGCCATAGCCGACCGGGTGCCCTGCCAGCACGGTCTTGAAATAGACCACCTGCGAGATCAGCGACAGCGCCGGCTTCACGTCCACCGTGCGGTGCGCGTCCGGGTCGGGCAGCACGCCGTAGAGCATGATCCCCGGCCGCACCATGTCCAGCCAGGTCTCCGGGTAATGCAGTACGCCGCCGGAATTGGCGAGGTGGCGGATCGGCATGGGTGCACCGATGCGCTCGAAATGGGCGCAGGCCTCCTGGAAACGCTCCAGCTGCAGCGCGGTCATCGCCGACGTGGGATCGTCGGCGCAGGCCAGGTGCGAATACACCCCTTTCACCGTGCACCAGCCCGAGGCCACCGCCGCCTCGATCATCGGCCCGCACGAATAGCTGTGCACGCCGATCCGCTCCATCCCTGTGTCGATCTTCAGATGGACCACCGCTTTGCGGCCCAGCCGCTCGGCGGCGACCTCGACCTTGCGCAGCTTGTCCAGCGAGGACACGGTGATTTCCAGGTCGTGCTGGATCAGCTGCCCGACCTGGCGACCGAGGATGCCGCCCAGCACCAGGATCGGCACGGTGATGCCGGCCCTGCGCAGCGCCATGCCTTCCTCGACGAAGGCCACGCCCAGCTGCTCCACGCCCTGCGCCTGCAGGTGGTGCGCCACCGGCACCAGGCCGTGGCCATAGGCATTGGCCTTGACGATCGCCATCACCGGCACGCCGACCTTCGCGCGGATCGCGCGCAGGTTGCCGCCCAGCACGTCCAGGTCGACCACGATCCGGGTCGGCCGCTGGCTCATCAGTTCGCTCATAGGGGCGCTATTCGAACACGCGCCGCCGCGGCTGCCTAGCCAACCTTCGGCATGCCATCACTCAAAGCTGCCGACGGTGTCGTGCGCCAGGTTGTCGAAGCGCGTGTACTCGCCGAAGAACTTCAGCTTGAAGCTGCCGGTACTGCCGTTTCGGTGCTTGCCGATGATGATCTCGGCCAGGCCCTTGTCCGGCGAGTTTTCCTTGTTGTAGTACTCGTCACGGTAGATGAACACGATCATGTCCGCGTCCTGCTCGATCGCGCCGGATTCGCGCAGGTCGGCCATCACCGGCCGCTTGTCGGTGCGTGATTCCAGCGAGCGGTTGAGCTGCGACAGCGCGATCACCGGCACGTTCAGCTCCTTCGCCAGCCCCTTCAGCGAGCGGCTGATCTCGGAGATCTCGGTGGCGCGGTTCTCGCTGTTGCCGGGCACCTGCATCAGCTGCAGGTAGTCGATCACGATCAGGCCCAGGTCGTGCTCGCGCTTGAGCCGGCGCGCCTTGGCGCGCAGCACCTCCGGGGACAGGCCCGGGGTGTCGTCGATGAAGATCTTGATGCCGCTGAGCTGGGCGATGGCCCCGGTGACGCGGCTCCAGTCCTCGTCCTCCAGATCACCGACCTTCAGCCGCTGCGCATTGACCCGGCCCAGCGACGAGATCAGGCGCATGGCCAGCTGCCCGGCGGACATTTCCATCGAAAACACCGCCACCGCCTTCTTCGACTTCAGCGCGCCGTATTCGGCGATGTTGAGGGCGAAGGTGGTCTTGCCCATCGCCGGGCGCGCGGCCAGCACGATCAGGTCGGTGGGCTGCAGGCCGGCGGTCATCTGGTCGAACTCGGAATAACCGGTCGGCAGGCCGGTGATGCCGCCGCCGTTCTCGGCGCGCTTCTGCAGGATCTCGAACGCCTCGGCCAGCGCGCGCCGCACCGGCGTGAAGTCCTGCTTGCCGCGCGAATGGCCTTCGGCAATCGCGAACACCGCCGATTCGGCCTGCGCCAGCAGTTCGCCGGAGTCGCGGCCTTCGGGCTGGAAGCCGTCGTTGACGATGGTAGTGCCGACGTCGATCAGCCGGCGTTGCACCGCCTTGTCGCGGACGATTTCCGCATAGGCCTTGATATTGGCCGCGCTGGGCGTGCTGGCGGCCAGCTCGACCAGATAGGCACCGCCGGCGACCTGCTCGCTGATGCCTTGCGAATCGAACCACTCGCCCACCGTCACCGCGTCGCAAGGGCGGTTCTTCTCCACCAGTTCGCGCACCGCGCGGTAGATCAGCTGGTGGTCGCGCCGGTAGAAATCCTCCTCCACCAGCTGGTCGGCCACGCGGTCGAACGCGTTCGGGTCCAGCATCAGCCCGCCCAGCACCGCCTGCTCGGCCTCGATCGATTGCGGCGGCACGCGCAGCTGCTCGACCCGGTGCTCGTTGCGGGTCTGGAAGCTGGCATCGGAACGGATCCCCGACCTTGCGCTCATCGGCAGCGTGACTCCCCTGTCGGCCCGTCATGGCGGGCCGGTCGTTGTTGTGCGGTGGAAACGATCATCGTAGTCGGCGCCGTCGGCAAGCGTTGCAGATAACCCTGTGGATAACCGGTGGGCATCTCACTGGCTGCGACAGTGATCGTTCCGACGTTCCGTAAAAACGAAACGGGCGCCTTGCGGCGCCCGTCGCGGTCATGCTGGCTGGCGGCCGTATCAGGCGGCTTCCGGCACCACCACCACCTTGACGGTGGTGTCGATGTCGGCGTGCAGGTGCACCAGCACCTCGAACTCGCCGGTGTGGCGCAGCGGGCCTTCGCCCATCACCACTTCCGACTTGTTCACTTCCACGCCCAGCTGCTTGGTCAGGGCCTCGGCGATTTCGCGCGGGCCGACCGAACCGAACAGCTTGCCTTCGGTGGACGCGTTGGCGGCCACGGTCACGCTGGCATCGGCCAGCTTGGCCTGGCGCGCGGAAGCGGCATCCAGGGTGGCCTGGGCCTTGGCTTCGTACTCGGCGCGCTTGGCCTCGAACTCGGCCAGGTTGGCGGCGGTGGCCGGCACGGCCTTGCCCTGCGGCACCAGGTAGTTGCGGCCGTAGCCCGGCTTCACGTCGACCTTGTCGCCGAGATTGCCGAGGTTGGTGACCTTCTGCAGGAGGATCAGTTGCATGGTGTTGCTCCGTATTCGTTAGCGGCGCGCGATGCGCCGCAACGGTGGCTGTCCGAATGGACGGGCTTGCTCGTCAACGAGCGGGATCAGACGTTGTGGTTGTCCGTGTACGGGATCAGAGCCAGGAAGCGAGCGCGCTTGACGGCGTTCTGCAGCTGGCGCTGGTACTTGGACTTGGTGCCGGTGATGCGGCTCGGCACGATCTTGCCGGTCTCGGTCAGGTACTGGCGCAGGGTGTTGAGATCCTTGTAGTCGATCTCGGTCACGCCCTCGGCAGTGAACTTGCAGAACTTGCGGCGGCGGAAGAACTTGGACATGGACGTGCTCCTCAGGCGGCTTCGGCGTTATCGGATTCGCCAGTGCCCACGGCACTGTCGCTCTCGTCGTCGCGGCGGCGACGCTCGGGCTTGTCGCCCTTCTCGTCCTTGTTCTTCATGATCAGGGACTGCTCGGTCACCGCGTCGTCGCGACGCATGACCAGGTGGCGCAGGATCGCGTCGTTGAAGCGGAACGTGTCGACCAGCTCGTCCAGCACGGACTGCTCGGCCTCGATGTTCAGCAGCACGTAGTGCGCCTTCACCAGGTTCTGGATCGGGTAGGCCAGCTGGCGGCGGCCCCAGTCTTCCAGGCGGTGGATCTTGCCGTTGCCGGCCTCGATGGCGCCCTTGTAGCGCTCGATCATCGCCGGGACCTGCTCGCTCTGGTCCGGATGGACCAGGAACACGATTTCATAGTGACGCATGGTGGTTTCCTTGTGGATGGCGGCTGGCGCGATGCCGGCCGGACAGCCCTCGGCCACCTGCCGGTGACATGGACAGGCGCGTTCGGGCAAGAGCCCCCCGCAAGCGGGAGCCGACCATTATGGCCAATCAAGCACTTGCGTGCAAATCAGGCCAGTTGGACCAGCCCGGTGGTGAAGCTGGAGCCGCAGCCGCAGCCGCCGGTCACATTGGGATTGTCGAAGGTGAACTGTTCGTTCAACCCCTGCTTCACGAAGTCGATGCGGGTGCCGTCCACCTGCGGCAGGCTGGCGGCATCGACGAAGATGCGTACGCCGCCGGCGTCGAACACCACGTCGTCCGCGCCCTGCTCGCGCGCCATGTCCACCTTGTAGCCCCAGCCCGAGCAGCCGCTGCGGGAAACGCCGAAGCGCAGGCCCAAGGCGGCGGGGTCGGCATCAAGGTAGCCGCGGATGCGGTCGCGGGCGGTGTCGGTCAGCAGAATGGCCATGCGGGGATTGTAGCTCCGGTAAACTCCCCGCTCTATTTCATGCTTGCAACGCAGGATTTCAAGATGACGACGATCTCCGTGGCCCAGGCGCTGGCCGGGCACGTCCCGGAAGGCGGCCAGGTTTCCGTGCGCGGCTGGGTGCGCACGCGCCGTGACTCCAAGGCCGGATTGAGCTTCGTCAACGTCAGCGACGGCTCCTGCTTCGCGCCGATCCAGGTGGTGGCGCCGGACACCCTGCCCAACTACGAATCCGAGGTGAAGCACCTGACCACCGGCTGCGCGGTGATCTGCACCGGCACGCTGGTGAAGTCGCAGGGCCAGGGCCAGAGCTTCGAGGTGCAGGCCTCCGCCGTCGAGGTCGTCGGCTGGGTGGAAGACCCGCTGACCTACCCGATGCAGCCCAAGCAGCATTCGCTGGAGTACCTGCGCGAATTCGCCCACCTGCGCCCGCGCACCAACCTGTTCGGCGCCGTGACCCGCATCCGCCACTGCCTGGCGCAGGCGGTGCACCGCTTCTTCCACGAGCGCCAGTTCTACTGGATCAGCACGCCGATCATCACCACTTCCGATGCCGAGGGCGCCGGGCAGATGTTCCGCGTCTCCACCTTGGATATGGCCAACCTGCCGCGCGACGGCAAGGGCAACGTCGACTTCAGCCGCGACTTCTTCGGCAAGGAAACCTTCCTCACGGTGTCCGGCCAGCTCAACGTCGAGGCCTACTGCCTCAGCCTGAGCAAGGTCTACACCTTCGGCCCGACCTTCCGCGCAGAGAACAGCAACACCACGCGCCACCTGGCCGAGTTCTGGATGATCGAGCCGGAAATCGCCTTTGCCGACCTCAACGACGACGCCAACCTGGCCGAGGACTTCCTGAAGTACCTGTTCAAGGCGGTGCTGGACGAGCGCGCCGACGACATGGCCTTCATCGCCGAACGCGTGCAGCCCGACGCCATCACCCGCCTCGAAAAATTCATCAACGCACCGTTCGAGCGCATCGACTACACCGACGCGATCTCGCTGCTGCAGAAGTCCGGCAGGAAATTCGAATTCCCGGTCGAGTGGGGCCTGGACCTGCAGACCGAGCACGAGCGCTGGCTGACCGAAGAACACGTCGGCCGCCCGGTGGTGGTGATGAACTACCCCGAGCAGATCAAGGCGTTCTACATGCGCATCAACGACGACGGCAGGACCGTGGCGGCGATGGACGTGCTGGCGCCGGGCATCGGCGAGATCATCGGCGGCAGCCAGCGCGAGGAGCGCCTGGACGTGCTGGACGCGCGCATGGCGCAGTTCGGCCTCGACCCGGCCCATTACGGCTGGTACCGCGACTTCCGCCGCTACGGCACGGTGCCGCACGCCGGCTTCGGGCTGGGCTTCGAACGACTGGTGGTCTATGTGTGCGGGCTGGCGAACATCCGCGATGCGATCGCCTATCCGCGCGCGCCGGGCTCGGCGGAGTTCTGATGGACGCCGATCTGGTCCTGTTCCTGGCGCTGACCGCATTCGCGATCGCGATCGCCGGCGCCACCGCCTTCGTGATCTTCTGGCCGCTGACACTGGTGCACCTGCGCGACCGCCATCCGCGGCTGGTGGAACAGTTCGGCCCCGGTGCTTTCCTCAAGCCCGTGGCCCTTTGGTGGCTGTTGCGCGGCGACTATCGCAGCGCGTCCGACCGCAGCCTGTCGGGGCTGGCCACGCCTTCGCGCATCTCCCTGCTGGTGATCCTGGGCGGGATCGCGATGGGCGGCGTGCTGTGGATCATCGGAAAGGGATTGTCATGAGCGAAACGGACAACGACAGCTGGTGGCTGGCCACGCTGGGCCGCACCGTGGTGTGGGCACGCCTGCGCGAACGCGAGGCCGGGACCGCGGAGGTCTTCGACAGCGATGGCAACACCCTCGCCTACGACAGCATCGACACTGCGCGCGCCGCGCTGATGGACGCCGAGTTCGTGGCGTTCGAAGGACTGGACGAGGACGATGCGCTGGCGCGCGGGTTTTCGCTGACCGAGATCGCGCCGCCGGTGGCGCGCGATGATGCCGCCCTGCGCACACTGATGGTGCAGTCGCTGGGCGCACGCGCCTGAGTCGCCCGCTTCGTTGATGGCCGGCAGCGCAAGGGCATCACCTGTCCCCCGCAACAAGTCCGGGCATCGCTGATCGACGCTATGGGTTTTCCGCAGGCACGGGCGCCGGGCGCACGCTGCCGTTGTCTTCCTGCAGCTCGGGCTTGAACGGCACCGCGGGCGCGGCGCGACCGGTCGACGACTGCTCGTTCACGTCCGGGTCCACCGGCATGCAGCCGCCGCCGAACTGCAGCAGCGACACCACGCACTTCAGCTTCAGGCCGGTGCCGGGAATCGGGATCGACAGCTCCTTGATCCCGCGCCGCACCCATTCCTGCAGCAGCGTACCCTGCGGGATCCAGTACTTGTCGAAGCGCGTGCCACGGTATTCCAGTCCAGGCCGCTTGAGCCAAGTCCCCGCCCGATCCAGGTCCAGCCCGTCCTGCCTGGACCATTCGTCCGGCAGGCGCGCGCTGCCGTCGGCGTTGAACAGGCCGGACTTGCCATCACCCTCGCGGCCGTCGCCATTGCCTGTCCCGGCGACGTTACGCTGCGAGGCACCCCAGTCATCGCTCTTCGCCGCGCCCGGCCACCCGCCCGGTGCCGGCTTCAACCCGGGACCGGCACCGGCGCCCTTTGCTGCGACGCCACGCCCGCCCGCCTTCGCGGTTCGTACGCCCTGTCCGCTGCCGGCCTGCACTTGGCCGGCGCCGGCGCTCGCCGCACGCGCGCCGCCGCCCGCCGGGGCGTTGCCCCGCTCTGGCGCGGCAACGGCTGCACCGCCGGGATCCGGCTTCAATGGCAATTCACGCACCTGCCCGACCGGCCGCGGCACCCGCACCTGCGCCGTGGCATCGGCAGTCGGCGCCGTGCGCTCGCGCGCCTGCAGGCGCGCATCCGGCCGGAACACTTCGATGTCCCGCACCTTTTCGCGCAATTCCGGCGCGCGCAACTGCGCCTGCTGCGGCAAGGGCTGCAGCGCGCGGGGTGCAGGCGTTTCGAGCATCGGAAGCGACTCCACCTGCGGCCGCGGATGGGCTTCCCGCAGCGTCGCCTGCGGCAACACCACGCTGCGTTCGCGCGGCGGCGGCAGCTTGAATCCGTCCGGCTGCGGCTGCGGCACCTCGCTCACCTGCAGCACCTGGCGCGCCTCCGGCGGCGTCGGCACCTGCTCCAACTGCGGCACCGGTCGGCTGGCATCGATCGACTGTTGCTGCGGCAAAGCGACCTGCTCCACCGCCGGCGGCACCGCCGTCTCCGAGGGCTGCGCGGACGCAGCGGCGGCTTCCTGCGCAGGCGCCGGCATCCGGCGGGAGGCAGGGGAAGCCCGCAACGGCGCGCCCTGCGCCCCCTGCTCGGCAACCGCACCACCACCCGCCTGGGCATTGCCGCGACCAATGAAATGGACCTGCACCACTTGGCCTGGCTCGTCGTCCTGCCGCGCCAGTTCGGCCAGATGCAGGTACATCAGCCACAGCAGCGTGGCCGCCAGCAGCAGGTGCAGCACGATGTCGGCGGCGCCCACGCCGATCCGCAGGACGCGCCCATCGCGGGGGTCGTGCGGGCGCGCCAGCCGCTGCAAGTGGAAGAACGGCAGGCCCAGCCGCGCGGCACGGCCCTGCGCCGCATAGGTCAGGCGCTCCGCAAGCGGCGCCACCCAGGCTTCGATATGCGCGCGCGCGGCACCGGCATCGGCCTGCGGCTGCGCGTCGAACCAGCGCTGCCAGCCGGCAGGCATTTCCCCCGGCGCATCAGCGTGCCCCCGCTTGAGCAGGCGCCGTTGTTCGAGCGCGGCGATCAGGTCCTGTGCCGTCGTCACGCGCGCCCGGTTCCGTCAGGTCCCGCCGTTCGACATGTACGGCGCGCTGCCGCTGGCATGGTCGGTGACATCGCGCACCCCGGCCACCCCCGGCACCTTGTCCAGCAACGTCTTCTCCACGCCCTGCTTCAGGGTGATGTCCACCATGCTGCAGCCGTGGCAGCCGCCGCCGAAATTGAGCACCACGATGCCGTCAGCGGTGATCTCGGTGAGGGTGACGTGGCCCTTGTGCATGGCCAACTGCGGATTGATGTCGTTCTCGATCACCCAGCGCACGCGCTCGACCAGCGATGCCGACTCGCCCGGTGCCACGCCCTTGATCCGCGGTGCGCGGATCTGCAGCTGGCCGCCCGTCGCCATCGTCGCGTAGTCGATTTCGGCGCCGTCGAGGAACGGCACGCTGGGAGCATCCAGCCACAGCGTGAAGCCTTCGCAATCGATTGCCCACTCGTCGCCGGCAAGCTCGGCCGGCTCGGCGAATTCCAGACGCACGTCGGCACGCGCTGTGCCGGGCTGCTGGGCGGACAGACGCACGCCCAGACCGGGAATCGCCTCGCGCTCGATCAGCTTGCGGAAATGGGTCTGCGCGGCTTCGGAAATCTGGATCATCCGGCTATTCTAGCGGCGCTGCGTTGCAGCTGCGTATCGCCCGCATCCCGGTTCAGCCCGCGCACGGAGAACATCATGGCCGACCTCATCCCCCTCGCCCAAGCCCGTTGCGTGGCTCGCCGCGGCCATGAACACCGGCTGTCGGAAGCCAGCATCCGCGAGTTGCTGCCGCAGCTGCAGGGCTGGGAACTGCTGGAAGACGGCCACGTGCTCGGCAAGACCTTCCGCTTCGCCGACTACTACCGGACGATGTCGTTCGTGAACGCGCTGGCCCACGTCGCCAATGCCGAGAACCACCATCCGGACCTGTCGGTGCACTACGACCGCTGCGTGGTGCACTTCTCCACCCACGACGTCGGCGGGCTGAGCGAGAACGATTTCATCTGCGCGGCAAAGGCGGATCTGCTGGCGGGCTGAAATACATCGAAGGCATTGGCTGCCGTGGGCTTCCGCTGGCTCTCGGCGGCATCCAAGCCGCCGAGAAGCCTGCATGAACATATTCGCGGCGTGTCGGATGAAGTCTGTGGCGGCCAAGACCAGTCCGGCACCTACCCCAGCCTGTCCAGCACCTCGATCAGCTCCGGCACCAGCGGCGCGTTGAGCGAATACGGCGCCTTGCCGCCATCGAGCGCGAACTCCAGGGTGGAAGCATGCAGGAACAGCCGCTTCAGCCCGACCTGCTCGCGCAGGCGCTTGTTGGCGGCTTCGTCACCATATTTGTCGTCGCCCGCCACCGGATGGCCGATGTGCTGGGCGTGGACGCGGATCTGGTGGGTGCGGCCGGTCTCGATGCGGATTTCGCAATAACTCTGCCCCCCACGCCGCTCGAGCACCCGGAAATGGCTCATCGACGGCTTGCCGGCCGGGTTGACCTGCACATGCCGCTCGCCCCCCTGGCGCAGGCCGACGTGCAGCGGCGCATCCACGCTCATGGTACCGCCCGGCATGCGACCAACCAGCAGCGCCAGATAACGCTTTTCGATGCCTGATCCATGATCTTCCCGCAGCAATCGCTGCAGTTCCGACAGCGCGGAACGCTTCTTGGACAACACCAGCAGGCCCGAGGTGTCGCGGTCCAGCCGATGGACAAGCTCCAGCGTGTCGCGCGGGCGCAGCGCGCGCATCGCCTCGATCACGCCGAAGGAGATGCCGCTGCCGCCATGGCTGGCGATGCCAGATGGCTTGTTGATCGCCAGCAGGCGGGTGTCCTCGAACACGATCGACGCCTCGAGCGCCGCCAGCAGGCCCTTTGGCGGCGAACGTCCGGCATCCTGCTGCGTTTCGAGTCGAACAGGCGGGATCCTGACATCATCTCCCACCTCGAGCTTGCGCTCCGCCTTGGCCCGGCCGCCGTTGATCCGCACCTGTCCGCTGCGCACCAGTTTGTAGACCAGGCTGCGCGGGGCGCCCTTGAGCTGGCCCAGCAGGAAATTGTCCAGCCGCTGCCCGGCGCGATCGTCGGGAACGCGGACGGTACGCGCGCCGCCGCTGGGGGGGGTATCCGGCTGTGTCATTGGAGGCTGATCTGCTACACTCGGGGGGCGATGCAAGGGTTTGATTTCGCAGGAAGTGTCGGGCGGTTGACCGCCCATCCGGCCGAAAGCCGGCCTGCCTGGCGAGCCCCGCCGCAGTGACGTTGCCACCGCCCTCGGGGCGGACATGTTAACGGCTGCGCGGCAAACCCGCCCATTGCCGGCCCCCGCCGTGACTCTGCCCGTTGAACAACGCCCCGTGCGACGCGCCCATTCCCCACAAGGCATGCGGTGGCGGTCGCCGGCCCAGCAAGCCCATTACAAGGAAAAAGCGCTCCCGCGGTTCGCCGTGGTGTGGCAGCGCTGGAAAACTCGAAAGCGGCACGGCCAGCGCCCAGCGCGGCCGCGCGCTTGGTGGTATCCAGAAGCGAAACGCCCATGGCGTTCCGCGCGGCACCCATGCCGGGTGTGGCAGCGCACAAGGAACGCACAATGAAGCGAATGCTCATCAACGCCACGCAGGCGGAAGAACTGCGGGTCGCCATCGTCGACGGACAGAACCTGTACGACATCGACATCGAACAGCCGTCCCGCGACAACAAGAAGTCCAACATCTACAAGGGCCGTATCACCCGGCTCGAGCCGTCCCTCGAAGCCGCCTTCGTCGAATACGGCGGCGAGCGCCACGGCTTCCTGCCGCTGAAGGAAATCTCCCGCGACTATTTCCAGGCGGGCGTGGACCACAACAAGGCCGGCATCAAGGAGCTCCTGCGCGAAGGCCAGGAAGTGGTTGTGCAGGTGGACAAGGAAGAGCGTGGCAACAAGGGCGCGGCCCTGACCACGTTCATCTCGCTTGCCGGCCGCTACATGGTGCTGATGCCGAACTCGCCGACCGCTGGCGGCGTCTCGCGCCGGATCGAGGGCGACGATCGCGCCGAACTGAAGCGCGCGATGGATTCGCTGGACATCCCCGACGAGATGGGCGTGATCATCCGCACCGCCGGCGTGGGCCGCGACGCGGAAGAGCTGCAGTGGGACCTGGATTACCTGCTGAGCATCTGGCGCGCGATCGCCGAGGCCGCGCTGAGCAAGCCGGCGCCGTTCCTGATCTACCAGGAGTCGCGCCTGATCGTGCGCGCCCTGCGTGATTACATGCGCAGCGACATCGGCGAGATCCTGGTCGACACCCCGGAGATGTACGCCGAGGCGCTGGAGTTCGTCGAACAGGTGATGCCGCACAACAAGCGCAAGCTCAAGCACTACACCGACGACGTGCCGCTGTTCAACCGCTTCCAGATCGAATCGCAGATCGAGAACGCCTACGAGCGCACCATCCGCCTGCCCTCCGGCGGCGCGCTGGTGATCGACCAGACCGAGGCGCTGACCGCGATCGACGTCAACTCCGCGCGCGCCACCAAGGGCGGCGACATCGAGGAAACCGCGTTCAACACCAACCTGGAGGCGGCCGAGGAAGTGGCCCGCCAGCTGCGCCTGCGCGACCTCGGCGGCCTGGTGGTGATCGACTTCATCGACATGTCGTCCAACAAGCACCAGCGCGACGTCGAGAACAAGCTGCAGAACGCACTCAAGTACGACCGCGCGCGCGTGCAGATCGGCCGCATCAGCCGCTTCGGCCTGCTGGAGATGAGCCGCCAGCGCCTGCGCCCGTCGCTGGGCGAAGCCAGCCAGATCGTCTGCCCGCGCTGCGAGGGCCATGGCCGCATGCGCAGCATCGAATCACTGAGCCTGTCGATCATCCGCGTCGCCGAGGAGCACGCGATGAAGGACAACACCGGCCAGGTGCTGGTGCAGGCGCCGGTGGAGATCGCCAACTTCCTGCTCAACGAGAAGCGCAGCGCGCTGCGCGAGATCGAGCAGCGCCACGACGCCCCCATCGTGATCGTGGCCGACGAGCAGCTGCACTCGCCGCACTACGAAGTCACCCGCATCCGCGACAACGAAATGGGCGAGGAAACCACCAAGCCCAGCTACCAGCGCGGCACCCCGCGCAAGCTGAACACCATCGCGCTGACCAAGGCCCAGCTCAACATCCCGCCGCCGGCCGTCACCAAGGTGCAGCCGGCCCAGCCGGCACCGCTGCGCGACCCCAAGCCGATGCCGCAGGAGCCGCAACAGGCGCCCACCCCGGCCTTTGCCCAGGCAGCCCAGCCCACCGCACATGCTGCGCCCGCCACCGGCGGCGTGATCGGCTGGCTGCGTGGGCTATTCGGAGCGGCCCCGGCCGCCCCCGTTGCGGCCCCCGCGCGCGGCGAAGGCAATGGCCGCCGCGACGAGCGTGGCAACCGTCGCAACGAGCGCGACGGCCGCGGCAACCGCGACGGACGCCGCGAGGACGGCCGCCGCGACGAAAGTCGGCGTGACGACAATCGCCAGCGCGACAACCGCGGCGAAGGCCAGAAGCAGCAGCAAAAGCAGAAGCAGCAGCCGCAGCAGAAGCAGGACAGGCCACAACAGCAGGCCCAGCCGAAGCAGGAGCGCCTGCCGCAGCAACAGAAGGCGCAGGAAAAGACGCAGCAGCCGCAGCAGCAGAAGCAGCCGCGCCCGCCGAAGCAGGAGCGCCCGGCCACCGAAACGGTACAGCCGGCGGAAGCCGCGGCAGCGGCTGCCACCACCGCTGCGACCATGATCGCAACCAATGACGGCGCCGTTGCCCAGTCGGTTGCAACGGCACCATCGGCGGCCCCGGTTGAAGTCGTTCAATCGCTCGAAGCAGCGCGGCTGGAAGCCACCGGTGACATTGCGCCTGTCGCGGGGGATGAGGCCAATACGGGCGAAGGTGGCGGCAAGCGCCGTCGCGGCCGTCGCGGTGGCCGTCGCCGCCGTCGTGGCAACGGTGATGCAGCCGGTGCCGACGAGGCCACGCTGGACCAGGACGATGTGCTGGACGAAGTGGTCGGCGCCGACACCAACCAGCCGGAGTTCGACTTCGACGACATCGAGACCCCGGCCCCGGCCGTCTCCGCAGTTGCGGCCGATCCTGCCCCGCTGCGCCACGGCGAGCAGGCCGCTGCGAAGACCGGAGCACCGGCACCGCAGCCGGCAGCGGCAGCGATCGCAGCCGTTGCGGCCGCCGCACCCGAACTGTCTCCGGCACCGGCGACCGCGGATGTCGTCGCGCCTGTCGCACCGGTGGCGGATGCCGAAGCCGACTCTCTGCCCCCGGCGGACGCGGTGAGCGCAACCGCCTCGGTGGACCTCGACGTTGAAGTTGAGGCTGAGCGCACCGCAGCTGCCAGCGATGCAATGGCTGCGACCTCGACTCCCGCCTCGGCCGCCACGGCGCAGGCCGCGGACGCCAGCCCGGCGGAAGTGGCCGTTGCGCAGGCCGGCATTGCCGCCGCCCAGCCGGATCTCATTCCGCAGGCAGCGCCTTCGACCGCGACGGAAGCGGCGCCGGCCGTTGATCCGATCGCAGCCGCCACGCCGTCACCGGCGGCCGCGCCTGCCCCTGATGCCACCACGCGCGGGCTGTTCGAATCGCTGCCGGAGGTCGAGCCGGCCGCACCGGAAGCGCAGGTTGCCGCGACGGAAGCCGCGGAGAAGGATGCGGACGAGCCGCGTCACAACGCCTGATTCCGGGCGGTACCGAGCACAAACAGATGGCGCCGGGAAACCGGCGCCATTTCATTTGCATCATCGGAATTCGAGCGCTGCCGCGGCGGCGCAGGCATCGCGCAGGACTCAGTGCACCGCCTGCGCAGGATCGACCAGGCCGTACTGGCCCACCAGCCGCGCCAGCGCGATGTTGTCGTGGATCCCCAGCTTCTCGAACAGCCGGGTCTTGTGGGTGTTGACGGTCTTGGCGCTCAGGCTGAGCTGGCGCGCGATGGCCTCCTGCCGCAGGCCCTGGTTCAGCAGCAGGGCGACCTCGAGTTCGCGCGGCGTCAGCGTATCGAACGGCGAGGCGGTTTCTCCGTGCAGGCCAGCCAGCGCCAGCCCCTGCGCGATCGAGCTGGCCAGGAATTTCCTGCCACGTGCCACGTCGCGCACCGCGCGCAACAGCTCGGACGCGTCGCTGGCCTTGCCGACGTAGCCGAACGCCCCCGCCTCCAGCAGCCGGCGTGGCATCGGCCCGTCTTCCAGCACCGACACGGCGATGACGCGCGTGCCGTAATCGCCACGGACGATGCGCTCGGTGAGTTCCAGCCCGCTGAGGCCAGGCAGGTGCAGGTCGCACAGCACCACGTCCGGCTTGAGCTTGCGGATCTGCGGCAGCGCGGATTCCGCGCTGTCGGCTTCCCCGACCACCTCGATGTCGCCCTCCGCGCCCAGGACCAGGCGGAAGCCGGCGCGCACCAGCGCGTGGTCGTCAACGATGAATACCCTGATCCCCATCCCGGCTCTCCCCAGTCCGAAGGGCACAAGGTAGCGCCCCACCCCGCCCCGGCCAAGCAGGATTTGCCCGAATGAACGTTAGGAAAAATCCGACCCGCGCGCCGCCAGCATCCGGTCAAGCACTGATTTGAGGGCCAGTGGGCGCAACGGCTTCATCAGCAGCGGCAAACCCGCTTCCTGTGCGGCGGTGCGTACCGCGCCGGTCTGGTCGGCGCTGAGGATCAGGCACGGCGAAGCCGGGAACGCCGCCACCAGGCGGCCATGCAGCGCCACGCCGTCATCGCCGCCGTCGAGGTGGTAATCGAAGATCCACAGGTCGATCGCCTCCTGCGCGAGCACCGCCGCCGCGGCATCGCCATCGGCTGCGGCCCGCACCTGGCAGCCCCAGCCGCGCAGCACTGCCGCCAGCGCCTCGCGCGCCGGGGCTTCGTTGTCCACCACCAGCACACGCAGTCCGACCAACCCGCGCGGCGCGGCGCGGTGCGGCTGCGCCGCCGGCGCGCGGGGCACGTCGATGGCGAAAACGCTGCCGCGACCGGGCGTGCTGCGCAGCGATACATCCGATCCCAGCAGTTGGGCGATACGGCGGGCAATCGCCAGACCCAGGCCCAATCCCTGCCCCGGCGCATCCTCGCCACGCCGGAACTCCTCGAAAATCGCTTCACGCTGGGCGGCATCGATGCCGGGCCCGGTGTCGTGGACTTCAATGCGCAGCTCGTTGCCGCACCGACGCACGCCCAGCAGCACCCGGCCGCTTGCGGTGTAGCGCAGCGCGTTGGCGAGGAAGTTCTGCAGCACCCGTCGCAGCAGCTGCGGATCGCTGCGCACCCAGACACGGGTGGGCACGAAGTCCAGGCGCAGGCCGCGCTGCCCGGCCAGCACGCGGAACTGGGCCACCAGCGGGTCCAGCACGTCGGCCAGCGGGAAGGCGCGCGGCTCCGGCACCAGCCCGCCCGCCTCCAGCCGCGACATGTCCAGCAGGGTGGTCAGCAGGTCGGTGGTGGAATCCAGCGCCGATCCGATATGCCGCGCCAGTTCGCGCTGCTCGGGTTCTCCGCGCTGTTGCAGGGTATCGGTAAACAGGTGCGCCGCGTGCAGCGGCTGCAGCAGGTCGTGGCCAATGGCCGCCAGAAACCGGCTCTTGGCGTCGTTGGCGTGCTCGGCCTCGCGCTTGGCGGTCTCCAGCAGCGCGGTGCGCTCGGCCACACGCTGCTCGAGTGTTTCGTTCACCCGCCTCAGCCCGGCCTCGGCCTGGCGGAAGGCGGTGACGTCGGTGAAGGTGGCGACGAAGCCGCCGCCCGGCATCGGATTGCCGCGGATCTCCACAATGATGTCTTCGCCGCTCCTGCCGCCACGGAACACGCGCTCCGACAGATGCGGGGTGCCGGCGCGCATATGCGCCAGACGGCGCTCCAGCGCGGCGACATCCTGCACAGGGTCGATGCCGGCGATTTCCCGTAGCGCCCAGCGTGCCGCCTCGGCGATCGGCATCCCCACCCGCAGCATCCCTTTCGGGTAGCCGAACAACTCCTCGTAACGGCGGTTCCAGGCCACCAGGTGCAGTTCGGCATCGACCACGCTGATGCCTTGGCTCATGTTCTCCAGCGCCGCTTCCAGCACCCGCTGGTTGAAGCGCAGGTCCTGCGAGGCCTCACCGACGATGGCGGCAATGGTGTCGAGGTCGGCGCCGCGACGGTCGGCATCGTCCACCGGATCGCGGCGCGCCGCGTCCAGCAGCAGGCGCGCGGAAGCGCTGCCCAGCACCGCGGCCAACTCGTGTTCAAGCTTCAATTCGATCCGCGCAGGCACCGGCCCGGTGGCGGGTGCATGCCGCAGCAGTTCATCCACGCGTGCCGACGGCAGGAAGCGTCGCCCCGCGTTGCGCAGGCTGGCCAGGTCGGCACTCCCCGCCTGACGATGGCGGGGCGCACCGCGCAGCGCGGCCACCAGCACCGTAGTGGCTGCACCGACGAACAGGCTCACGCCCACCGCGCGCCCCAGCCTGCTCCAGCCGGTCAGACCGAACAGCGCGTCCGGCGCTAGCCACGACAGCCCGAAGGGCCCGTCCCGCAACCAGGCCGGGTCGCCGCCGGCGGTGGCCAGCAGCATCGGAACAAGCATTACCCACGACCACGCCACGAAGCCGGCCAGCACGCCGGCCGAAGCGGCAACGGCGGGCGTGTGCGGCCGCCAGACCGCGAACACCAGCGCCGGCACCAGCGTGGCCAGCGCGGAGAACGATACAGCGCCGACATCCGCCAGCGCCTCGTTGCCGCTGACCAGCCGGCTGTAAGCCCAGCCCAGCAGCATCAGTGCCACGATGCCGGTGCGCCGCAGCAGCAGCAGGTCGCCGCGATGGTCGCCATGGCCGTCGCCCCCCGCGCGTGCCCAGGCGCCGCGCAGCAGGCCAGGCGCGAACCAGTGGTTGCCGATCATCAGGCTCAGCGTCAGCGTGCTGACGATCACCATGCCGGTGGCGGCACTGAGCCCGCCCAGGAATACCAGCAGCGCCAGCGCGGCATTGCCCTGCGCAAGCGGCAGCGCCAGCGCGTACATGTCGGTGGGCACCGCATCGCCGAGCAGCGCCGCGCCGTAGCGGGCCAGTGCCAGCGTGGGCAGTGCGATCAGCAGCAGGTACAGCGGGAACTGCCAGCGCGCGGTGCGCACGTCGGCCTCGTCGCGACACTCCACCACCCCGACGTGGAACTGGTGCGGCATCACGAACATCGCCAGCGCGCCCAGGATCACCAGCGGCATGAAGCCGCCGGCCGTGCGCACCGGCGAAGGCGCAGCGGGCATTTCCGGCATGCCGTGCAGGCCCAGCCAGACGAAACCGCCCAGCGCCAGCATCGCCACCAGCTTGAACAGCGATTCGAACGCCAGCGCCAGCACCAGCCCGCGGTTGTGCCCGGCCGCATCGACCCGGCGGGTGCCGAACAGGATCGCGAACAGCGCCATCGCCAAGGCCACGTACAGCGCACCGTCGTGCCACAGCGGCGCATCTGCGCTGGTGGCAAGCCCGCCGGTGACCGTGGCCAGGCTCATGGTGATCGCCTGCAGCTGCAGCGCGATGTAGGGAATCAGGCCGAGCACCGCAACCAGGGTCACCACCGCCGCCAGCCAGGGATCCTTGCCCAGCCGGGTGGCGATGAGGTCGGCCAGCGAGGTGGCGTTGCTTTCACGCGCCAGCCGCACCAGCCGCATCATGAACGCCATCGCCAGCGCATAGAACAGGATCGCGCCGACGAAGGTGGGCGGCAGCGGCCAGCCGTAGCGCGCCGCCTGGGTGACGGTGCCGTAGAAGGTCCACGAGGTGCAGTGGACCGCCAGCGACAGCGCATAGACGTGTCGCCAGTGCCTTTCGAAGACGCCGGGATGCCGCTCCGCGACAAGCCCGGTGCCGAACAGGAGGCCCAGCCACAGCAGGGCCGCGGCCACGACCGCGGCGACGCTCAGCATCGCGCCGCCTTCAGGCATGCCGTGGACAGCGGGGTCGTGGCGGGGCGCAGGTCATTGGTCAGCATCGCGGGCGAGAATAACGCGACGGCGGGCCGAAGCCCGCCGCCGCGCCGTTTCCACCCGGGGATTGGATCAGAAGTCGTACTTCACGGTCAGGCTGTACTGGCGCGGCGGACCGTAGAAACCGGTGTGCACGCCCAGTGCGGAATACAGGTTGTAACCAGTGGTGAGATATTCCTCATCGGCCAGGTTGCTGCCCTGCAGGGATACCGTCCAGGCATCGTTGTACTTCCAGATGAGGCCGGCACCGATCAGGCCGTACCCATCCTGGGTGATCGGCTGCACGGTCGCCTTGGTCACCGGGTCATAGACCACTTCCGTGGTTGCCACGACGCGGCTCTGGTAGCTGTAACCCACCCGCGCGGACAGGCTGCCGGCGCTACCCAGGTCCATGCGGTACTCGGCGTTCAGCGCACCCGAGAAGTCCGGTGCATTGGTGAACTCCTGCTGCTTGGCGATGTTGACGTTCTTGAACATGTAGGTGTCGAACTTCGCGTCCAGCCAGGCCAGATTGCCGGTGATCGTGAAGCTGTCGGTGGCCAGCCACTGGTACTCGACTTCAAGGCCGTCAACGGTGCCCTCACCTGCGTTGGTGAAGTCACCGAAGAACGCCTTGGTGTTCTGCGGCGTGGTGTATTCGGTGAAGATGGAGAGCTGGATGTCCTTGTACTTGTTGTGGAACGCCGACAGGTTCAGGAACAGCCGCTGGTCCAGCAGGCCCATCTTGGTGCCGACCTCGTAGCTGTCCACCTGCTCGTCCTGGAACGGATCGGCGGAACGCGGCACCGCGGTGGCCTGCGCGCGGATGTTGTAGCCACCGGACTTGAACCCGCGGGAGGCCACGCCATACACCATGATGTCCGGCGTCACCTGGTAATCCAGCGAAATCTTCGGCGACAGGTTCTTGAAATTGATGGTCTTGTCGAAGGCCGCAGCCACCACGCCGCTGGGCTTGGTGAAAGTGCCGTCGGTATAGCCGATGTTCTTGACCACCGCGTGCTTGTCCTCGGAGGTCCAGCGCATGCCCAGGTCCACGCTGAATCTATCGCTGACGTCGAACGTCCAGTCCGCGTAGGCGGCGACGCTCTCGGTATAGACCGTACCCTGGGTGTCGCCGAAGCTGAGGTTGAAGAAGTTGTTCAGCACCTGCCCGCCGGCTTCGCCATCGAAGCTGTAGACGCCGAACACGCCGCGCATACGGCCGCCGGCGTCATAGTTGGCCTGGACCTCGTGGGTGACCTGCTCGTCGCTGTAGAACGCCTTGACGTCGGCGATCTTGTCCTGGGTGGTGTCGAAGTCGATGTTGGTCTCGGTATCCGACTCGCGCTTGGCCAAGACGTACTTGAACGTCCAGTCTTCGTTCATGCGGAAGTTCGCGGTGACCGAGGCGCCACTGAGGGTGGTGTCATTGACGTTCGGCATGCCGTTTCGCACGTCGTAGCGGCTCGCCATCGGCGCCTTCGGGCCGGTGCCGCCGTACAGCGGGATCGAGTTGAACGGGTTGGGAGCCAGCATCTTCGCGCCGCGCACGCCGGAGGTGTCGTCGACATGGTCGAATGCGAACTGCAGGTCGAACTTGTCGGTGACGTATGCGCCCAGGTTGGCGCGGTACGCGCGGATCTTCTTGTCGCTCACCTGGGCGCCGGTGATGACGTTTTCGCCGAAGCCGTCGCGATGCAGGTCGGCCACGGAAATGCGGCCGCGCAGGTATTCGCTGCCGCCGAAACCACCGCCCACCGCTGCCTTGATGTCGCGCTGGCCGTAATTGCCCACCGTCACCGAGCCGTAGCCGTTGAAGTCGGAGCGCAGCCCCTTGGAGACGTACTTGATCGCGCCGCCGATGGTGTTCTTGCCGTACAGCGTGCCCTGCGGGCCGCGCAGGACTTCGATGCGCTCGACATCGAACACGTCCAGCAGCGCGCCCTGCGGGCGGGCAATGTAGACATCGTCCATGTAGATGCCGACGCCCGGGTCCACGCCCCACAACGGATCGGACTGGCCAACACCGCGGATGTAGGCAGTGAGCGTGCTGCTGGAACCGCGTGCAGCGTAGATGGTGAGGTTCGGCACCTGCGCGTCAAGATCGGACAGGTCCTCCACGTTGAGCTTGTCCAATGCGGCCGCGGTGAACGCGGTGACCGCCACCGGCACTTCCTGCAGGGTCTCCTCGCGCTTGCGCGCGGTGACCTTGACGCTTTCCAGCGTCGTGGTCTTCTGGCCGTCCTGCTTGGCCGCAGAGGCGTCCTGGGCCAGCGCAGGCGCGCCCACCAGCAGCGACACGGCCAGCGCGCCGTGGATCGCCATGCTCAATTGCTTGCGTTTCATCACTCCCCCTCCGGGTGCTGCGGGCGGCACGATTACCACCAATGCCCGGCAAGGTAAGCGGCAACGCTTCGCTGCGGCATTGGACGTTCGGACAATGGGCCGGCCCGGCCGCTGCCACGACACTCGCAGCCCTGAATCCGCCGCCGGGGATGGGCATGTCGTTTCTGATCGTGTTGGCCGCGCTGTGCTTCCTGATGCTGGTGGCCTACCGCGGCTACAGCGTGATCCTGTTCGCGCCGGTGGCGGCGCTGGGCGCGGTGCTGCTGACCGACCCGTCGCTGGTCGCGCCGATGTTCACCGGCCTGTTCATGGACAAGATGGTCGGTTTCCTCAAGCTGTACTTCCCGGTGTTCCTTCTGGGCGCGGTGTTCGGCAAGGTGATCGAACTGTCGGGCTTCTCCAAGGCCATCGTGCAGGCCACCATCCGGGTGGTCGGCGCGCAGCGGGCGATGCTGTCCATCGTGCTGGTCTGCGCGCTGCTGACCTACGGCGGGGTATCGCTGTTCGTGGTGGTATTCGCGGTGTACCCGTTCGCCGCCGAGCTGTTCCGCCAGAGCAACATCCCCAAGCGGCTGATCCCCGGCACGATCGCACTGGGCGCGTTCACCTTCACCATGGACGCGCTGCCAGGCACGCCGCAGATCCAGAACATCATCCCCACCACCTTCTTCGGCACCGATACCTGGGCGGCGCCGGTGCTGGGCACGCTGGGCGGCGTCTTCATCCTGCTCGTGGGCCTGTCCTACCTCGACTGGCGGCGGCGCGTGGCCGCGCGCAACGGCGAGGGTTACGGCGATGCGGCCACGCTGGTCAACGAACCGGCCGCGTTCGCCGGCGGCAAGCTGGCCAACCCGCTGATCGCCATCCTGCCGCTGTTGGTGGTGGGGGTAGCCAACAAACTGCTGACGCTGTGGATCCCCGGCCATTACGGTGACAGCGCCAGCTTCGTGCCGGCGGTGATCGGCAATCCCGCGCCGGTGGTGCAGGAAGTCTCCAAGCTCGCGGCGATCTGGGCGGTGGAGGGCGCGCTGCTTGCGGGCATCGCCTGCGTGCTGCTGTTCGCGTGGAAGCCGGTCAAGGCCAGTTTTTCCGAGGGCAGCAAGTCGGCGATTTCCGGTGCGCTGCTGGCCGGCATGAACACCGCCTCCGAATACGGCTTCGGCGCGGTGATCGCCGCCCTGCCCGGCTTCCTTGTGGTCGCCAATGCGCTGGGGTCGATCCCGAACCCGCTGGTCAACGAAGCGGTGACGGTCACCGCGCTGGCCGGCATCACCGGCAGCGCCTCCGGCGGCATGAGCATCGCGCTGGCGGCGATGGCCGACACCTTCATCGCCAACGCCAACGCCGCCGGCATCCCGATGGACGTGCTGCACCGGGTCGCGGCGATGGCCTCCGGCGGCATGGACACGCTGCCGCACAACGGCGCGGTGATCACCCTGCTGGCGGTGACCGGGCTGACCCACCGGCAGGCTTACAAGGACATCTTCGCGATCACCTGCATCAAGACGATGGCGGTGTTCGTGGTGATCGGCCTATTCTACGGCGTCGGGCTGGTCTGACCGAGCGGGTCCGACCGGGCTTGCCAGCACCGCGCGCCGCCCGCACCATCGGCGGCCATGAGCGAACCCATCGAAGCCACGCACCACCTGTCCCGCCGCACCACGCCCACCTGGGAAGTCGAACTGCTGATCTCCGGCGTGGCGGTGTTCGCCATGCTGCAGCTGCCGGGGTGGCTGGATGACCGGATGTTCGCGCTGGAGCCTCGGCTGGACGAGGACTGGCGGATTGTGCTGGCGCTCTCCTACTTCTACGCCAAGAGTGCAGCCGTGGTGCTGGCGGCCACCTTCGCCATGCACTTGATGCTGCGCGCGCAGTGGATCGCGCTGGTCGGCGTGCACTCGGTGTATCCACAGGGCATCCGGCTGGACCGGCTGCGCATGGGACCGATCCAGCGCAGTATCGAAACCGAGCGCCAAGGCACGACCGAGGCGGCGATCGAGCGCGCCGACAACCGCTCCAGCGTCGCCTTCGCCATCGGCGTCAGCGTGGCGCTGATTATTGCTTCCGTCTGCGTCATCTTCTGCTGCATGCTGGTTCTGGCGACGTTATCCACCCAGACCTTGGGTTTGCAGGTGAAGCCGATCTGGCTGTTTTTCGGCGCCTTCGCGGCCTTCATGACTCCGTTCATGGTCGCCGCCGGCCTCGACCAGCATCTGCACAACCGGTTCCCTCCGGACACCCCGGGCCATCGCCTCATCGCCGGCGTGCTCCGGTTTTACACTCGCATGGGCATGAGCCGAAGCAACAACCGGATCATCGCCATCCTCGGCAGCAACGGCGGCGAACGCCGGATGATGGCGACGGTCGTCGGAGTGATGCTGGCGTCGATCATCGGCGTTTGCGCGAGCTTCCTGGCGATGCGGAGCGATAGCGCGATCGGCAACTATTCCGGTTTTCCAGACGCCGATCCACTGGCCGTCAGCCCGGCGCACTACGACGACCAGCGGGATCCCGCCCGGGACAGCGTGCGGCCCTATGTGCAGTCGGCCGTGATCATCGGGCCCTATCTGAAGCTGGTCGTGCCGTATCAGCCCCGTCGTGACGAGGCCGCCATGCGCAATCAGTGCGGCGAGCAAATCCGTAAGCTGGACGGCGAGGCGCTGGCGAAAGCCCAACTGGCCTGCCTGCAGGACATGCACCCGGTGACGCTGGACGGCAGGACACTCACCGACCTGCGCTACGAAATCGCCAGCGATCCGCGCACCGACCGCCCCGCACTGCTGGCGATGATCGACGTGCGCGAGCTGCCGCGCGGCCGGCACGAACTGCGCGTCGCCCGTCCGCCACGCGCCGACCGCAAGCCGGACAAGGACCATCCCGACCCGGGCTTCGATGCGATTCCGTTCTGGCGCTGAGCTGGCACGGCCAACGCTCTAAAATCGGCGGGTGAGCGAAACCCCGCAGCGCAAGATCATCCACGTCGACATGGACGCGTTCTACGCGTCGGTGGAGCAGCGCGACGATCCATCGCTGCGTGGCCTGCCGGTGGTGGTGGCATGGAAAGGGGCCCGCTCGGTGGTCTGCGCCGCCAGCTACGAGGCGCGCCGGTTCGGGGTGCGCTCGGCGATGCCGGCGCTGCGCGCCGAGCGGCTGTGCCCGCAGGCCGTGTTCGTGCCGCCGGACTTCACCCGCTACAAGGCGGTGTCGAAACAGGTGCGCGGGATCTTCGAGCGCTACACGGACCGGATCGAACCGCTGTCGCTGGACGAAGCCTATCTCGACGTCACCGCCCCCAAGCGCGACCTCGGCAGCGCCACCGCCATCGCCAGCGAAATCCGCGATGCGATCCGCGGGGAGACCAGCCTCACCGCCTCGGCCGGCATCGCGCCCAACAAGTTCCTGGCCAAGATCGCCAGTGACTGGAACAAGCCGGACGGGCAGTTCGTGCTCAAGCCGGCGATGGTGGAGGCGTTCCTCGCACCGCTGGCGGTGGGACGCCTGCCGGGGGTCGGCAGGGTGATGGAAGCAAAACTGGCCGAACTGGGCGTGGCCACCTGTTCGGACCTGCGCGCGCTTGGCGCGGAGGCGCTGGAGGCGCGCTTCGGCCGCTGGGGCCGCCGCCTGCATGAACTATCGCAGGGGCTGGACCAGCGCGAGGTGCAGACCGGCCGCCCCACCCTGCAGATTTCGAGCGAGGACACCTTCGCCAGCGATCTGCTGCTGGACGAGCTGGAGCCGCATATCCGCCGGCTGGCCACCAGCACCTGGGCCGGTTACCTGCGCGAACGCGCGCAACACCCGGACCGCATCGCCCGCACCGTGGTGCTGAAACTGAAGACCGCCGACTTCCGCACCCTCACCCGCAGCCTGACCGGCGCGGAGCCGCCGACCAGCGAGGACGCGCTGGCACGCACCGCCTGCGCGCTGCGCGCGCGCGTCGACCTGCCGGCCGGCACGCGCTACCGGCTGGCCGGGGTGGGACTGTCGGGCTTCGCCGAACCCGACGGCAGTGCGGCGCAGGACGACCTGTTCCTCGGCCCGCATTCGTAGTCGCTCCTCACCCGGCTCCAGCGAACCCGCCTGTCCGTTCCGGCGGCCGGGTTGGAACTTTCACTCAGCTTGCCAGCGCTAGGGTGGAATGATGGGTACTGCCAAGCACATCGCCGGTTCCACGAGATTCCCGCCGCCACAGGGGATGGAAGACCTGCGAGGCATCGCCCAGTTGCTGGTGCAGGCCGTGACCGCGACCACCGACCTGGCCGAGAATGTGCACGCGAACGTGCTTGGCCTGCCCGCACGCCTGCTCGGGGCGGAGCCGACCACGCGCACACGCGGCATTGCGGGGTTTGCTTACAGCGCCGTCCGCGGCGGCGCGTCGCTGCTGGGCAGCGCGGTGGACGGCGTGCTGGCACCGCTGGCGGATCGTTGGCCGCAGGGCGCAGGATCGGCGCGCCGGGATGCACTGCTGGCCGCGCTCAATGGCGTCCTCGGCGACCAGCTCGCCACGACCGGCAATCCGTTGGCGCTGGCCGCATCCCTGCGCCATGCCGGCCAAGCGTTGCCGATCGGCGAACCCCAGTGGCCCAGCGCCCTGTCGTCGCCCTCGCCACGCCTGCTGGTGCAGGTCCACGGCCTGTGCATGAACGACCGGCAGTGGCGCCGCAACGGCCACGACCATGGCGAGCAGCTGGCCAAGGCGCTTGGCTACACCGCCATCCACCTGCACTACAACAGCGGGCTGTCGATCGCCAGCAACGGGCGCGCGTTCTCGGCGCTGCTGCAGCAGCTGCTGGAAGGCTGGCCGTTGCCGCTCGAGCGATTCGCCATCCTCGGCCACAGCATGGGCGGGCTGGTCACGCGGGCCGCGATGCACGAGGCCACGCAGCGCGCGCAGCCCTGGGTCCGGCAGCTGGACCAGGTGGTCTTCCTCGGCACGCCCCACCACGGCGCGCCGCTGGAGCGCGCCGGCCACCTGTTGCAACAGACGTTGGGGCTCACGCCGTGGACCGCGCCGTTCGTGCGGCTCGGTGATCTTCGCTGCGCCGGCATCCGCGATCTGCGGCATGGCGCCATCAGCGACGCTCCCGCGCCTCCTCGCGCGGCAATTCCGCTGCCCGCCGGGGTTCGCGCCTATGCCGTGGCGGGCTCGCGGTCGAGCACCCGGGGCGGACGCGCGCTGCGCGGCGACGGGCTGGTCCCGGTTTCCAGTGCCCTGGGCGAGCATCGCGATCCACGCCGGCGCCTGGCGATTGCACCCAGCCGCCAGCGGGTGGTGGAGGGTACGGGACATCTGGACCTGCTCGACAGCCAGGAGGTCTACCGCCACCTGCGGCGCTGGCTGGCGTAGCACGCAACGACGCCCATGCCCTAGGCTTGCGCGATGACCGCAAGTGACGCCCCGGCCCCCGGCCTGTCCCGCCAACAGCTCAAGACCCTCGCGCTGGCCTCGCTGGGCGGTGCGCTGGAGTTCTACGACTTCGTGGTGTTCGTGTTCTTCGCCACCACCATGGGTGCCCTGTTCTTCCCGGTCGACATGCCGCAGTGGCTGAAGCTGGTGCAGGCCTTCGGCATCTTCGCCGCCGGCTATCTGGCGCGGCCGCTGGGCGGCGTGCTGATGGCGCATTTCGGCGACCTGTCCGGGCGCAAGCGGATGTTCATGCTGAGCATCCTGCTGATGGCGGTACCCACCCTGCTGATGGGCCTGCTGCCGACCTATGCGCAGATCGGCATGGCTGCGCCGCTGCTGTTGTTGCTGCTGCGGATCCTGCAGGGCGCGGCGATCGGCGGCGAGGCACCGGGTGCGTGGGTGTTCGTCAGCGAGCACGTGTCCGCGCGCCATCGCAACCTCGCCTGCGGCTCGCTGTCGCTGGGCCTGCTGGCCGGCATCCTGCTGGGCTCGCTGGTCGCGCGCGCGGTCAACGCCGCGTTCGACGAGGCGCAGTTGATGGCCTGGGGCTGGCGCATCCCGTTCGTGGCCGGCGGCGTGTTCGGCCTGCTGGCCATGGTCCTGCGCCGGCAGTTGCACGAAACCCCGGTGTTTGCCGAGCTGCAGCAGCGACGCGCCCTGTCGGCGGAGACGCCGCTGAAGGCGGTGGTGCGCGACCACGCCGGCGCGGTCGCGCTGGGCATGCTGCTGACCTGGCTGCTGACCGCCGCGGTGGTGGTGACCATCCTGATGATGCCCACCTTCCTGCAGGGCATGGGCGTGAGCCGCGACGCCGCGCTGGCGGGCAACGCGCTGGCGGTGCTGGCGGCGATGGCGGCCAACCTGCTTGCCGGCGCGCTGGCGGACCGCTACGGCGCCGGCCGCGTGCTGGCGCTGTGGAGCCTGCTGCTGGGCGTCGCGTTCTGGTGGTTCTACCGCGAGGCGCAGGCCGGCGCCTATTCGCAGTGGCACTACGCCGTCGCCGGCAGCGCAGTGGGCCTGACAGCGATGATCCCGGCGATCGCGCTGGGCGGCTTTCCCGCGCCGGTACGCTTCTCCGGGCTGTCTTTCTCCTACAACCTGGCCTACGCCATCGCCGGCGGGCTGACGCCGGTGCTGCTGAGCCTAGCGATGAAAGGCAACCCGGCCGCGCCGATACACTACATCGTCGGGATGGCGGGGCTGGGCGTGGCGTTGGGCGTGTTCGTGGAGTGGCGCGCGCGGCGCAGCGCATAGCGCGACCGGCAGCGATGCCCCCAATGAGACGTCAGCTCACCCTGTTCCTGCCACCGCCTCAGCGCGCGATCATCGAACCGATCCGGCAGCGCCTCGATCCGCGCCAACACGCCATCATCCCCGCGCACGTGACACTGTGCCGCGACGACGAACTGGCCGATTGGCCGGCACTTGAACGACGCCTTTCGAGCCTGGAGGCGTTCTCCCTCACCCTGCGATTCGGCGCGCCGCAGGCGCTGCCCGATGGCTGCATCCTGCTGCGCCCGACGCAAGGCGTGGAGCAATACCAGGCTCTCCGCCGATCCTTGCTGGGGCCGGCGGCACCGATCCACGGCGCGCACCTCACTCTGCTGCATCCGCGCCATGCGACCGGCACCCCGCCCGATGTGGCGGAGCTCGCAACCGTGCTTGCCGACCTCGTGGTGACGTTCAGCTCCATCGCGCTGATCGAACAACGCGGATTGGCTCCATGGCAGCTGCTGCGCGAGTACCCACCCGCCACCTGACGGCCCCGGCCAATCCTCCGCTGTCAAGAGTGACTCGAGCGGCCGACACCGCGAAAATGCAGGGCTCCACATGCATGAATCGGTTTCGATGACCCAGCTTTCCCCCGCCCTCGCCCGCAGCCTTGCGCAGAAAATCGCCGCCACCATCGCCGAGGAAATCGGCGCGCAGACCGCCCAGGTACAGGCGGCGGTGGGACTGCTGGACGAAGGTGCGACCGTGCCCTTCATCGCGCGCTACCGCAAGGAAGTGACCGGTGGGCTGGACGATACCCAGCTGCGCAACCTGGAAACCCGGCTGACCTACCTGCGCGAGATGGAAGACCGCCGCGCGGCGATCCTGTCCAGCATCGCCGAACAGGGCAAACTGACCGACGAGCTGCGCGCCGACATCGAAGCTGCCGACAGCAAGTCGCGCCTCGAGGACCTCTACCTGCCGTACAAGCAGAAGCGCCGCACCCGCGCGCAGATCGCCCGCGAAGCCGGGCTGGAGCCGCTGGCCGATGGCCTGCTGGCCGACCCGACGCTGGTGCCGGAGGAGTTCGCCGCCGGCTTCGTCGATGCCGACAAGGGCGTGGCCGATGCCAAGGCCGCGCTGGAAGGTGCGCGCGCGATCCTGATCGAACGCTGGGGCGAGGATGCCGGGCTGCTGGGCGAACTGCGCGAGTGGCTGGCGCGCGAAGGCCTGATCCGGTCGAGGGTGGTGGAAGGCAAGGAAGCCGCGGGCGAGAAATTCCGTGACTACTTCGACCATGCGGAATCCCTGGCGAAGATCCCCTCGCACCGCATGCTGGCGCTGCTTCGCGGGCGTCGCGAGGAATTCCTGCAGCTGGACCTCGACCCCGGCGCGGATGCCGAGGCGGGCCACCAGTACGCCGAGGGGCGCATCGCCCTGCACGCCGGCATCGACGCGCGCGGTCGCGCCGCAGACACCTGGCTGCGCAACGCGGTGCGGTTGGCGTGGCGCGCCAAGATCCACATGCACCTGCTGCTGGACCTGTTCAACCAGGCGCGCGAGAAGGCCGAGGGCGAGGCCATCGCCGTGTTCGGCGACAACCTCAAGGATCTGCTGCTGTCCGCGCCCGCCGGCCCGAAAGCGGTGCTGGGCCTCGACCCCGGCCTGCGCACCGGCGTAAAGGTGGCGGTGGTGGATGCCACCGGCAAGCTGGTCGCCACCGACACCATCTACCCGCATGAACCGCGTCGCCAATGGGACCAATCGCTGACAACGCTGAAGAAGCTCTGCCTCGCCCACGGCGTGCAGCTGATCGCCATCGGCAACGGCACCGCATCGCGTGAGACCGACAAGCTGGCCGGCGACCTGCTCAAGCTGGTGCCGGAGCTGAAGGCGCAGAAGATCGTGGTGAGCGAAGCCGGCGCATCGGTGTACTCGGCCTCGGAACTGGCGGCGAAGGAGTTCCCGAACCTGGACGTGTCGCTGCGCGGCGCGGTTTCCATCGCCCGTCGCCTGCAGGACCCGCTGGCCGAGCTGGTGAAAATCGAACCCAAGGCGATTGGCGTCGGCCAGTACCAGCACGACGTCGACCAGTACCGCCTCGCGCGCGCACTGGATGCGCGGGTGGAGGACTGCGTGAACGCCGTCGGCGTCGACGTGAACACCGCCTCCGGCGCGCTGCTGGCGCGGGTGTCCGGGCTGTCGGCCACGGTGGCGGAAAACATCGTGGCGCATCGCGATGCCAACGGCGCGTTCAAGTCGCGCAAGGCGCTGCTGAAGGTGGCGCGACTGGGCGAGAAGACCTTCGAGCAGTGCGCCGGCTTCCTGCGCATCATGGACGGCGAACAGCCGCTGGATGCCTCATCGGTGCATCCGGAAGCCTATCCGGTGGTGGAACGCATCCTGGCCGCCGGCGGCAAGCAGGTGAAGCAGATCATCGGCGATGCGTCCTTCCTGCGTTCGCTCAAGCCGTCGCAATTCACCGACGAGCGCTTCGGCGAACCCACCGTGCGCGACATCCTGAAGGAGCTGGAGAAACCCGGCCGCGACCCGCGTCCGGAGTTCAAGGCAGCGCAGTTCGCCGACGGCGTGGAGGACATCAAGGACCTGCGCCCCGGCATGGTGCTGGAGGGCGTGGTCAGCAACGTCGCCGCGTTCGGCGCATTCGTGGACATCGGCGTGCACCAGGACGGATTGGTGCACATCTCCGCGCTGTCCGACCGCTACGTGAAGGATCCGCGCGAAGTGGTGAAGGCCGGCGACATCGTCAAGGTCAAGGTGCTGGAGGTCGACGTCGCGCGCAAGCGCATCGCGCTGACCCGGCGCATGGACGACCCCGTGGGCGAGGCCCGCACCGATGCACGTCGCGACGAGCGTCCTGCCCGTCGCGATGGCGGCGTAACCTCCCCCTGAAGGTGGACACCTGAGAAGTAGAGCTTTCTGGCATCTTTCCGTCAGGAGGTTCCATGAAGAAGTCGAAGTTCAGCGAGACCCAGATCGTCGCCATCCTCAAGCAGGGCGACATCGGCGTTCCGATCAAGGATCTGTGTCGACAGGCCGGGATCAGCACCGCCACCTACTACCAATGGAAGTCGAAGTACGGCGGCATGGAGGCGTCGGACCTGAGGCGGGTCAAGGATCTGGAAGCCGAGAACGCCAAGCTCAAGCGGATGTACGCAGAGCAGGCACTGGACATTGCCGCGATGAAGGAGTTGATCGCAAAAAAACTGTAGGGCCGGCGCAGAAGCGCGAGGCGGTGCGGTTCCTGGTGGAGACGCAGGGCCGCCCGCTCCGCCGGTCCTGCGACTGTGTCGGCCTGTCGCGCTCGGCCTGGTATGCGCCGCCGTTGGACTGGACGGTGCGGGATGCCGAACTGATTGCCGCACTGGCGAAGCTGGTGGAGGAACGCCCCAGTCGTGGGTTCGGGAAGTGCTGCCAGCGCTTGGCGAAGAGCCATCCGCACTGGAACGACAAGCGGATCTACCGGGTGTACTGCGCCATGAAGCTCAACTTGCGCCGTGCCGCCAGCCGTCGCCTGCCCAAGCGCGAGTGCGTACCGCTGTACGTGCCCGAGCACCCCGACATCGTGTGGTCCGCCGACTTCATGCTCGATGCGCTGGCCTGTGGCCGCAGCTTCCGCACCTTCAACATCATCGACGACTTCAATCGGGAGATCGTGCATATCGAAGTCGACACCTCGATCACTTCGCAGCGGTTGGTGCGGATCTTCGAGCAGATCCGCCAGGAACGGCCGCTCCCGCAGGTGCTGCGTACCGACAACGGACCGGAGTTCCTGGGGGAAGCCTTCACCGCATGGGCCAAGGCCAACGGCATGGCGATCCAGTACATCCAGCCCGGCAAACCCAACCAGAACGCCTACATCGAGCGCTTCAACCGCACCTACCGCGAGGATGTGCTCGACCGCTACCTGTTCGCCCGACTGGACGATGTCCGCGAAGCCACGTGGCGCTTCCTCATCGACTACAACGAGCACCGGGAGCACGACGCACTCAACGGCATGACGCCCATCGAGTACCGCAACCAACCCGCCAGACGTTCTACTTTTGAAATGTCCGCTTGACGGGGGAGGTTACGGCGGTGCCGCGCGTGGCCCGCACCCTGCCGCACCGGCACAGCAGAAGGCGCCCTTCAACAGTGCAATGGCCGATGCCCTGAAGGGCCTCAAGCGCGGCTGATCGCCGCACAAGGTCAGAGGTCGAACGCCAGCAGGTCCAATCCGGTCGCCGCGCGCACCACGCGGCGATACAGCACGTTGCCGTTGGCGGCATTGGTCATCGCCACCAGCGCGCGGCGCCGGCGCGCATCGCCCAGCGCGAAGGTCTTGAAGATGCCGCCGTTGCTGCCGGAGTGGTAGAACACCGGCCCACGCGCGGTGGCTTCGAGATTCCAGCCCAGGCCCTTCTCGGTCCAGCGGCCGGGCACGTCGATCTGCCGCCGCAGCATCGCCTCGCGGGTGGTGGGCTTCAGCTCCCATGGCTGCGGATCCGAGTGCACCATCAGCGCCATGAACCGAGCGTAGTCCTGCACGGTGCAGCGCAGGCTGGCCGCCGCATTGGCCAGGATGTCGCTGGGCCAGCTCACCAGCCCCGGCCGCGCGACGGCCTGCGCTTCCGGCATCGCGCGCTCCGCGTCGGCATAGCGCCACGCGGACAGCGGCTTGCCGATGCGCTCGGCCACCGGCATCGCTGCCTCCCAGGCATCGCGCAGCATCTGCGGCGGGACCGCGATCCCGCCATCGTCCGCCAGTCGATGGCCATAGACCGACCGCGCGGCAAGACCGGCATCCCAGGCGTAGCTGCTGCCATGCATGCCGGCGGGGTCGAACAGCAGGCGGCGCATGGTCTCGTCCAGGCTTTCGCCGGTCAGCCGCTCCACCGCCAGCTGCAGCCAGACGAAAGCCTCGCCGGAGTAATCGATGCGCATGCCGGGCGCAACCGCAGGTTCGAGCGGCTCGTTGGCCGGGTCCTTGCGCCAGTCCGGCAGGCCGGTGGAATGGCGCAGCACGTCGCGCACGGTGATCTGCGCCAACCACGGCGATTTGCCCAGATACGCCGGCCTGGCGTAACCCATCAGCGGCGCGTCCAGTGCCAGCACGCCGCGGTCCACCAGTTGCAGCACCGCGTAGGCGAACATCGGCTTGCTCAGCGAGGCCGCCTCCCACACCGTGTCATCACCCACCGGCATGCCGCGTCCGGCATGCGCCAGGCCGAAGCCGCGCGACCATGCCAGCCCGCCGTCCTCGACCACCGCGATGGCGATGCCCGGCACGCCCAGTGCCTGCATCTGCCGCGGCAGCTCGCGCAGGAAATCGTCGGCAGGGATCCAGTCCGCATCCGCGTCGATGGTGGGCGCGGCGCGCAGGCCCAATGGCCCCAGCACCGACAGCGCCAGGCCGGAACCCAGCAGGCGGCGGCGCGAGATCGCGGGCATGGTCGGGTTCCTAGGGTTTGTCATCGCAGCGGCGCGCACCGCCGTCGGCCGCGCGCGGCGGCGGCGGCTCGCCGCTCCAGCGCCGCACCGCACGCTGGAAAAACTGGCTGTTGGGCACCCGCAGCTGGCTTTCGAAACCGTCGGCATGGCGCTCCAGCAGGGTCACGTAGACCAGGTTGATGTCGATCACTTGCCCGCCCAGGCCCGGCTTCTCGCCGTTGTCCAGCACTTCGATGTGGTCGAACAGGCGGAACGGGCGGGTCACCAGAATCAGGAACGAACAGAAAATGTTGGTGAGCACGCTCCAGGCGGCGAAGAACGCCACCGCCGCCACCGCGGCGAAGCCGGTGAACGCGCCCCACAGCACCCCGGCGGACACGCCGAAGCGCTCCAGCACCATCAGCAGCGCCGCCATCCCGATCAGGAACGTGGCCACCCGACGCGCGCCCATCACCACCATCGGCGGCAGCTCGTAACGCGCGGCCAGGCGTGCGATCAGCCGCCGCACCAGCCAGCGCAATGCCCACGCCGCCAGCAGGATCGCCAGCACCTGCAGCGCCACCACGACGTATTCGATCCTGGACTGCATCCAGGCGGACAGGGATTCCTCCATGTCGCCATGTTACCCGCGCGCCAGCCCGTCCCGGCGCTGCTGGGAACGCGGGATTCAGCCGCGACGGAAACAGAAGCGCTCGAACCCCGCACCCAGCCGCTGCAGGTCCAGCGTGGCTTCCGCCACCAGCCCGCGCCCTTCCTCGCGGCATTCCTGCAGCGCCCAGTGACGCACGCCGCGCGCGAACAGGTCTTCCGCCAAGCCATACAGCGCCGGCAGCGGGAACAGCCCCGGATGCCAGGTGGTCCGGCATTCGTAAGCCACGCCGCTGGCCAGCACCGCCTCCAGCGCCTCGCCCACCGGACGCGCGCTGTCGCGGCGGCCGGTCACCGCGTCGTAATGCGCGTCGGGCGCCTTGATGTCCAGCCCGATCCAGTCCAGCTGCGGCAGCAGCTGGCGCAGGCGTGCCGGATACATGCCGCTGGTATGCAGGCCGACCTGGTAGCACATCGCCTTCACCTGCGCGATGGCGTCGGGCAGCGCGGCCTGTGAGGTCGGCTCGCCGCCGGAGAACACCACCGCGTCGAGCAGGCCGACGCGGCGGTGCAGGAACGCTTCGGCCTGCGCCCAGGCAACCCCGCCCTGCCCACGCGCCGGCAGCAGTTCGGGGTTGTGGCAGTAGCCGCAGCGCCAGGGACAGCCTTGCAGGTACAACACCGCCGCCAGCCGACCGGGGAAGTCGATGCTGGTCAGCGGCGTCATCCCGCCGACGCGGATCATGCGGCGGCGGCGGCCAGCGTGGCGCGCGGGCGTTCGCTGAAGAAGCAGCGCTCGGCGTGCTCGCCCTGCTTGCCGATGTTGAAGCTGGACACCGGGCGGTGGTAACCCATCACCCGGGTCCACACTTCGCAGCGCTGGCGGTCTTCGTTGCGCAGCGAAGCGGCGGCGGATATTGCGGAATTGGCGATGTTGTTCATGCGGAAATCTCCTCGTGGAACGTGACGTCGGTAATGGTCGGCGCGGCGGCCGCCTGCAGTTCCGCCAGCAGCCGCTCGTCGCAGCGCGGGCAGAATTCGTGCTCGCCCGCCAGGTAGCCGTGCTCCGGGCAGATCGAGAAAGTTGGCGTGATCGTGATGTAGGGCAGGCGGAAGCGGCTCAGCGCGCGCCGCACCAGGTCGCGGCAGGCATCGCCGCTGGACAGGCGTTCGCCCATGTACAGGTGCAGCACGGTGCCGCCGGTGTAGCGCGACTGCAGCGCTTCCTGCCGCTCCAGCGCTTCGAACGGGTCGTCGGTGAAGCCCACCGGCAGCTGCGAGGAATTGGTGTAGTAAGGACGGTCGCGGCTGCCCGCCTGCAGGATGTCCGGCCAGCGGCGGCGGTCCTCCTTGGCGAAGCGGTAGGTGGTGCCTTCGGCCGGCGTGGCTTCGAGGTTGTAGAGCTGGCCGGTGGCTTCCTGGAACTCCACCATCCGCGCACGAACGTGGTCGAGCAGGCGCAGGGCGAATGCATGGCCCCACTCGCTGGTCAGGTCGTGCGCATCGGAGGTGAAGTTGCGGACCATCTCGTTGATGCCGTTCACCCCCAGCGTCGAGAAATGGTTGCGCAGGGTGCCGAGGTAGCGCTTGGTGTACGGGTACAGGCCGTCGTCGATCAGCTGCTGGATGGTGGTGCGCTTGATCTCCAGGCTGCGCCGGCCCAGCTCCAGCAGCTCGTCCAGCCGAGCGAACAGCCCGGCCTCATCGCCGCGGTGCAGGTAGCCCAGCCGCGCGCAGTTGACCGTCACCACGCCCAGGCTGCCGGTCTGCTCGGCGCTGCCGAACAGGCCGTTGCCGCGCTTGAGCAGCTCGCGCAGATCGAGCTGCAGGCGGCAGCACATCGAGCGGATCATCCCCGGGTCCAGCTCGGAATTGATGAAGTTCTGGAAGTACGGCAGGCCGTATTTCGCGGTCATGTCGAACAACAGCCGCGCGTTTTCCGAATCCCACGGGAAGTCGGCGGTGATGTTGTAGGTGGGGATCGGGAAGGTGAACACCCGGCCGCGCGCGTCGCCCGCGCTCATCACCTCGATGTAGGCGCGGTTGATCAGGTCCATCTCGGCCTGCAGTTCGCCGTAGGTGAACGGCATCTCCTCGCCGCCGATGAACGGGGTCTGGTGGCGCAGGTCGGCGGGACAGATCCAGTCGAAGGTGAGGTTGGTGAACGGCGTCTGCGTGCCCCAGCGCGAGGGCACGTTGAGGTTGAAGATCAGCTCCTGGATGCACTGGCGCACGTCGTCGTAGGACAGCGCGTCCTTGCGCACGAACGGCGCCATGTAGGTGTCGAACGAGGAGAACGCCTGCGCGCCCGCCCATTCGTTCTGCAGGGTGCCGAGGAAGTTGACGATCTGCCCGACCGCCGACGACAGATGCCTGGGCGGGCCGGCCTCGACCTTGTTGGGCACGCCGTTGAAGCCTTCGTACAGCAGCGTGCGCAGCGACCAGCCAGCGCAGTAGCCGGAGAGCATGTCGAGGTCGTGGATGTGCAGGTCGGCCTCGCGATGGGCGCGGCCGATCTCCGGCGGATAGATCTTCTCCAGCCAGTAATTGGCGGTCACCTTGCCGGCGACGTTGAGGATCAGCCCGCCCAGCGAATAGCCCTGGTTGGCGTTGGCATTGACCCGCCAGTCCGCGCGGGTCAGGTATTCCTCGACCGAGCTGACCGGATCGACCAGGCTGCGCCCGGCCATGGCTGTGGGACTGCTTGGTTGCATCGTCCTCTCCTTGAACTTGCGACAAATTGATTTGCGGAAAGCACCGGCCAGCGCCGCCGGCTCATTTCCGCCTCATGCACGGGCATGGATAATTGCGGCCATGCCGATTCCCCTGCCCCGCCTCGATCCCGATCCGCGCCCGCAGCCGCCGGAAGCGCCGCTGCCCAGCGACTGCTGCGACAGCGGTTGCGATCCCTGCGTCAACGACACCTACGCCGAAGCACTGGCGCATTACCGGCAGACGCTGGCGGCGTGGCTGGCCCGCCATCCCGACGCCCACCCATAGGCCCGCCGCGGCGGCGCGCTGCTTCCCGCGCGATCTGGCGCTCGCGGCGCGCTGCTACGGCGGGTGCTCGGACAGTGCCGGGATCCCGGTCGGCCGCCCGCGCCCATCCAGCGCGATCATGGTGAAGCGCCCGCGCGTGCACAGCTCGCGTTCGCCGCCCAGCAGGTCTTCGGCGATCAGTTCCACCTCCACCTGCATCGAACTGCGGCCGACCTCGACGATCCGCGCCAGCACTTCCACCAGCTGGCCCTGGCGGATCGGCAGGCGGAAATCCACCTGCTCCGAACGCGCCGTCACCACCGTCCTGCGCGCGTAGCGCGAAGCGGCGATGAACGCGGCCTTGTCCATCCACGCCAGCGCCTGCCCGCCGAACAGCGTGCCCAGGTGGTTGGCATGGTCGGGGAAGACGATCTCCTGCAGCTTCGCCTCGAGCGGACGCACCGGCTCAGAAGGCATGGTCGAACTCCACCTCGCCCTGCACCCCGACCTGGTAGGCGGACACCCGGCGTTCGAAGAAGTTGGTCAGTTCCTGCACATCCTGCAGCTCCATGAACGGCAGCGGGTTGCGCACGTGGTACTGCCTGGCCATGCCGAGCTTGGCGAAATGCTGGTCGGCGCAGTGCTGCAGGTACTGGCGCATGTCGCGGATCGAAATGCCGGCCACGCCGCCGGACAGCACGTCCTCGGCAAACTGCACCTCGCATTCGATGGCCTCGGCGAGCATGTCGCGCACCTGCCGCTCCATCTCATCGTCGAACAGGTCCGGCTCCTCGGCGCGGATGGTGCGCACGCATTCAAAGGCGAAGTCCATGTGGCAGCTTTCGTCGCGGAACACCCAGTTGGTGCCGGACGACAGCCCCGGCAGCAGCCCGCGCGAGCGGAAGTAGTAGACGTAGGCGAAGGCAGCGAAGAAGAACAGGCCCTCGATGCAGGCGGCGAAGCAGATCTGGTTGAGCAGGAACTGGCGGCGCTGCGCGCGAGTTTCGATGCGCCGCAGGTCTTGCAGTGAATCGATCCACTTGAAGCAAAACTCGGCCTTCTTCCTGATGGCCGGGATGTTCTCCACCGCCGCGAACGCCTTGAAGCGCTCTTCCGGATCGGGCAGGTAGTTGTCCAGCAACGTCAGGTAGAACTGCACATGCAGCGCCTCCTCGTACAGCTGGCGCGACAGGTACATGCGCGCTTCCGGCGCATTGAGGTGCTGGTACAGGTTCAGCACCAGGTTGTTGGAGACGATGGAATCGCCGGTGGCGAAGAACGCCACCAGCCGATGGATCAGGTGGCGGTCGGCCGGCGACATCTTTGCGTGCAGGTCGGCGATGTCGATCTGGAAGTTGATCTCGTCCACCGTCCAGCTGTTGCGGATGGCGTTGCGGTACATCTCGTAGAAGCCCGGATAGCGCATCGGGCGGAGGGTCAGCTCGAAACCGGGGTCGAGCAGCATCTGGCGGGATTGGGGGGCGTTCACTGGCAGGCCTCGCAGGCTTCCGGGTTTTCCAGCGAGCAGGCCACCGCCTGTGCAGGGCTGTAGTCGGACACGGTGGTCTTGGCGATCCTGGTGGCGGGGCGCGAGCGGAGGTAGTAGCAGGTCTTGATGCCCTGCTTCCACGCATGCATGTACATGGACGACAGCGCGCCGATGCTCGGGCTTTCCATGAACAGGTTGAGTGAAGCGGACTGATCGATGAATGCGCCGCGCTCGGCGGCCATGTCGATCAGGCTGCGCATCGGCAACTCCCACACCGTGCGGTAGACCATGCGCAGCGTCTCCGGGATCTGCGCCAGGTCCTGGATCGAGCCTTCGGCCAGCTTGATCGCATCGCGCATTTCCGCCGTCCACAGCCCCAGCTGCTTGAGCTCGGCGACCAGATAGCGGTTGACCTGCAGGAAGTCGCCGGACAGGGTTTCGCGCTTGAACAGGTTGGATACCTGCGGCTCCACGCATTCGTAGCAGCCGGCGATCGAAGCGATGGTGGCGGTGGGGGCAATCGCGATCAGCAGCGAGTTGCGCAAGCCGTGCTGCCGGATGCGTTCGCGCAGGGTGTTCCAGCGCCCTGCATGTTCCGGCGCCACGCCCCAGGCATCGAACTGCAGCTCGCCGACGGAGGCGCGGGTATCGGCGAACGAAGCATGCGCGCCACGCTCGATGGCCAATTCGCAGGAGGTGTCGAGCGCGTGGAAGTAGATCTCCTCGGCAATCCGCTTCGACAGCGCGCGCGCCGGTTCCGAGTCGAACGCCAGGCGCATGCGGAAGAACACGTCCTGCAGGCCCATGCAGCCCAGCCCCACCGGCCGCCAACGCAGGTTGCCGCGGCGGGCCGGTTCGATCGGATAGAAATTGAGGTCGATCACCCGGTCGAGCTGGCGCACCGCCAACCGCACGGTTTCGGCCAATTTCTCGAAATCGAAATCGCCATGCGCGTCCAGGTGGTGCGCGAGGTTGATCGAGCCGAGGTTGCACACCGCCGTTTCCTCGGCGCTGGTGACCTCCAGGATCTCGGTGCACAGGTTGGACAGGTGGATGACGTTGTGCGGGCGCAGGGTCTGGTTGCCGGCGCGGTTGCACTTGTCCTTGAAGGTCATCCAGCCGTTGCCGGTCTCGGCCAGCGTCCGCATCATCCGCGCGTACAGCTTGCGCGCCGGGATCGTGCGCGCCGCCTTGCCCTGCGCCTCGGCCTGCAGGTAGGCGCGCTCGAAATCCGCGCCGTACAGGTCGGTGAACTCCGGCACCGCGTGCGGATCGAACAGCGACCAGTCTTGGCCAGCCTCCACCCGCTGCATGAACAGGTCCGGCACCCAGTTGGCGAGGTTGAGATTGTGGGTGCGGCGCGCCTCGTCGCCGGCGTTGTCGCGCAGTTCCAGGAAGTCCTCGATGTCGGCATGCCAGGTTTCCAGGTAGACGCAGGCTGCGCCCTTGCGCTTGCCGCCCTGGTTGACCGCCGCCACCGACGAATCCAGCGTCTTCAGCCACGGAACAATGCCGTTGGAATGGCCGTTGGTGGAACGGATCAGCGAGCCGCGCGAACGCACCCGCGAATAACTCACGCCGATCCCGCCGCTGAACTTCGACAGCTGGGCGATCTCGCCGTAGCGCGCGTAGATCGACTCCAGCGAATCCTGCGGAGAATCCAGCAGGAAGCACGACGACAGCTGCTCATGGCGGGTGCCGGCGTTGAACAGGGTCGGGCTGGACGGCAGGTAGTCCAGGTGGCCCAGCCGCTGGTACAGCGCCAACGCTTCCGGCACGTCCTCGCTCAAGGCGCTGGCGATGCGCAGGAAGAACTGCTGCGGTGTCTCGATCACCTTGCGGGTGTGCGGGTGGCGCAGCAGGTAACGGTCGTACAGGGTGCGCAGGCCGAAATAGTCGAAACCCAGGTCCAGCGCCGGGTCGATGGCATCGTTGAGCTTGCGCGCGTTGGCCTGTACGAAGCCGAGCAGGCGGTCGTTGATCAGGCCCACTTCGTGGCCGCGGCCAACCGACTGCGAGAACGCGTGGATCTCCTGGCCGGAGACTTCCTTGGTGATGGTGTTGGCCAGCAGGCGCGCGGCCAGCCGGCCGTATTCGGGTTCTTCGCCGATCAGCAGCGCGGCGGTGCGGATCGACAGCTCGTCCAGCTCCTGCGTGGTCGCGCCGTTGTACAGGCCGGAGATGGTGCGGGTGGCGACGCGCATCGGATCCACCGCATGCAGCCCGTCGCAGCAGCGCTGGACGGCGCGCACGATCTTGTTGAGATCGACCGGCTCGGTGCTGCCGTTGCGCTTGGTCACCGCCATGGCGGTGGCGGTGGGTGGCGGGGTGAGGTCGAACGCGGGCGCGGCGGCCGGGGCTTCGGCGGGCGCTTCGGCAATCAAGGTCTGTGACATCTGGCGTCTCCATGCGGATGCACGGGCCCGGCCTGTCCCTCGCAGGCGCGGATGGCATCGGAAACGTCAGGGTGGAAGCGCGGTGTCGCACGGCCTGCGATCCGGCACGGCCTGCGTGCACGGCGACCCTGCTGCACCAGCCATCTCCCCCCGGAGATTCTTCGGCCGGCACCGCGCGGCGTGCTTCGCGCGGCTGTCGGCAGGTCTTCGGACTCGTGGATGTGGCGGGCCATGGGCCCGACCGCCTTGGTCGCCGCTTCCCAGGGCCACCGCCCCAGTGCGAATCGCGACTTCGTCTCCACCTACCGCTGCGGGGCAGTGCCGGGATTGGCGCGCCATTCCGAAAGAATGCACGCCGCACCGGCTTCCCTTTTCATCCGACAGGTTGTGCCCGCCAGAACCGACGACCCCAAGATAAGGGGGATGCCGCAGCCGGTCAATCCTGACCCTGCGAGTTCCCGACGCTCTCGGTGAAGTGCCAGCAGGCCGGCGACCCGGCCACGCCTTCGATCCGCTCCAGCCGCGTTCCGGGCGTCAGCGCCAGCGCCAGCGCGCCATTGCCGAAGCGCCAACCGAACGCTTCCGCAGCGGCCGGGCTGGCAGGCCGCGCAGTGAGCGCGCGCGCGGCGCGGGGTTGCAGGCCCGCGCCGCTACGCTTGCCGTGCGCCTCCTTCAACGTCCACAGCGCGTGGAAGACGTCGGCGCGCATCGCCGGGTCCGCGGCTTCTACGCGCTCGCATTCCTCCGGTGAGAACACGAAGCGCGCGAGCGCGTTCCAGTCGCGCACGCGCCGCGGCAGTTCGACGTCCACGCCTACCGGCGCGTCGGCCAGCGCCAGTGCCAGCCAGTTGCCGCTGTGGCTCAGCGACACCTGCAGCGGCGCGGCATCGCCATCCACCCGCAGCAGCGGCCGGCCATCCGCGTGCGCGTCCAGCGCAATCCGACCCACGTCCAGCTGCAGCCACTGCGCCGCCAGCACGCGCGCCTGCCAGTGTCCGGCCAGGAATGTGTCGCGCCGCGACGGCGAGGTGATCGCCTGCAGGCGCTGGCGCTCAGCGTCGGTCAGCCAGTCCTGCCCCTGCGCGCCCGCTTCGGCGGCGGCCACGGCAACGGGCAGCAGGTGCAGGCGGGCGGAGGGATGCATCGAAGGAAGGCGCTGGATGTCAGCCGGCGCCGCGCAGCGCGGATCCGCCGAAGCCTGCGGCGTCCATCACGAAGCGGGACCGATCCGGATGGTGGCGTGGCGCTCACGTGCGCCCCTTGCCGCGACGCAGGTCACCGGCACGTCTTCGCCCCCTGCCCGGATCTTGCCTTCCGCATGCAGGGTGTTGCCGCTTTCGAAGTGACGGCCGGTCCACTGGTAGGTGGTGACGCCCTGCCCCGCGTACTGGGCGCGCGCCTCCTGTTCGCACCAGGACAGCAACTGGCTGGCAGCGGCGAACACGATCTCGTGCTCCGGGTGCTGCGCCGGCCTGTCGTTGCCGGCGGAGGAAGCGCCCGCAAACGCGAGGGCGAAGACGGCGACCATGGTGCGCATGCGGCCTCCTGCGTTGATGTCATGCCCGGGATGCGTCAGGCCAGCATCGCCGGCAGCAGCTTTTCGGGTTCGGCCTGCACGTCCAGCACCAGCTCGCCATCCACCGCGTCCAGCGCCACCCGACCACCCTCGACCAGCTTGCCGAACAGCAGTTCGTCGGCCAGCGGGCGCTTGATCTTGTCCTGGATCAGCCGCGCCATCGGGCGTGCGCCCATCAGCGGGTCGAAGCCTTGCTGGCCCAGCCATTCGCGCGCGCCCGGGGTGGCGGTCAGGGTCACCTGCTTCTCGTGCAGCAGCGTTTCCAGCTCGATCAGGAACTTGTCCACCACCCGCAGGATGTGCTCGAAGCCCAGCGCCTGGAACTGCACCACCGCGTCCAGCCGGTTGCGGAACTCGGGGGTGAAGCCGCGGCGGATCGCCTCCATCGCGTCCGGGCTGTGGTCCTGCTTGGTGAAGCCGATGCTGCGCCGCGCCGCCTGGGTGGCACCGGCGTTGGTGGTCATCACCAGGATCACGTTGCGGAAATTGGCCTCGCGGCCGTTGGTATCGGTCAGCGTGCCGCGGTCCATCACCTGCAGCAGGATGTTGAAGATGTCCGGGTGCGCCTTCTCGATCTCGTCCAGCAGCAGCACGCAGTGCGGCGTTTTGACGATCTTCTCGGTCAGAAGGCCGCCCTGGTCGAAGCCGACATAGCCCGGGGGCGCACCGATCAGGCGGCTGACCGAATGCGGCTCCATGTATTCGCTCATGTCGAAGCGGATCAGCTCGATGCCGAGCTGCATCGCCAGCTGGCGGGTGACCTCGGTCTTGCCCACGCCGGTGGGGCCGGCGAACAGGAAGTTGCCGATCGGCTTGTCGGGATTGCCCAGGCCTGAGCGCGCCAGCTTGATCGCGCTGGACAGGGTCTCGATGGCCGGATCCTGGCCGAAGATCACCATCTTCAGGTTGCGCTCCAGATGCTGCAGCACGTCCTTGTCGGACGCGCTCACCTGCTTGGCCGGGATGCGCGCCATCTTGGCGACAATGGTCTCGATTTCCTCCACGTCGATCAGCTGCTTGCGCGTGTCGGCCGGCAGCAGCCGCTGGCGCGCGCCGGCTTCGTCGATCACGTCGATCGCCTTGTCCGGCAGCAGGCGGTCGCCGATGTGCTTGACCGACAGGTCCACCGCGGCGCGGATCGCCTCGTCGGCGTAGGCCACGTCGTGGTGGGCCTCGTACTTGGGCTTCAGCCCCTTGAGGATCTCGACGGCCTCGCCCACGGTCGGCTCGACGATATCGATCTTCTGGAAGCGCCGCGCCAGCGCGCGGTCCTTCTCGAACACGCCGCGGTATTCCTGGAAGGTGGTGGAACCGATGCAGCGCAGTTCGCCGTTGGCCAGCACCGGCTTGATCAGGTTGGAGGCGTCCATGGTGCCGCCGCTGGAGGCGCCCGCGCCGATGATGGTGTGGATCTCGTCGATGAACAGGATCGCGCCCGGCTGCTTCTTCAGCGCCGCCAGCACGCCTTTCAGGCGCTTCTCGAAATCGCCGCGGTACTTGGTCCCGGCCACCAGCGCGCCCAGGTCGAGCGAATAGATCACCGCGTCCGCCAGCACGTCCGGCACCTCGCCATCGACGATCCGCTTGGCCAGACCTTCCGCCAGCGCGGTCTTGCCGACGCCGGATTCGCCCACGTACAGCGGGTTGTTCTTGCGCCGGCGGCACAGCACCTGGATGGTGCGCTCGATCTCGTCGGCACGGCCGACCAGCGGATCGATCCTGCCCGCCGCTGCGGCCTCGTTGAGGTTGCTGGCGAATTCGGTCAGCGGATCGCCCTTGCCCTCGCCTTCGCCGGCCTCGGCCTTGCCCTCGCCGTCCTGCGCGGACTGGCCCGGCTCGTCCTCGTTGCGGGCGATACCGTGGGACAGGTAATTGACCACGTCCAGCCGGTGCACGTCCTGCTGGTTGAGGAAATACACGGCGTGCGAGTCCTTTTCGCCGAAGATCGCCACCAGCACGTTGGCGCCGGTGACCTCCTTCTTGCCGGAGGACTGCACGTGGTAAACAGCGCGCTGCAGGACGCGCTGGAAGCCTAGGGTGGGCTGGGTGTCACGGCCATCGTCGTCGGCGAAGCGGCTGACCGACACCTCGATGGCGTTGTCCAGTTCCTCGCGCAGCCGCGGCAGGTCCGCGCCCACCGCGCGCAGCACCGCCTCGGCGGAGGGGTTGTCCAGCAGCGCCAGCAGCAGGTGCTCGACCGTCATGAACTCATAGCGCGCCTCGCGGGTGCGCTTGTAGCACTGGCCGATGGTTTGCTCGAGATCCTTGCTGAACATGAAAACCTGCCTTCGGGTACGTCAGCTCCTATGTAGGGCGCATTCGGCCCCGGGACAAGTGCCGATCCCGGTCAGGCCCGCTCCATCGTGCACAGCAGCGGGTGCTGGTTCAGCCTGGCGTACTCGTTGACCTGCGCCACCTTGGATTCTGCGATCTCGCGGGTGAACACCCCGCATACGCCGCGGCCACGGGTATGCACGTGCAGCATGACCTGGGTGGCGCGCTCCAGCCCCATCGAGAAAAACCGCATCAGCACGTCGACCACGAAGTCCATCGGCGTGTAGTCGTCGTTGAGCAGCAGAACGGTGTATTGCGGCGGGCGAGCCACTTCCGGGCGCGCCGGCGCCACCACGGTTCCGTGGTCGTGATCGCGCTGCGGCTTGTCGGGCTGGTTCGGCATGGGCAAATTATACGTCGCACCGCCCATCAACCCACGCACCGGAGCCTCCATGCGCCTGCCCCTGCTCGCCGCCATTCTGTTCGCTCTGGCCGCGCCCCCCTCCACGGCCGGCGATGCGTCGGTCCAGGCGCGCCTGGACGCGCGCGGCATCAGGTACGAGATCGATGGGGACGGCGATTACAAGGTCGTCGTGTCCTACAAGGCCGAACACCGGACCCAGCTGGTGTTCGTCTCCGGCGCCAGCGAATCGATCCAGGGCCTGATGGTGCGCGAGGTATTCTCGCCCGCCGGCAAGGTGGGCGCGGATGCCGTCGCCGCCAAGGCGATGGACCTGCTCGCCGAAAGCCGCACCCTGAAGATCGGCGCGTGGGAAATCGCCGGAGACGTGCTCTATTACGTGATCAAGCTGCCCGACAGCGTCGACGCCACCCAGCTGGAGGCCGCCATCGACATCGCCGCGGAAACCGCCGACAACAAGGAGATCGAACTGTCCGGCGCCAAGGACGAGCTCTGACATGAGTTATCGCGAAGGCCGTTTCTGGCAGCCGGACGTGACCGTGGCCACCCTGGTGGCGCGTGACGGCCAGCTGCTGTGCGTGGAGGAACGAGTGGGTGGCCGCCTGGTGCTCAACCAGCCCGCCGGCCATCTGGAGCCCGACGAAAGCCTGGTGGACGCCGCGCTGCGCGAAACCCGCGAGGAAACCGGCTGGCACGTGCGGATCACCCACCTGGTCGGGACCTATCAGTGGAAGGCGCCGGAAACCGGCCGGCATTACCTGCGCTTCGCGTTCGCTGCCGAACCGCTGGAGGAGATCCCCGGCGCGCCCCTGGACGAGGGCATCGTGCGGGCGCTGTGGCTGTCGCCGCAGCAGCTGCAGGCCGAGGCCCCGCGCCACCGCAGTCCGCTGGTCTGGCGCGCGGTCGCCGACTACCTGGGCGGCAACCGCCACCCGTTGTCGCTGGTGCGGCAGCTGCCATGAACGACGGCGGGCGCCGCATCGTCGTCGGCGTATCCGGCGGCGTCGACTCTTCGGTCGCCGCGCTGCTGTTGCGCGATGCGGGCTATGAAGTCACCGGACTGTTCATGCAGAACTGGGCCGACGACGGATCCGGGGAATGCCGCGCCGAGGACGATCGCCGCGACGCGGTGGCGGTCTGCGGGGCGCTCGGCATTCCGATCCGCTTCCGCGACTTCTCGAAGGAGTACTGGGACGGGGTGTTCCGCCATTTCCTCGACGAATACGCCGCCGGCCGCACGCCCAACCCGGACGTGCTGTGCAACCGCGAGATCAAGTTCAAGTATTTCCTCGACGCGGCGCGGGAACTGGGGGCGGATGCCATCGCCACCGGCCACTACGCCCGCGTCGACCACGACGGACACGGTTTCCGCCTGCTGCGCGCGGTGGACCGGAGCAAGGACCAGAGCTACTTCCTGCACCAGCTGGGCCAGGTCCAGCTGGCGGCCACCCATTTCCCGCTGGGTGGCCTGCACAAGAGCGAGATCCGCCGGATCGCCGCGGAACACGGCCTGCGCACGGCCGGGAAAAAGGATTCCACCGGCATCTGCTTCATCGGCGAGCGCGATTTCCGCAGCTTCCTGGCGCAGTACCTGCCGGCGCGCGAAGGCGAGATGCGTACGCCCGACGGCAGCCGCATCGGCAGCCACCCCGGCGTGTTCTATTTCACCCTGGGCCAGCGCGAAGGCCTGAACATCGGCGGCGTGCGCGGCCGCCCGCAGGCGCCGTGGTTCGTGGTCGCCAAGGACGTGGAGCGCAACATCCTGTACGTCGACCAGGGCCACGACAGCCCGTGGCTGCAGTCGCACGCATTGCGCAGCGAAGCCGCGCACTGGATCGCCGGCAGTCCTCCGGCGGCGCGCTTTGCCTGCACCGCGCAGACCCGCTACCGGCAGCCGGACGAGGCTTGCGAGGTCGAAGTCCTGGACGACGGCACGGTTGCCGTGCGCTTCGACCGCCCCCAGCGCGCGGTCACCCCCGGTCAATCGGTGGTGCTCTACGATGGCGACCATTGCCTGGGCGGCGCGGTGATCGCCTCCACCGACGCGCCCTTCCCAACCCCGGATACCAGCGAGACGACTCCCGCATGAGCAACCCCATCGACGACCGCGTGCTTGCCCTTGCCGGCCTGGTACAGGCACTGGCGCAAGTACGGCGGATCGCCGACACCGGCCAATCGGAAACCCGCCAGGTGCAGGCCGCGCTGGACAGTGTGTTCCGCATCGACGCCAGCAGCGCCGAGGCCGTCTACGGCGACGCCGGCGACCTGCGCGGCGGCCTGCGCCTGCTGCGCGACTACCTTTCCAAGGGCAACAAGGACGAGGCGCTGGGCAGGCTGGCGCTGGCCGTGCTGCAACTGGAGCGCCGCTTCGTGCGCAGCGGCGGCATCACCTTGAAGGTGCAGGCAGGACTGCGCCAGCTGGCCGGCGAGGCGAAGGCGCAAGGCAGCGTGCATCCGGACGTCATCGCCGAACTGGCAAGACTCTACGCCGACACCATCAGCAACCTGCGCCCGCGCGTGATGGTGCAGGGCAACCCGCATTACCTCGGCCAGGCCGGCGTGGTGGCCGAGATCCGCGCGCTGCTGCTGGCCGCGCTGCGCTCCGCCGTGCTCTGGCGGCAGATGGGCGGCAGCCTGTGGGATTTCGTGTTCCGCCGCCGCGAAATGGCGGCCGCGATCGACGCCAGGATGGCCTGACCACCGCATACCGCCCCACGCCCGGCGCCTATGCGCCGGCAAGGCCCGAAATTCCGTCGCGCGTCAGTCGACCCGCAAGCACGGCACCCTGCGGCCGCATTCCCCGCCCCGAGCCCTGGCACGGGCGCGGGGCGGGGCCGGATCAGAACCGGTACGACCCCCACAGCGATGCCATGCCGTCGGTACCGTAGTCGCCGTTGCGGCGACTGAGATCGAAACGGAAGGTGGCCCTGCTGCCGAAAGCCGCGTTCAGGCCGAGCCCGAACAACCGGCTGCGTTCGCCCAGTGCCATTCCCTGCAGCGGCGCCCACTGCTCCACGCCGGTGAAGCTGGCGTCGAACAGCTGGCCATGGGACGACAGCGTGCGTTGCCACTCGGCGCGGGCATCGGCGCGCAGGTCCACGCCGCCGACGCGCCAGGCACGTTCGCCGCGAAGACCGGCGAAGCCCTGCCAGCGCTGGCTGTCCCAGGCGTTGGCACGCAGTCCGAAACCGCTTTCGCCGCTTTCGACGAAGCCGTCGTTGGCCACGCGCACGAACTGCGCGCCCAGGTACGGCACCAGCGCCAGCGCGCCTGCATCGAAGCGCCGGCCGATCTCGCCGAACGCCGCCAGGTAATCGCCCGACAGTCGGGTGGCGGCCGCATCGCGCAGCCCGCCCAGCAGCAGCTCGCGCTGCATCTGCCGACTGAAGGTGCCCGAGGCCAGCTGCGCCTGCGCCTGCCAGCCATCGCGCCAGCCGGCCGCGTACAACTGCACCTCGCGCTGGTGGCCCCGGCTGCGATCGCCGCTGCCGTCCAGCCAGCCGGACTGCTCCAGCCGGTTCATCGCCACGCCTACCACCGCGCTGCGCCCGAGGCGCCAGTCGTTGCCGATCATGCTGCCGGTCGCGTCCATGCCCAACTGGCCGAAGCCGGCCCGGGCCAGCTCGCCGCTCGCGCTGAGATCGCGCACCCAGCCCCCGGCCCGCGACGGCGCCTGCCCCAGCGCATCGACGCGCTGGCCCAGCGCGCGGCGCCCGGCGTCGATGGCATCGAAGGTCATCGCCGCCGAGGCCGCATGCAGCTCGCCGGACAGACTGCGCAGCGAGGCATCCGCATTGGCCACGCTGGCCGACTGCTGCAGCGCGCCCGCAGCGTCGATGAACGCCGCACCGATCCCGGCCGGACCGCGCCCACCCAACTGCAGGTCGATCGCCTGCATCGCCGACTCCACCCGCACCGCCGAGGCCAGGCTGGCCCCGGTCAGGCCCATTCCCGCCACGGCCTTGGTCACGTCGATGCGATTGATGTTGAGGAAGACGTTATTGGGGTCGTAGGCCAGTGCAGCGTCAAGGAACACGTTGGCAGCCGCGCGCAGCGAGACGAAGGTGCCGGTGACGCCGCCAGTGGCGTTGATCAGGGTTTCCTTCGACGTGGTGGTGTAACCGCTCTTCACCCCGAGGATGGACATGGTGCCGTTGACGCTGGCCGACCCGGTGACCTTCAGCGCACTGCCCAGCCACACGCCCAGATTGCCGCTGCCGGACTGGCTGAAATTGCCGGCGATGCTCGCCGGCGTGGTGGCACCGCTCAGGAAGGCGCCGTTGTTGGTCACGTTGCCCGCGAACGCGCCGCTGGCCCACACCGTGGCGCCGCTGGCGATGGCCAGGTTCGACCGCAGCCCCTTGCGCACGTCCAGCCCGCCGGCGTTGACCTGGGTTGCGCCGGTGAAGCGCCCCGCCTCGGTCAGGGTCAGGGTGCCGCTGCCGCCCTTGACCAGCCCGCCGCTGCCGATGATCTCGTTGCGCCATACCGAATTGCCGGCGAACGCCACGCTGAAATCGCCCCAGGCGAAATTGCTCGGCCCCATCGCCGCCCTGGTCACGTCCAGCAGGCCCCAGCCAAACACGGTATCGACGCCAGGCACGCCCAGGTCTTTGGCACCGCCCAAGATCGCCTGCCGCACCTGGTCATTGCTGAAGTACGGGAACGCCGCCCACACCACCGCCGCCGCACCCGATACCTGCGGCGCCGCATAGGAGGTGCCGCCGCCCTGATACAGGCCGCTGGTGGCCTGCGAGGTCGCATCCGGATCGATGAACACCACGTTGCCTGGCGCCACCAGGCAGTAGTTCATCGCCGGCCCGCATTCCTGCGAGTAATCCGTCAGCCGGGTCGGATTGGCCGGGTCCAGCGCACCGACCGTGAGCCAGCCCTTTTCGAGGACGGCGTCGTTGGCCAGCGTCGGCAGCATCGCGTTGTCGGAAGGCTGGGGGCGGAAGCGCGCGTCACGACCGCTATTGCCGTTGGCGAACACGATAATGCCGCCGCGATTGACGGTGAAGTCCTTGTAGGCGGTGGCGAGCTCCTGCGACAGCGCCGGATCGCTCCAGTACAGCCCACCCCAGGAGTTGTTGATGATCTTCGCGCCGGCGTCGGCCAGTTGCTTGTGCAGATAGACGAAATCCTCGCCCAGGCCTTCACCCGCGTGAATCTCGTTGCCCGCACCGGAGCCGTCGTCCTTCGGCGGCGCGTCGCTGATGATGCGCGAGGACACGATGTTGGCGTTCTGGGCGACACCGCCTCCCCAGGTATCGGTCTGCCCGCTGTTGCTGCCGTCGCTGTTGAGGTAATTGCCGACCGCCGGCCGGCCGGCCGCGAGCGAAGCCACCGTAGTGCCGTGGCCAACCTTGTCGTCCACGCTGAGATCGTTCCCGCAGGCGGCGGTCGTGCAGATATTGATGAAATTCTGGGTGACGCGGCCGGCCAGGGTTGGGTGATTGCGGTTAACGCCGGAGTCGAGCAGGCCGATGGTGATGCCCTGCCCCTTGAGCCCGGCGCCCAGCGCCCCAGCCGCATTGGTCAGCAGCAGGTGGCGGTTGAGGCTGTTGTTGGCAAGGGAAATCGGGCCGGCGAGCGTCGGGACCGAGGGCGGGTTGACCGCCAGCGACGCATCGTTGGCGACGGTCGGAGTGAAGCCAGGACCGGAAGGCGTGACCGGCGGCGGCGTGGGCCGCACGTTGCTGCCACCCCCACCCCCGCCACAGGCAGACAACGCCAGCGCGATGGCGGCAGGCAACAAGGTTCCGGCCAGCCGGAGCTGCCGCTGCGATGCAAGATTCCTGTCCATTTCTTCCCCGACTCGATACGCAACCGCGCCGTCCGGCACGGTTTTCTGGATGGCGACTTTGTAAGCCCACTCGGCCGTTCGCGCAACGCCGGACGCGCGCGCACCAGCTGAATGCGGCACCGCAACATGGGCGCGTTTTCGAGCGATAATCGGGGTTTGCCGGCCCGTCCGGCCCCACGCAACCGGAGCTTTCCATGAGCGACGTCGTCATCGTCGGTGCCAAGCGCACCGCCATCGGTTCCTTCCTCGGCCAGTTCACCGGCACGCCCACGCCGACGCTGGGCAGCGCCGCCATCGCCGGCGCGCTCGCGCAGTCCGGGCTGGCCACCGGGCAGGTGGACGAGGTCATCATGGGCTGCGTGCTCCCGGCCGGCCTCGGCCAGGCGCCCGCGCGCCAGGCCATGCGCGCGGCAGGCATCCCCGACGCCGCCGGCGCCACCACCGTCAACAAGGTCTGCGGTTCGGGCATGAAGGCGGTGATGCTGGCCCACGACATCATCAAGGCGGGCTCGGCCAATGCGGTCGTCGCCGGCGGCATGGAGTCGATGACCAACGCCCCGCACCTGCTCAACGGTTCGCGCACCGGCGTGCGCTACGGCAGCGCCGAGTTCCTCGACCACATGGCCTACGACGGCCTCACCAACCCCTACGATGGCAAGGCGATGGGCATCTTCGGCGATGCCGCCTGCGCCAAGTACGGCTATGACCGCGCCGCCATCGACGCGTTCTCCGCCGAGAGCGCCCGCCGTGCCCAGGCCGCGCAGGCCGCCGGCGCGTTCGCCGCCGAGATCGTCCCGGTCACCGTCAAGACCCGCAAGGGCGAGGTGGTGATCGACAGGGACGAGGAGCCCGGCAAGATCGATCTCAACAAGATCCCCGAGCTGCGTCCGGCCTTCGGCAAGGATGGCGTGCTGACCGCCGCCTCGTCCTCCAAGATTTCCGACGGCGCCGCAGCGCTGGTGGTGATGTCGGCCGAGGCCGCGGCTGCCGCCGGGGCCAAGCCGCTGGCCCGGATCGTCGCCCATGCCACCCATTCGCAGGCGCCGGAGTGGTTCACCACCGCCCCGGTGGCGGCCGTGCAGTCGGTGCTGGCCAAGGCGGGCTGGAACGTGGCGGACGTGGACCTGTTCGAAGTCAACGAGGCCTTCGCCTGTGTGGCAATGGCGCCGATGAGCGACCTCGGCATCGCGCACGAGAAGCTCAACGTCAACGGCGGCGCGCTGGCGCTGGGCCATCCGATCGGCTGCAGCGGTGCACGCCTGCTGGTAACCCTGATCCATGCCCTGCAGGCGCGCGGCGGCAAGCGCGGCGTGGCCTCGCTGTGCATCGGCGGCGGCGAAGCGACCGCCATGGCGATCGAGCTGGCATAAGCCTTCCAGGCCCCGGAATGAAAAAAATACAGCCAACCGCTTGACACGCGGCTACGGCTTGTCATCATGGTGGAGCACGCATTGTCTGCGTTGCTCCAGATTATTCACGACGAGGAAACCGTATCATGTCGATCAACAAGATCCTGCTGGCGATGGCGCTGGGCCTGGCCCTGACCGCGTGCAGCAAGTCCGAGCCGGCCGCCGACGCCGCCGCCAGCGCCGAGACCCCGGCCGCTGACGCCCAGGCCGCCGCCGACTCCGCCGCCCAGGCTGCCGACGCTTCGGCCGAAGCAGCCCCGGCTGACGCTGCCGCCGCTCCGGCGGAAGCCGCTCCGGCTGACGCCGCTGCTGCCCCGGCCGAGGCCCAGGCTGCTGCCGACGCCGCCGAGCAGGCTGCGACCACGGCTGAAGAAGCCAAGAAGTAATCGGACCAGGCGGAGAACATCTCGCCCGATTCGTTACCCAAAAATCGGGAAAGCCGTCGGCATACCGGCGGCTTTTTCGTGTCCCGGAACCCCGGGGCTGTTTCGAGTCAGTGAACGACCCGCCGGCGCCTGCCGGATCGCTAAGCGCACTGGCGTTGTCTGATCCCAAAACCGCTGCATTTTCAGTCAACCCTCCCAGGAGATTTTCATGAACACCAAGCTTTTCGCGCTCCTCGCCGCTGGCGTCCTCGCTCTGTCGGCCTGCAAGAAGGAAGAGGCTCCGGCCGCCGACGCCGCTGCTCCGGCTGACGAAGCCGCTGCTCCGGCCGACGCCGCTGCCGCCGAAGCCGCTCCGGCTGCCGAAGCCCCGGCTGCTGACGCCGCTGCTCCGGCCGACGCCGCTGCTCCGGCTGCCGACGCTGCTGCTGCTCCGGCCGACGCCGCTGCTCCGGCTGCCGACGCCGCTGCCGCTCCGGCTGCCGAAGGCGAAGCGAAGTAATCGCCTGCCGGCTTCCAGCCGGTACGGAAAGGCCCGCCCTCACCGGCGGGCCTTTTTCTTTTGCGGAACCTGCCTCCATTCCGACACAAAAAACCCCGCACTTGGCGGGGTCGGGAATTTGCTGGCGTGCATCGACCTCAGGCGGGCTTGACCCCGGCGGCCTGGGCGCCCTTCGCGCCCTGCTGCACTTCATAACTGACCCGCTGGCCTTCCTGCAGGCTGCGGAAGCCCTTGGAGTCGATGGCGGAAAAATGCACGAACACGTCGGCACTGCCGTCCTCCGGGGCGATGAAACCGAAACCCTTTGCGTCGTTGAACCACTTCACGGTGCCGTACTGCATGGTTGCGAAGACCTCTTGCGAATGCGCGTGGTGATGGACTGGATCGGTCGTGCCGTGCGTCGGCACGGCGCGAGTATGCAACAGCCCCATGCCCGCGCAATCCTCCAGAACGGATTTCCCGCCGATTGACGGTCAACCCGCCAGCAGGCGTCGCAACAGCCCGGGCACGCCGGCCATCGCCATCTCGACGTTGTCCAGCACATCCTGAAGGGTGATGACCTCTTCCACGTCGGGTCCTGCTCCCGCCGCCCAGTTGGCGACGATGGCCAGACAGGCGTAGTCCAGCCCGAGTTCGCGCGCAAGCCCGGCCTCGGGCATGCCGGTCATGCCGACCAGATCGCAGCCATCCCGGCGCATGCGTGCGATCTCGGCGCGGGTTTCCAGCCGCGGGCCCTGGGTGGCGCCGTAGCAACCAGCATCGACCAGCGCCACGCCGGCCTGCTCCGCCGCGGCGATGACCTGCCGGCGCAACGCCGGCGTATAGGGATCGCCGAAATCGACGTGCAGCACCTCGCTGCCCGGCTCTTCGCACAGGGTGGAGATGCGGCCCCAGGTGTAGTCGATCAGCTGGTCCGGGCAGGCCAGCACGCGCGGGCCGAAGCGCTCAGTGATGCCACCGACGGTGTTCAGCGCCAGCACGCGGGGGGCCCCCAGCGCTTTCAGCGCAGCCAGGTTGGCGCGATAGTTGATCTTGTGCGGCGGCAGCGAATGGCCTTCGCCGTGGCGGGCCAAGAAGGCCACCCGCCGACCCGCGAAGGTGCCGATGCGCACCGGGCCGGACGGCGCGCCGTAGGGCGTGACGGGCTGGTGGCTTTCCACGTCGGCCAGTTCGCCCAGCGCATAGACGCCGGTGCCGCCGATGACGGCGAGTTCGATGCTCATGCAGTGCTCCTGTCCTGCTCCTCCCCTTGCGCGCAGCGCACGGGGAGGTTGGGAGGGGGTTGCTGTTCGCGCAACGCTGGAAAGCACCCTTCCCCAGTCCTCCCCTTCGCTACGCGAAACGGAGGGGGTGGAAAATCAATCGCCCAGCGCATAGATCGCCGGCAGGTTGCGGCCCTGCTCGTAGTAGTCCATGCCGTAGCCGAAAACGTAAGCATCGGGCACCTGCACGCCGACGTGATCGACGGCGATGCCCTCGACGCAGCGGTCGTGGACCTTTTCCGCCAGCACCGCGATCCGGACCTCGGCCGCGCCCTGGTCCTCGCACCATTGCTTCACCGCCAGCAGGGTATGCCCCTCGTCGAGGATGTCGTCCGCCAGCAGTACCTTGCGCCCGTGCATCGGCGTGGCCGGACGGTGCAGCCAGGCCAGGCCCGAGCCGCTGGTCTGGCCGCGGTAGCGGGTGGCGTGCAGGTAGTCGAACTGCAGGTCCAGCCCGCGCTCGCCCAGCGCGAACGCCAGCTGCGCGGCGAACGGCAGCCCGCCGTTCATCACCGTCAGGTACAGCGGCACCTCGCCGTCGCCGTAGGCCGCACGGATCTCGCCAGCCATCCGCACGATGGCATGCTCCAGCGCCGGGCGGTCGAACAGGACCTGCGACGATGCCAATGCATCGCCCAGCTTCGGTGTACTCATGCTACGTCTCCCATGTTGGTAGCGCCCGACAGCACATCGGTTGCCAGCGACGGCGCGCGCACGTCTTCCAGCCGGGCCTGCGCGTCGGTGCGGCGCGCATCCGCCAGCAGCCCGTCCCAGCCCAGCGCACCGCGACCCAGCAGGCCGACCAGCGCCATCGTATTGAGCCGGCGGCCTTCGATCGCCGCCAGCGCCTCGTCCACCTGCTGGGTGTGACTGACCAGCACCACGTCGCAGCCGGCGTCCAGGTGCGCGTCGATGCGCGCCTTGATCCCGCCCACCGCGCCGGCGGCGGCCATGCCGATGTCGTCGGAAAACACCACCCCGCGGAAGCCCAGGCCGCCGTTGGCCACGTCACCGCGCAGGATCTCCTCGATCCAGCGCCGCGAGCAGCCGGCAGGCTCGGCGGCCACCTGCGGATAGGTGACGTGCGCAGTCATCACCGCGTCGGCGCCGGCGGCGATGCCGGCGGCGAACGGCACCAGGTCGTGCGCACGGATCTCGTCCAGCGGACGCGGGTCGATGGCCGCATCGTGGTGGGTGTCTTCCAGCACCGAGCCATGGCCGGGGAAGTGCTTGAGCGTGGCGGCCATCCCGGCTTCGTGCATGCCCTGCACGTAGACGCGGGCGAACGCGGCCACCACCTCGGGATCGGCGGCGAACGCGCGGTCGCCGATCGCACGGTTGCCGCGCGCCAGGTCCAGCACCGGGGCGAAACTGAGGTCCACGCCGCTGGCGCGCATCTCGCTGGCCATCAGCCAGGCGTGCTCGCGGGCCAGCGCCAGCGCCGCCCCGGCATCGCGCTGGTACAGCGCCTCGAAGCCGTGCAGCGCCGGCAGCTTGGTGTAGCCGTCGCGGAAGCGCTGCACGCGCCCGCCTTCCTGGTCCACGCAGATCAGCTGCGGGCGCGGCGCGGCTTCGCGGATCGACTGCGTCAGCTCCGCCACCTGGGCGCGCGAGGCGAAATTGCGCGCGAACAGGGTCAAGCCGGCGCAGGCGTCGTGCTGCAGCCAGTCGCGCTCGCGCGCGGTGAGTTCGTGCCCGGTGATACCGATCAGCAGCATTCAGCGTCCTTCCATGAGGTCCTGCGCCTGCCGCTCGTCGTCGCGCCACTGCGAGAACGAACGCGAGGCCAGCGCCAGATTGTAGTAGCGCGCGGCGTGGGTGGCTTCGGCGCCGACCCAGTCGGGCTGCGTGAAGGTTTCTTCCTCGCCCGCCAGCTCGATCTCGGCCACCACCAGCCCTGCGTTGTCGCCGAGGAATTCATCGACTTCCCACAGGTGCCCGGCATGCTCGACGTAATGGCGGTTCTTCTCGACCAGGCCGCCGACGCACAGCTTCAGCAGCGCGCGGGCCTCCGCCACCGGCACGGGATATTCGAACTCCTGCCGGGTAGTGCCCAGTTCGCGCGACTTGATGTTGAGGAAGGCGGCTTCGCCTTCGATGCGCACCCGCACCGAGGCCCGCATCGCCCCGGAATCCACCAGCGCCAGGTCGTTGAGGTAGCCCTGCGCCATCGGCACCACCTTATGCGCCGCCGTGCGCCAGCCGTCGCTGCGCGGCAGGAATTTGCGTTCGATCTCGATGCCCATGCTCAGTTCTTCTTCGGCGGATCGAACACCGCGATGGATTCCACGTGCGCGGTGTGCGGGAACATGTCCATCACCCCCGCTTCTCGCAGCGTCCAGCCGGCCTCGTTGACCAGCCAGCCGGCGTCGCGCGCCAGCGAGCCGGGGTGGCAGCTGACGTAGACGATCTTCTTCAGGCCCTTCAGCGGCAGCTGCTTGAGCACCTCGATCGCACCGGCGCGGGCCGGGTCCAGCAGCAGCTTGTCAAAGCCCTGCTTCAGCCACGGCTGTCCGGCCAGGTCCTGGGCCAGGTCGGCGGCGAAGAACTGCACGTTGCCCATGCCGTTGTGTTCGGCATTCAAACGCGCCCGCGCCACCAGCCCGGCGTCCCCCTCCACCCCGATCACCGCGCCGTCGCCGGACGCGCGCGCCAGCGGCAGGGTGAAGTTGCCCAGCCCGCAGAACAGGTCCAGCACGCGCTCGCCCGGCTGCACGTCCAGCAGGTCCAGCGCGCGGGCGATCATCGCCTCGTTCAACTTGGCATTGACTTGGATGAAATCGAGCGGGCGGAACAGCAGTTCCACGTCCCACTGCGGCAGCCGGAACGACAGCTGCGGCGCCTCGCCGCCGAGCGGATGCACGGAATCGTTGCCGCCTGGTTGCAGGAAGATGGCGAACCCATGCGCCTGCCCGAACGCGGCAAGCTTCGCCCGGTCCGCCTCGGACAACGGCTGCAGGTGCCGGAACACCAGCGCGATGGCGGCATCGCCGGCGATGAATTCGATCTGCGGGATGTCGCGGCGCGCGTCCATGCCGTCCACCAGCGCGCCCAGCGCGTCCAGCTTGAAGCCCAGCTGCGGAATGACGGTATGGCATTCGCGCAGGTCGGCGACGAAACGCGGGTCGGTTTCGCGGAAGCCCACCAGCGTCTTGTCCTTCTTTTCCACCCGCCGCACCGACAAGCGGCCCTTGCGCCGATAGCCCCAGGCCTCCCCACGCAGCGGCGGCAGCACCGCGGCCGGCGCCACGTGGCCGATGCGCTGCAGGTTGTCCAGCAGCACCTGCTGCTTGGCTTCGATCTGCCGGTCTTCGGACAAATGCTGCAGCACGCAGCCGGCGCAGACGCCGAAATGCGGGCAGCGCGGCGTCACGCGGTCCGGCGATGCGGCGAGCACTTCCAACGTCTTCGCCTCGTCGAAGTGCTTGGAGCGCGCGGTCTGCTGCACGGAGACGGTTTCACCCGGCAGCGCACCGGCAACGAACACGGCCTTGCCGGCCTGCGAGTGGCCCTCCGGCCAGCGGGCGACGCCACGCCCATCGTGGGTGAGATGGAGGACGTCGAGGGTCTTGGGGGTCTGGTCGAGGCGGGCCACGGCGCGTAAGGAGGTGGATAGCCGGTTATTGTCGCAGACTGCGGCAGCCGGCCCGTACGGGGGCAGCCGGTGCAGGCGGTATCCTTGGCGTTTTGCCGCCGCCGTACCGGACGCCCGCATGCCCGCGCTGACCTCGCAACTCGACACCCGTTCGCAGGACTTCCTCGACAACGCCGCCTTCCACCGCGAACTGGTGGCCGAACTCGACCGCCGGCTGGCGCGCGCGGCCGACGGCGGCGGCGAAAAGGCCCGGACCAAGCACACCGAGCGCGGCAAGCTGCTGCCGCGCGAGCGCATCGACGCCCTGCTCGATCCGGGCTCGCCGTTCCTCGAGATCGCACCGCTCGCTGCCGAAGGCATGTACGACGATGCCGCACCGGCCGCGGGCATGGTCTGCGGCATTGGCCGGGTCATGGGCCAGGAAGTCGTGATCGTCGCCAACGACGCCACCGTCAAGGGCGGCACCTACTTCCCGATGACGGTGAAGAAGCACCTGCGCGCGCAAGAAGTGGCCCGCGAGAACCGCCTGCCCTGCGTCTACCTGGTCGATTCCGGCGGCGCCTTCCTGCCGCTGCAGGACGAGGTGTTCCCGGACAAGGAACACTTCGGCCGGATTTTCTACAACCAGGCCCGGCTGAGCGCGGAGAACATCCCGCAGATCGCGGTGGTGATGGGTTCGTGCACCGCCGGCGGGGCGTACGTGCCGGCGATGTGCGACGAATCGGTGATCGTCAAGGAACAGGGGACCATCTTCCTCGGCGGCCCGCCGCTGGTGAAGGCCGCCACCGGCGAGGTGGTGGATGCCGAAACGCTGGGCGGCGCCGACGTGCACACCAGCATCTCCGGCGTGGCCGATCATTTCGCCGAGGACGACCGCCACGCGCTGGAGATCGCGCGCGGCATCGTCGGTTCCCTCAACCGCAAGAAGGTCGTGCCGGTAGCGACGCAACCCGCGCGCGAGCCGCTGTACCCGGCCGAGGAGCTGTACGGCATCGTGCCGAAGGACGCACGCCGGCCGTTCGACATCCGCGAGGTGATCGCGCGCATCGTCGACGGCAGCGAGTTCCAGGAATTCAAGGCGCGCTACGGCAAGACCCTGGTCACCGGCTTCGCCCACCTGCACGGCTACCCGGTCGGCATCGTCGCCAACAACGGCATCCTGTTCGCCGAGAGCGCGCTCAAGGGCGCGCACTTCATCGAACTGTGCAACCAGCGCGGCATCCCGCTGGTGTTCCTGCAGAACATCACCGGCTTCATGGTCGGCAAGAAGTACGAGCAGGCCGGGATTGCGAAAGACGGCGCCAAGATGGTGACCGCAGTGGCGTGCAGCCACGTGCCCAAGTTCACCGTGGTGATCGGCGGCAGCTTTGGCGCGGGCAATTACGCGATGTGCGGCCGCGCCTACGGCGCGCGCTTCCTGTGGATGTGGCCGAACGCACGCATCAGCGTGATGGGCGGCGAACAGGCGGCCAGCGTGCTGGCCACCGTGAAGCGCGACGGCATCGAGGCCCGCGGCGGGGTGTGGACGCCCGACGAGGAAGAGGCGTTCAAGGCGCCGATCCGCCAGCAGTACGAGGACCAGGGCAACCCCTACTACGCCACCGCGCGGCTGTGGGACGACGGCATCATCGACCCCGCCGACACCCGCCGCGTGCTGGGGCTGGGACTGTCGGCCTCGCTCAATGCGCCGATCGAGGAGCGCACCCGCTTCGGCGTGTTCCGCATGTGACGGGCGATGTGACTTCCATCGCATTCAATGGGTTGCAACAGCAACCTATCGTATTCAGCAAGGAAGTCGTCGCAAATCGGTGGTAGCCTCGACCCCTCTTCCCGAGGAGATCCGTGCATGGCCATCTGGAAAGACCCCGCACCGGCCGCCAAGGCCAGCGAGCCCGCCCGCTTCGAGCTTGGTTCACCCGAGCCACAGCCGGCCGTCGAGCCCGCTCCCGCACCGGCGGCACCCGCGCCGATCCGGGCGGTTGAACCCGCTGCCCGGGAATCGGTGATCGCCGCCGACCTAGCCATCGAGGGCAAGATCGAAGGCGCCGGCCACGTCCGTATCGCCGGCAAGTTCAAGGGCGACATCAAGGTGCAGGGCAACCTGACCATCGACCAGGGCGCCAAGGTGTCCGGCGGCGTGTCGGCCAACAAGGTGACGCTGGCCGGCGAGCTGGACGGCAACATCACCAGCGCGCAGCAGGTGGACGTGCTGCCCAGCGGTGCGATCAACGGCGATCTCAAGGCCGGCAGCCTGACCGTGGCCGCCGGCAGCCGCATCCGCGGCCATGTCGAGTGCGGCTGGGGCAAGGACGACAAGCCGGCGGCGAAAGCGGAGAGCGGCAGCGCCGCATGAGCGCGGCGCGCCCCGGCGTGGCGGGCGCCACCCGCACCTGCCCGCACTGCAAGGCGACCATCCTGGAAAGCTCGGCGGTCTGCCCGGCCTGCCGCGGGCACCTGCGTTTCGACGCGCCCGCCGCGGACGCGGCCCAGCGCTTCGTCCCGCTGAAGGTGGAGGGCACCCTCAACGCGCCGGACGACGGCGCGTTCGAGTACACCATGGTGGTGGTGATCCGCAACGAGCGCGATGAGGAAGTGGGACGCCACGTGGTCGGCGTGGGCGCGGTGTTCCCGGGCGAGTCGCGCAGCTTCAGCGTGGCGGTGGAAGCGGTGCCGGCCTCGCCGGGCAAGCGCAGGCTGAAACACTAGCCGCTGCAAGACCGGGGACTGCTGGGGCCTGATCGGCCTGCATCCCGTCTTCACAAACCCCCTTCTAAGATCCGGGTCGCCGCCCTTGCGTGCGGTTCCACGGTCCGGGAACGCGTCGACGACGCGGCGCCGGATCGCCATTTTCCACACCCAGGAGTCTGTTGATGAACGCCAAACTCTATGTTGCCCTGGTGGCGGCCACGCTGGCGCTGACCGCCTGCAAGAACGAAACCGCCACCGCGCAGAACGAGGCCGCCGAGGCCAGCGCTGCCGCCGAACAGGCAGCCGATGCCGCCGCGAATGCGGCGTCGCAGGCCACCGATGCAGCCGCCGCCGCGACCGGTGAGGCGGTCGGCGAGGTCGGCGCCAACGTCGAGCAGGCGGCCGATGCCGCCAAGCAGGCCAGCGCCGAGGCCGCTGCCGATGCTGCGAACGCCACCGCCAACGCCGCGCAGTCGGCGGCGGACGCCGCCGATGAAGTGGCCAACAAGGCGGAGAAGGCAGCCGACGAAGCCAAGAAGTAACCGCCGGCGCGGTTGCTGCACCACCACAAGGCCCGCGCATGCGGGCCTTGTTCTTTATGCGCCGGCGGCGCATCGGCGGAAGCGTGGAGCTTGGGCTGCTACCCGCAGCCGTTGCAGCCCCCGCAATCCCTGCCGCCGCCCTGCCCCGCTGGCGCAATCCGCCTCGCCAATGCGCGCAGCCATGCGGGCCGTCCCTCGCGCAGCAGCGGCAAGGCGATGGCGATACGCAGGCGCCGCGTGGCGTTCGGGAACTGCTTGCGCATCACCACCACCACGCTGGCCAGCACCGCAAGCGCAATGACCAGGTATTGCGCGAGCAGCCCCGTGGTCATCCGCCTGCCCCGAGCGCCAGCGCGATCCGGTAGGTGGCGAACGACGCCAGGTAGGCCAGCGCGAACAGGTAGCCGGCGGCGAACGCCGTCTGCTTCCACGAATGGGTCTCGCGCCGGATCGTCGCCAGGGTGGAGATGCACTGCGGCGCGTAGATGAACCACACCAGCAGCGACAGCGCGGTGGCCAGCGACCACTGGTCCTGGATGATCGGGGTAAGCGCCTGGATCGTCGCATCCTCGCTGGCCGCCGACAGCGCGTACACCGTCGCCAGCGAGGACACCACCACCTCGCGCGCGGCCATGCCCGGGATCAGCGCGATGCAGATCTGCCAGTTGAAGCCGATCGGCGCGAACACCGCGGTCATCCAGTGGCCGATGCGCCCGGCGAAGCTGTAGTCGATCGCAGGCAAGGTGGCATCGGACGGCGCGCCCGGGAAGGACAGCAGGAACCACAGCAGGATGGTCAGCGCGAGGATGATCCCGCCCACCCGCTTGAGGAAGATCATCGCCCGCTCCCACAGCCCGATGGCCAGGTCGCGCAGGTGCGGGACGCGGTAGGACGGCAGTTCCAGCAACAGCGGATGCTCGCTCTTGTCACGCCGCCACAGCTTCATCGTCCACGCTACCGCCAGCGCGCTGACGATGCCGGCCGCGTACAGGCCGAACAGCACCAGCCCCTGCTGGTTGAACCAGCCCACGTCCTTCTCCGGCACGAACGCGCCGATCAGCAGGGCGTACACCGGCAGCCGCGCCGAGCAGGTCATCAGCGGCGCGACCAGGATGGTGGCGATGCGGTCGCGCGGATCCTGGATGGAGCGCGTCGACATGATCCCCGGCACCGCGCAGGCGAAGCTGGACAGCAGCGGGATGAAGCTGCGCCCGGACAGACCCGCCGCCGCCATCATCCGGTCCAGCAAGAAGGCGGCGCGCGGCAGGTAGCCGGACTCTTCCAGCGCCAGGATGAAGGCGAACAGCACCATGATCTGCGGCAGGAACACGATGACGCCGCCCAGGCCGGCAATCACCCCGTCCACCAGCAGGCTGCGCAGCGGGCCGTCCGGCAGGGTGCTGCCCACCAGCCCGCCGAACCAACCGGTGGCGGCCTCGATGGCGTCCATCATCGGCGTGGCCCAGGCGTACACCGCCTGGAAGATCAGGAACATCACCACGCCCAGCGCCAGCAGGCCGAACACCGGATGCAGCAGCCAGCGGTCCAACGCGTCGTCGATGGCGGCGGTACGGCGCGGCATGGTCACCGCCAGCGCCAGCAGCCGGCGCACTTCCTCGTGCAGGGCCTCGTCGGCCAACGCTTCGCGCGATTCCGGCAGCGCCGGCAGCGGGCCTTCCAGCCGGTCCAGCAGCGCGCGGGCGCCGTCGCGGCGCACCGCCACCGTTTCCACCACCGGCAAGCCCAGCTCGCGCTGCAGCACGTCCACGTCGATGGCGATGCCGCGCCGGCGCGCGGCGTCCATCATGTTGAGCGCCACGATCACCGGCCGTCCCAGCGCGCGCAGCTCCAGCGCGAAGCGCAGGTGCAGGCGCAGATTGGTGGCATCGACCACGCAGACCAGCAGGTCGGGCGCGGCCTCGCCCGGATAGAAGCCGCGGATCAGGTCGCGCGTCACCGCTTCGTCCAGGCTGGCGGCGTTGAGGCTGTAGGCGCCCGGCAGGTCCAGCACGGCGTAGCCGCGGCCCGACGGCGACAGCAGCCGCCCTTCCTTCCGTTCGACGGTGACGCCGGCGTAGTTCGCCACCTTCTGGCGGCTGCCGGTCAGCAGATTGAACAGCGCGGTCTTGCCGCAGTTCGGGTTGCCGACCAGGGCGATGCGCGGCAGTGCGGCGGCTTCGCTCATACTGCGCTCCCGCTGGCGCGCAGGCGCACCCGCGCGGCCTCGGCGCGACGCAGGGCGAAACGGGTGAAGCCCACCTGCACCAGCAGCGGCTCGGCGCCAAGCGGCCCCGCGGCAACCACCTCCACGCCCTCGCCGGCAACGAAGCCGAGCTCACGCAGGCGGCGCGCCACCGGGTCGTTGGGCGCCTGCTCCTCGACGGCCTCGACGACGGCCGGCTTGCGCTTGGGAAGTTCGGTCAATCGCATGGAAACCGCACCGCAGGGACAAATGGGAATTGTTCTCAATTCTAGCATTCCAGCGCTGCCGCTATCATGTGTTGGATCAAATTCCGGAGCGATCGATCCGCCCATGAGCCAGGCCCTGCAACTTGACCGCGATGGCGCCGTCGCCCGCCTGCGGATGACCCGCGCGCAGGTGCATAACGCCTTCGACGCCGGCCTGATCGCCGGCCTGACTACCGCGCTGGCCGAGCTGGCCGACGATCCCGCGGTGCGGGTGCTGGTGCTGGAAGCCGAGGGCCCCTCGTTCTCGGCCGGCGCCGACCTGAACTGGATGCGCGGGATGGCTGCCGCCAGCGAGGCCGAGAACCGCGAGGATTCGCTCGCCCTCGCCCGCCTGATGCGCACGCTGGATGCGCTGCCGAAGCCGACCATCGCCCGCGTACAGGGCGCGGCGTTCGGTGGCGGCGTGGGGCTGGTGGCCTGCTGCGACATCGCCATCGGCGTACCGGAGGCGAAATTCGGCCTGACCGAAAGCAAGCTCGGCCTGCTGCCGGCGGTGATCTCGCCCTACGTCATCAGCGCCATCGGCCCGCGCCAGGCGCGCCGGTATTTCGCCACCGCCGAGATCTTCGACGCCGCCGAGGCGCTGCGCATCGGCTTGCTGCACCAAGTCGTCGACACCGACGCGCTGGACGCGGCCGTGCAGCGCCAGATCGACCTGCTGCTCAAGGCCGGCCCGGTGGCGTCCGCTTCCGCCAAGCAGCTGGTGCGCGCTGTCTGCGCCCATGCCGACGGCGCGAAACACGACGCCGACAACGCCGCCCTGATCGCCCGCCTGCGGGTCTCGCCCGAGGGCCAAGAAGGCCTGTCGGCCTTCCTCGACAAGCGCAAGCCGAACTGGATCCAAGCCTGATGTTCTCGACCATCCTGATTGCCAACCGCGGCGAGATCGCCTGCCGCGTGATCCGCACCGCGCGCAAGCTCGGCATCCGGACCGTCGCCGTGTTCTCGGAAGCCGACGCTGACGCCCAACACGTGCGTCTGGCGGACGAGGCGTACTGCATCGGCGGTTCGCGCCCGCAGGACAGCTACCTGCGCGGTGATGCCATCCTCGAAGTGGCGAAGAAAACCGGCGCGCAGGCGATCCATCCCGGCTACGGCTTCCTCTCCGAGAACGCGGACTTCGCCGACGCGGTGGCGGCCGCCGGCATCGCCTTCATCGGCCCGTCGGGCAACTCGATGCGCAAGATGGGCAGCAAGGCAGGCGCCAAGGACCTGATGGCCGCCGCCGGCGTGCCTGTGGTGCCCGGCTATACCGGCGAAGACCAGTCGCCCGACCTGCTGCAGCGCGAGGCCGATCGCATCGGCTACCCGCTGATGATCAAGGCCGCGCACGGCGGCGGCGGCAAGGGCATGCGCATCGTGCGCGCGGCCGGCGAGTTCGCCGCCAATCTGGAAAGCTGCCAGCGCGAGGCGAAGAACGCCTTCGGCAAGGACCGCGTGCTGCTGGAACGCTACATCGAGCATCCGCGCCACATCGAGATCCAGATCTTCGGCGACGCCCGCGGCAACGCCATCTACCTCGGCGAGCGTGAATGCTCGGCCCAGCGGCGCTACCAGAAGGTGCTGGAGGAATCGCCCTCGCCCTTCCTTACCCCCGAACTGCGGGCTGCGATGGGCGCGGCGGCAGTCCAGGCCGCGCACGCGATCGACTACGCCAATGCCGGCACGGTGGAGTTCATCGTCGGGCAGGACGGCGGTTTCTACTTCATGGAAATCAACACCCGCCTGCAGGTGGAACATCCCGTCACCGAGGAAGTCACCGGGCTGGATCTGGTCGAGTGGCAGCTGCGCATCGCCGCCGGCGAGCCGCTGCCGCTGCGCCAGCAGGACATCGTCCAGCGCGGCCATGCCATCGAAGTGCGGCTGTATGCGGAAGACCCCGATGCCGGTTTCCTGCCCGGCTCCGGCACCCTGCAGACGCTGCACCTGCCGGCGCCGTCGGCGCACGTGCGCATCGACTCCGGCGTGGTCGAGGGCGACAACGTCACCATCTTCTACGACCCGATGATCGCCAAAATCATCGTCCACGACAGCGACCGCCCGCGCGCGCTTGCACGGCTGCGCGAGGCGCTGGCGCAGTGCGTGATCCGCGGGCCGAAATCGAATGTCGGCTTCCTCGAGCGACTGGTGCGGCATCCGGCGATCGTCGGCGGCACCATCGACACCGGCTACCTGGACCGGCACCTGGACGAGTTCCTCGCCCCGCCGCGCGAGGACACCGCGCTGCTGCTCGCCGCTGCCACCCTGCAGCTGCTGCTGCAGGAAGCCGCCGCCCGCGACGCCGCCGCGCGTGCCACCGATCCCACTTCGCCCTGGGCCAGCGCCGACGGCTGGCGGCTGGGCCATGCCGGCACCCGCCGGCTGGCGTTTGGCAACGGCGAGCGCATCGAACTGACCGCGCACGGCCATGGAGGCGAATACCGCATCGAACGCGACGGCGTTACCCACGTGGTGTCCGGCGCGCGGCTGCATGGCGACGCGCTGACCCTGCGGCTGGACGGCGGCATGCGCCGCTTCCGCGCCATGCCGGACGGCGACGACGTGCTGGTGCACGACGGCGATGCGCGCTTGCGCCTGCGCGTGGAGCCGATGTACCGCAGCCTGGCCGGCGCCGATGCCAGCGCGGAGAGCCGCATCCGCGCGCCCATGCCCGGCCGGGTGGTGCTGGTGCAGGCCAGCGTCGGCGTCGCCGTCCAGGCCGGCGACGTGGTGCTGGTGCTGGAGGCGATGAAGATGGAGCTGGCGCTGAAGGCCCCGCGCGACGGCGTGCTTGCGGAAGTCCGCGCGCAGGCCGGCGAGTTCGTCGAAGCCGATGCCGTGCTCGCCACCCTCGAACCATGACCTGCAGGAACGCCGCCAGCCTGCTGTTGCTGCTACTGCAGGCAGGGCTCGCCGGCTGCTCCATGACCGTATTCGAATCGCTCCCGGCGGGTGCGGTTACCCGTTGCGATCCGGCTTGGCCCGGCTACTGGCAGCGCATTCCGAAGGACAGCCAGGCGCTGCCGCCGGACGCCGGTGCCCTGGAAATCCTGCCTGGCTGCCGCAGCGTCATCGCCAACGGGGAGGAAAAGCCGCTGGACCTGACCCTGATCGACGCGGGCGGCCACCAGTACCTGCGGTTCAAGCCGGGCGAAGGGCCAGACTGCGCCGGCGAAGGCAGGACGCGCTGCGGCCTGCTGTTGTTCCGCTACGAACGCGACGGGGACACCATCAGCTTGTACGAGGCGGACCACGCCTGGGTGTCCGCCGCGATCCAGCGCGGCGACCTCGAGGGTTACAGCGCCCCGATCCCACCGGATGAGGCGAAAGCGGAATCGCCCCTCCGCCGCAATTTCGTGGCCGGGGACGCCGACCGGATCGCCGCGCTGCTGGCGCGGCACCCCTTCTTCGACAACCAGCCGCTGGCCCGGATCCGGCGCGTCCCGGCACCGGCCGTCACCACGCAGCCACAGGAACCCTGACATGCCCTTGCCCGTTGATGTCCGCATCGTCGAAGTCGGTCCGCGCGACGGCCTGCAGAACGAGAAGGTCGACATCGGTACCGCCGCCAAGATCGAGTTGATCGACCGGCTGTCCAGGACCGGCCTTGCCAGCATCGAGGCCACCGCCTTCGTCAGCCCGAAATGGGTGCCGCAGATGGCGGATGCCGCACAGGTGCTGGCCGGCATCACCCGCGCACCGGGGATCAGCTATCCGGTGCTGGTGCCCAATGAACAGGGCTATGAGCGCGCCCGCGCAGCCGGCGCGCAGGAAGTTGCGGTGTTCACCGCCGCCTCCGAAGCGTTCAACCTGAAGAACACCAATGCCGGCATTGACGAATCGCTGCAGCGCTTCTCGCCTGTGCTCGAGCGCGCCCGCGCCGATGGCGTGAAGGTGCGCGGCTATGTCTCCACCGTGCTCGGCTGCCCGTACCAGGGCGAAGTACCGCTGGCCGACGTGGTGCGGGTGGCGCGCGCGCTGCACGACATGGGTTGCTACGAGGTTTCGCTGGGCGACACCATCGGCATCGGCACCCCCACCAAGGCGCGGGCGATGCTGAAGACGGTGGCCACCGAGGTGCCGATGGCCGCGCTGGCCATACACTTCCACGACACCTACGGGCAGGCGCTGGCCAACGTGCTGGCCTGCCTGGAGGAAGGCGTGGCGGTCGTCGACAGCGCGGTGTCCGGCGCCGGGGGCTGCCCCTACGCCAAGGGCGCCAGCGGCAACGTGGCCAGCGAGGACGTGGTCTACATGCTGCACGGCCTCGGCATTCACACCGGCATCGACCTGCCGCTGCTGGCGGAGACCGGACGCTGGCTGGCCGGCCTGCTGGGCCGCGACACCGGCAGCAAGGTCGGGCGCGCGCTGGGCGCGGCCTGAGCCGAACCTCCTGAATCCGGGCAACGACGCATGAGCAATTTCTCGATCCGCCCCATCCTCGCCGACGACGATGCCGCGATGGCCGCCGTCATCCGCACGGTGATGCCGGAATTCGGCGCCACCGGCAGCGGCTTCGCCATCAGCGACCCGGAAGTGGACTGGATGAGCCGCGCCTACGCCGCGCCGCGCCACGCCTATTTCGTGCTGGAACGCGATGGCCGCGTGCTCGGTGGTGCCGGCGTGGCGCCGCTGGCCGGCGGCGGTGCCGACGTCTGCGAACTGCGCAAGATGTATTTCCTGCCGGAAGCCCGCGGCAGCGGCGCCGGGGCGGCGATGATGGCGCGCTGCCTGGACGCCGCGCGCGGCTTCGGCTTCACCCGCTGCTACCTGGAAACCCTCACCGGCATGGATGCGGCCATGCGCCTGTACGAGCGCAGCGGCTTCCACCGCATCGACGGCCCGATGGGCGCCACCGGGCACGGCGGCTGCAACAGGTTCTACCTGCTGGATCTCTAGAGGCTTCTTGCGCGCCCCCATCGCCTGCGAGAAGCGGCGCGTCGGCGGCCGGTGCGGTGCCGCGTCGGCGATATCGAACAGCACGTTCGCATTGAGCCGCGAGCGACACCGCACCGGCCGTCGACGTGCCCGCCGCGCCACCGCCATCCGCTAAAATCCCCGCTTTCCCGCCCGCAGGACTCCCCATGCAGCTTGCATCCGCCCGCGCCGTCATCACCGGCGGCGTTTCCGGCCTCGGTTTCGCCGTGGCCCGGCACCTCGTTGCCCACGGCGGCAAGGTCGCCCTGTTCGACGTCAACGAAGACAAGGGCGCGGCTGCCGTGGCCGAGCTGGGCGAAGCCAATGCCCGCTTCTTCAAGACCGACGTCAGCAACGAGGAACAGGTAGCCGCCAACGTCGCTGCCGCCAGGGATTTCCTGGGCGGCCTGAACACGGCCGTCAACTGCGCCGGCATCCTCGGCGCCGGCCGGGTGCTGGGCAAGACCGGGCCGATGACGCTGTCGCATTTCTCCACCACCGTGATGGTGAACCTGGTCGGCAGCTTCAACGTGGCCAAGGCCTGCGCCGACCTGATGCAGCACAACGAAGCGAACGCCGACGGCGAGCGCGGCGTGATCGTCAACACCGCCTCGGTGGCCGCCTATGAGGGCCAGATCGGCCAGGCCGCCTACTCCGCCTCGAAGGGCGGCGTGGTCGGCATGACCCTGCCGATGGCGCGCGAACTGGCCCGCTTCGGCATACGAGTGATGACCGTGGCGCCGGGCGTGTTCTGGACGCCGATGGTCGACGGCATGCCGGAGGACGTGCAGAAGTCGCTGGCCGCCACCATCCCGTTCCCGTCGCGCCTGGGCCAGCCGCAGGAGTACGCCGACCTGGTGGCCTACATCCTCACCAACACCTATCTCAACGGCGAAACCATCCGCCTCGACGGTGCCACCCGGCTGGCGCCGAAGTGAACGACTTCGGTTCGCGCGCCGCACGCTGGACGGCGGTCAAGTGGCCCGCGATCCGCGCGCGCGGCATGTGGCATTTCGTGCTGCTCAAGGGTGTCGGTTTCTGGGGCGGGCTGATGCTGGCATTCATGGCCATCGCCATGACCCTGCAACTTGGCCCGTCGCACCCTCGCCTCCCACTGGTGCTGGCCATCGCGGTGCCGCTGTGCGCCATCGGCGGCCTGATCTGGGGTCTGCTCACCTGGACCTTCAACGAACGCATCTTCCACGCGCTCCAACAACAGAAGAAGAACCTCCCATGAAGGCTTACGACATCAAGAAGGGCAACGTCGTCGAACACAACGGCACCGTCTACCAGATCCGCGACATCGAGCGCAGCAGCCCGCAGGGCCGCGGCGGCAACGTCAAGTTCCGCTTCACCATGTACAGCGTGCCCGGCGGCAGCAAGCTCGACATCACGGTGGGCGGCGACGACGAGCTGAAGGAAGTCGAGCTGTCGCGCCGGCAGGTGACCTACTCGTACAAGGACGGCGACGCGTTCGTGTTCCTCGACGACGAGGACTACACCCCGTACACGCTGGACGCCGACGTCGTTGGCGATGCCGCCGGCTACATCGTCGACGACCTCAGTGGCTGCTACATCCAGATCATCGACGACATGCCGGTGGCCGTGCAGCTGCCGCAGAGCGTGGCGATGGAAGTCATCGAAACCCCGCCGGAACTCAAGGGCGGCACCGCCACCAAGCGACCGAAGCCGGCCAAGCTCTCCACCGGCCTGGAAATCATGGTGCCGGAGTACATCGGCAACGGCGAAAAGGTGTGGGTGAACACCACCACCGGCGAATTCGGCGGCCGCGCGGAGTAAGCCAACACAAGGCCTGCGGCTGCCCGCAGCGGCGTCTCCAGCCGCACGGCGGGCAGCTGCAACTCCACCATAGCCCATGACCGCCTCCGCCCCCGCCATCCTTTCCACCCACGGCGTGCGCTTGGAACCACTGGCGCGCGACCATATCGCGGCGCTGCAGGACGCGGTGGACGATGGCGACATCGGCGCGATCAACTACGTCAACGTGCCCGCCCGCGACGGCATCCCGGGCTGGGTGGAAGAGGCGCTGGCGATGCGCGACGCCGGCCGGCAGCTGCCGTTCGCGATCGTCGCCGGCGGTCGCGTGGTGGGCAGCACCCGCTTCTACGACATCGATCTGTCGGTGCCCACGCTGGCGATCGGCTACACCTTCCACGCGGCATCGGTCTGGCGCAGCCACGTCAACACCGCGGGCAAGCGGCTGATGCTGGGCCATGCCTTCGATACCCTGGGCGCACAGTCGGTGTATTTCCACACCAGCCACCAGAACCTGCGTTCGCAGGTGGCGATCGAGCGCCTGGGCGCGCAGCGCGACGGCATCATGCGCGCGCACCGCCGCCACAAGGACGGCAGCCTGCGCGATACCCACGTGTACTCGATCACCGCGCCGGAATGGCCGGCGATCCGCGCGCGGCTGGACGCGCGCCTCGCCGTCGGCTGAGCGGCGCGCGTCGTCACTGGCGCGTGCGGCCGGGTGCGCCCGCTCTTTCTCTCCGCTACGCGGAAGGTCCGCTTACCAGTCGATGCCGAGGGTCACGCTGACGTTGCGGCCCGGGCGCGTGTGGAAGTCGAGCGGCGGCGTGGTGGCGAGCGGATCGATGCCGCGGACCGAAGTCCAGTCCCAGTACCTGCGGTCGGCAATGTTCTGCAGCCCCAGACCCAAACGCATGCCGGGACGGAAGCGCCACCACGCGTAGGCATCCAGCAGGGCGTGGCCGGGCGCGCGGAACAGCGGGCCCGCACTGGTATCCAGGCGCCCCTGCCGGGCCACGCCAGTGGCCACGAATTCCGCGCCCCAGCGACCTTCAAGCGGTTCCCACCTCGCTCCAAGAACGAGCCTTGCGGGCGCCACGCTGTTGAGCGGCCGATCGCGTTCCTGGTCGCGCCCGTGCGCCCAGGCCGCGGCGGCGCGCAGCGCCCAGTCGCTGGTCGCGCCCGGGCTGTAGGACAGGCTGGCCTCGACGCCATGGATGGATGCGCGCGTGCGGTTGACCGACTGGAACACCAGCGCGCGCGTCACCGGGTCGATGCCCAGGTTGGCACGCGATTCGATGAGATCGCGGTAGCGGTTGCGATAGGCCGACAGCTGCGCCTGCAGCCGCGGCCCTTCCCAGCGCCAGCCCAGTTCCAGGCCTTGGCTGCGCTCCGGCCGCAGCTGGGGATTCGGGCGGACTTCGTAGTTCAGCAGCGTCAGCGACAGGCCGATGTTGACGTCACCGAACGGCGGCGCGCGGAAACCGCGCGCGTACTGGGCGAACCAGGTCGAATGTTCGCTGCTGCGCCAGCGCAGGCCCAGCTTCGGCGTCCACGCGCTGCGGGCGATATCGGCCACGGCCACGTCCGGGTAGTCCTCACGGAACATCGCATCGGCCTCGGCGTCCAGCCGGTAGCGCTCCCAGCGCAGTCCCGGGATCACCGCGAAGGTCTCGCCGATGCCGATCTCGTCCTGCCAGAACGCACCCAACTCGGTGCTGCGGCTTTCGGGGAAATCGCGCACCGGGAACCGTTCGCCCAGCACCACGTTGCTGCTGGCGCCGGTGGCCAGGTTGATCTCGCGGCCGTCGCGGTAACCGCTGTAGCGGGTGCGCGCGTACTCCAGCCCGAACACATGCCAGTGCGACCAGACGCCAGCCTCGGAACGCGCCTGGCCCAGCCACTTCAGCCCGGTGTTGCGCTGCCGCAGGTCGAAGCGGCGCTCGCGCAGCGACGGGAACGGCGTGGCGCGGTCGGCCAGGCGGGTCTGGGCGGTGTCCTGCAGGCTGCGGTTGCGCTGCCCGTAAACCAGCAGCTCCGACGCTTCCAGCCAGGCCGCATCAGGCGTCCACTCGCCCTTGAGGCTGGCGCGATCGCGCTCGAAACGGTCGTCACCCAGCAGTTCGGTGGTGGTCGCCAGGCGCCCCGGGCCAAACCGTGACGAGCGCATATCGACTTCGCTGCGGCCGCGGGCGGCGTCCAGCGCGAAGGTCCAGCGTCCCAGCACGCCGCCATCCCATGCCAGCTTGGCCAGCGCGCTCCGTCGCCACTGGTCCACGGGATTGGCGGGCATGCTCGTGGACGCGTTTTCCACCTCATGGCCCTCGCGATGGGACAGCAGCAGCATGCCCTGCAGTGCACCGCTGCCGCCGGCCATCGACACCGACAGCTGGCGGCCGCGATCGCGCCCGGTCCAGCCCAGCCTCCCCCCGAGGTAAGCCTGGCCCTCCACGCGATCCAGCAGGTCCTGCGGATCCAGCGTGCGCCAGGCCACCACCCCCGCCAGCGCATCGCTGCCGTACAGCGTGGACGCCGGGCCGCGCAGGATTTCCACCCGCTGCACCGCGGCGATATCCACCAGGTCGCGCCCGGCGGCGGCAAACTGGCCCACGCTGAAGCCCTCGGCCAGCGGCACCCCGTCGATTTCCATGCCTACCCGGTTGCCGTCCAGTCCACGCACGGAGAATCCCTGCCAGCCGAACCGGGAAACATCACCCGATGCGTCCACGCCAGGCTCGTAACGGACCAGATCGGCGATGGTCTGCACCTGGCGGCGCTCGATGGTTTCGCGGTCCAAGCTGCTGACCGTGCCGACCACCTGCGCCGCGGGTTCCGCTGCCTTGCTGGCCACCACCACCACCCGGCCCAGCCAGCGGATCCCGTCCTCGGCGGGGATTACCGCGGCGGACTGCGCATGCGCCAGCGGCGACAGCGCGACCGCGATTGCCCCGCAGAGGGTTTTTCTTGTGGAATCGCGCATGAGAATGGGCTGCAATTGGACCCCGGGATTCTAGGCCGGGAGGACGGATTTAATTTGATTTGAATCAGATCGGCCCGGCTGCAACCGGCTGAGAATCACCGTGCATTGAAAGCAGTTTCTCTTCATCGCGTCTTCAACCGTTACTGGGGAGTCCTATGAACAAGAAAGTCGCAATGACCGCATTGGGGCTGGCGATGTTCGGCGGCATGTCCGCCTACGCCATCGCGCAGATCACCAACGAGCGCCCGCCCAAGACGAAGATGGAGGCCGGGGAGGCCGCCTACCTCGCCAATTGCGCAGCCTGCCACCAACCCACCGGCATGGGGCTGGCCGGGGCTTTCCCGCCGCTTGCAGGCTCCGACTACCTGAAGGGCCTGGACCGCGACAAGCTCATTGATTCGGTATTGCAGGGCATCAGCGGCAAGATCACCGTCAACGGGGTGGACTACGACAACGTGATGCCGCCAATGGCCCACCTGTCCGACGAGGACATCGCCAACGCGCTGACCTATATCACCAGCAGTTGGGGCAATACGCCGGCGTTCGAGATCGACGAAGACCACGTCAAGGCGCATCGCAAGGCGACCGGCGGCGCAGCGGCGGCTGCACCCGCGCAGGCGCAGCAGACGGCGCAGTCGCACGCCACCTCCACCGCGGCGGAAACCAAATACGAGGGCGCGCCGCTTGCGGTGGCGGCCGAGCTCGCGATCGCCAACGATCCCAAGGGTGGCCCGGCGCTGACCGACGAAGAGCGCAAGCATTCCACCCAGATCTTCTTCGAGCGCTGCGCCGGTTGCCACGGCGTGCTGCGCAAGGGCGCCACCGGCAAGCCGCTGACCCCCGACATCACCCGCGCCAAGGGCACCGAGTACCTGAAGGCGCTGATCAACTTCGGCTCGCCGGCCGGCATGCCCAACTGGGGCACCTCGGGCGACCTCAGCCCGAAGGAAATCGACGCGATGGCGCGCTTCCTCCAGCATGAACCGCCGGCGCCGCCGGAATGGGGCATGAAGGAAATGCGCGACAGCTACGTCGAATTCGTCCCCGCCGACAAGCGGCCGACGAAGAAAATGAACAGCTACAACATCGAGAACATCTTCGCGGTGACGCTGCGCGATTCCGGCGAGGTGGCACTGATCGACGGCGACACCAAGAAGATCATCAACGTGGTCAAGACCGGCTATGCGGTGCATATCTCGCGCACCTCGCACTCCGGCCGCTACCTCTACACGATCGGCCGCGATGCGCGCCTCGACCTGATCGACCTGTGGCTGCCCAAGCCCGACAAGGTGGCCGAGATCAAGGTCGGCCTGGAAGCACGCTCGGTCGAGACTTCCAAATTCAAGGGCTTCGAGGACAAATACGCGATCGCCGGCACCTACTGGCCGCCGCAGTTCGTGATCATGGACGGCGAGACGCTCAAGCCGCTCAAGATCGTCTCCACCCGCGGCATGACCGTGGACACGCAGGAATACCACCCCGAGCCTCGCGTGGCCGCCATCGTGGCCTCGCACGAGCACCCGGAGTTCATCGTCAACGTCAAGGAAACCGGCAAGATCATGCTGGTGAACTACGAGGACATCGAGAACCTCAAGACCACCACGATCAATGCCGCACGCTTCCTGCACGATGGCGGCTGGGATTCGACCAAGCGCTATTTCCTGACCGCGGCCAACCAGAGCGACAAGATCGCGGTGGTGGACTCGCGCGACCAGAAGCTGGCCGCGCTGATCGATGTCGACAAGATCCCGCACCCGGGCCGCGGCGCCAACTTCATGCATCCCAAGTGCGGGCCGGTGTGGGCGACCTCGGCGCTGGGCAACGAGAAGATCACCCTGATCGCCACCGATCCGGTCAACCACAAGGACTATGCCTGGAAGGTCTGCGAAGTGCTGAAGGGCCAGGGCGGCGGCTCGCTGTTCGTGAAGACCCACCCGAAGTCACGGAACCTGTGGGTCGACACCACCCTCAACCCCGACCCGAAGATCAGCCAGTCGATCGCGGTGTTCGACACCACCGACCTCGCCAAGGGGTACCAGGTGCTGCCGATCGCGGAATGGGCGAACCTGGGGGAAGGCCCCAAGCGCGTGGTGCAGCCGGAATACAACGCCAAGGGCGACGAGGTCTGGTTCTCGGTGTGGAACGGCAAGAACCAGCGCTCGGCGATCGTGGTGGTGGACGACAGGACCCGCAAGCTCAAGGCCGTTCTGGACGACAAGCGCCTGGTCACCCCGACCGGCAAATTCAACGTCTACAACACGGTGCGTGACGTCTACTGAGGCGTATTGCCTCCACCCGCACTACCCCGCCCCGCCGGCAGCTGCCGGCGGGGTTTTTCATGGCCAGCCCGGCGCCGATCTCGGGACGAAAAGAAAGCGGCGCCCATCGGGCGCCGCCGGTTGCAACCATCGCGCCAGGCGATGCCGGGTTCAGACCTTCTTGGCCCAGGCGCTGCACCAGCCCTTGGCCGCCACGCTGTTCTGCGGGAACAGCGTGCACGGGCCGTAGGCCTGCCCCGCCGCGCCCTTGAAGAACATGCAGTTGCTGCAATCGCTGCCCGCCTTGAAGGTCTTGTGTGCCAGCCCCTTCGTGCTTTCCACGTAGTTCAGCGCCTTGGCCTGGGCATTATCTAGCGGCAGCTTCGGAAGCGCGCCCGCAGGCGCCTTCGCCTGCGCGAGGACATCCTTTGCGGCCAGCGGCGCCAGCGCCAGCAGCGCCGCATAACCGATGAAACGACGGCGGCCGGAATCATGTTGGTTCATGGTGGAAAGCCTCCTTGGGGAATAAGGGAATCATCGGCCAGGCCATATCCGTGGATATTGACCGGCATCAAACACCGCGACTCCGGGACGGAGTTTCCGACAAGCGGCCGCGGTTTCCAATCCGGATAGCCATGAAGGAGAATCATTCCCGCCACACGCGCAGTTCGCGGACCTTTCCCGGCCGTGCCTGCAACCACATGGGATCAGCGCAGCTCCAGCCCACCCTGTTCGTGATTGAGCCGGCGCAGGCGTTCGCCAAGCGCGGACAGATTGTCGGCAATCGCCTGCAACTCGCGCTGCTGCGCCTGCGGCAGCGCCGCCTGCGCCTGCTGCCGCAGGCGCGCCCACTCGCCGCCCACCGCGGCCGACAACCGCATCGCCTGCGCCTCCAGCGCACCACGCTCCCCCTGCGGCAATCCGTAACCCCCACCCTGCAAGGCACCGGGTCGCAGCAGCAAGCCGGCATCCGCCAGCAGCAGCCGCAGCTGGTCGTGCATCGTGCTGCCCTCGCCCGGCGCCAGCAGCCGGCGCTTGGCCACATCGCGCGCGCGCAATTCGGCCCGCCGTTGCGCCGCCTCCTCCAGCAGCAGCAGCGCCGCCGTCACGCGCAGATCGCCCCGGCCCAGCCATGGGCTGCGGCGCTTCGCCGGCAGCGCCAGCCATTCTTCCAGTCCCACCTGCGGCAAGGCGAGCTGCTGACGGGCCAGCGCGAACATCTGCTGATAGCGCGCCTGCGCCGATTCGAAGTAATAGCCGCTGCGCAGCGCCGCGTCTCGGTCGTCCAGCACCGCGCTATCGGCCACCCCGTTGCGCTCCAGTTTCCGCAGCAGGCCGGTCGGGGTGATGCTGCGCAGCGGCAGCGCCGCCAGCCGCGGCACGCCGTCGCGCAGCAGCCGCCAGGTTTCCACCGCGCAGTTGTTGTCGATGAAGTAATAGCGGCCGTCGTAGCTCCAGTGCAGCCGGGCGGCGCGCTCCAGCAGGCCGGCGATGTCGCCAGGCTGCAGCGCCAGCGGGATCGAACGCAGACCGCGCAACTCCACCTGGGTGTATTCGTCGATCACCTGGTCCAGCGGCAGCAGGAACAGGCGCGACGGATAGCGCCCGGTCAATCCGCGCCAACTGGAAATCTGCACGTCGTCGACGAAGGCGCGGAAGCTGAGCACGCGGTGGTGTTGCAGGTCCAGCCTGCAGTCCGGCCCCGGCACGCGGCCGGGCGCGCAGACCACCAAACGCAGCATGGCATGGCCCCAGCGGCTCATCGGCGCACCGTTGCCCTCGGCCAGCAGGTAGTCGACGGCGTAGACGCGCGCCGGATCGATCTGTTCGAAGCCGGTGGTTGCTGCGTCCTTCCCGGCCTGCAGGAATACCAGCCCCCGCGCGCACTCCGCCGACGGTGGCTGCCAATCGAAGCGGGCTGCGAAATAACGCGCCAGTGCCGGACGCCGACAGGCGTATCCGGGGTCCAGTAGGAACCATTCCAGGTTGACCGCGACGAACTCGCCGGGATCCTGCAGCTCGTAGCGGTCCGGGCTGCGGTCGGTGAACGGGTTGCGCTGGCTACGCAGGCCGAAGTGCAGCGGCCGCAGCTGCCAGCCGGCAAGGTCGAGCAGGCGCGGATCGCGCGACAGTCCACCCGCCGGCCCGCGGTCCAGCACATGCGCCAGCTCGTGGATCAGCGCGGCCTGCGCCACACGCGTGGCCGCACCTGCGGCGCCCTCCCGTGGCGAACGCGCCATCCAACCATCGAGCAGTTCGCGACGCAGGCTGACCTGCAGGCCCACGCTGCGGCCATGCACCTGCGCCGGCAGGTCATCGCGCCAGCGCAGTTGCAGGTCGGCGGGTATAGCGGCGCGCCAGGCTGGCGGCAGGCGCGCTTCGACCTCCTCCACTAACTCGTGGCTTGCCTGCAGCTGCGCCGCATCCAGCCCGCGCGGCTCCACCTGCAAGCGGGAGGCGGCAGCCGGCAGCGTGATGCTGGCCAGCGCTGCCGCCGACAGCAGCCGCCACCAGAGGCGGCGCGGGCTCACCGGGCCAGGATGGCCTGCGCCAGCTGCATGTCGCTGGCAGCGCGCGCATCGGCACGGCGCTCACGCAGCAGCCGCAGGGCCGCCTCCAGGCGCGCACCGCGGATGCCGCCGTCACTGGCGACGAAGGCTGCAGCATCCGCACGTGCCTGCAGCACCACCTTGTCGTCGCCGGAGATGCTGCCGGAGGTCGCCGAGCCAGCGGAAGAAGCGCTGGAAGCAAAACTGCCGGCACAGGCCGGGGCGGCCGCGAGCAGCAGGACGATGGGCAGGAAGGATTTCGACATGGCGTTCTCGACTGGCGCGCCCGTGCTGGCGTGCCGGCAGACTAATCCAAACCCGCGGAGAATCCAGCCTCGCGCCGCGGCTGCCGGCCCGCATCGGTTCATGTTGGCGCGCTGGCGTGTCAGCGGTCGAACAGCTTGCCGGGATTCATGATTCCGTTCGGGTCGAGTACCGCCTTGATGCCGCGCATGGCGGCGATTTCGGCTGCGCCGCGGGTGCAAGACAGGTAGGGCCGCTTCACCAGCCCGATCCCGTGCTCGGCGGAAATGCTTCCATCATGCGCCTGCAGTGACTGCGCCAGCAGCTTGGTCACGCGCTCGCAGTCCGCCACGAACGCATCCTGCGCCATCGCGTCAGGCTTGAGGATGTTGATGTGGAGGTTGCCGTCGCCGATATGGCCGAACCACACCACCTCCAGCTGCGGGTATTCGCGCCCCAGCAGGACCTGTGTTTCGGCAAGGAAGGCCGGCATCGCCGAGATCCGCACCGACACGTCGTTCTTGTAGGGCACGTAGCGCGCCAGGCTTTCGGTGATGGCCTCGCGCAGCCGCCACAGCTGCGCGGCCTGCGCGTCGCTGGCGGAAATCACGCCATCGCTGACCAAGCCCTGTTCCAGGCATTGTTCGAACGCAGCAAGCGCCTCGGCTTCGCTGGCCTCGTCGCTGGCGAATTCGGTGACCACGTAGTACGGATGGGCCTGCTCGAACGGCGGCGGCTCACCGTGGGCCAGCACGTGCTTCAACGCGACATCGGTCAGGAACTCGAAGGCCTGCAGCTGCAGCCGCGCACGGAACGCCGCGAACACCTGCATCAGCGCCTCGAATGATGGCAGCGCCAGCAGCATCACGTTGCTGGGCGGCGGCGGGTCTGTGAGCTTGAGCGTGGCCTCGACGATGATGCCCAGCGTGCCTTCCGAGGCGATTGCCAGATGCCGCAGGTCGTAGCCGCTGGAATCCTTGACCAGCCCGCGCCCCAGCGTCATCAGCTCGCCGCTGCCGGTCACCAGCTTCACACCGGCCACCCACTCGCGGGTATTGCCGTAGCGCACCACCCGGATGCCGCCGGCATTGGTGGCGATATTGCCGCCGATGCTGCAGGAGCCGCGCGATGCGAAATCCACCGGATACTGCAGGCCGTGTTCGCGCGCCGTCTCCTGCACCTTCTGCAGCGGGATGCCGGCCTGCACGGTCAGCGTGCGATCCACCGCATCGAACTCCAGCACCTTGTGCATGCGTTCCAGGCTGAGCACCAGTTCGCCGTTGGCGGCCACCGCGCCGCCGGACAGGCCGGTGCGGCCGCCCGAGGGCACGATCCCCACGCCTTCTGCATTGGCCCAGCGCACGATGGCCTGCACGTCCTCCACGCTGGCTGGCAGCGCAACGGCCATCGGCGCGGGCGTCCAGCGCCGGGTCCAGTCGCGGCCGTAGTGTTCCAGGTCGGCGGGTTCGACAAGCAGCCGCAACTCGGGCAGCAGGGCACGCAGGGATTCGAGGCGGGCGTCGGACATGGCGGCGGGGATCCGGTGGAAAACATGGCCGCGACGGCAGTGCCGGCACGGTTTCATCTGCAACATCCACTGCGGCATGTTGTGCCCGGAAAATAGCATGCCGCAGCGCAACAAAAGCACCGGTTTTCTGGCTATAGTCGGCATCCGTACCCCGCCGGATGTCGCCCGTATGTCCCTGAAGAAGACCTCCTTCCCGAAACAGGACATCCGCGTGCTGCTGCTGGAAGGCGTCAGCCAGACCGCGGTGGACGCGCTGCGCGCCGCCGGCTACAGCCAGATCGAATACCACGCCAAGGCGCTGCCCGAAGACGAGCTGAAGGCGCGGATTGCCGAGGCACACATCGTCGGGCTGCGCTCGCGCACCCAGCTCACCGCCGAAGTGCTGGCCGAGGCCAAGCGCCTGATCGCCATCGGCTGCTTCTGCATCGGCACCAACCAGGTGGACCTGGACGCCGCCGAGCTGGCCGGCATCCCGGTGTTCAACGCGCCCTATTCCAATACCCGCAGCGTGGCCGAACTGGTGCTGGCGCAGACGGTGATGCTGATGCGCGGCATCCCGCAGAAGAGCGCCGAGTGCCACCGCGGCGGCTGGTCGAAGGCGGCCACCGGCAGCCACGAAGTGCGCGGCAAGACGCTCGGCATCGTCGGCTATGGCCACATCGGCACCCAGGTGGGCGTGCTGGCCGAGGGGCTGGGCATGCAGGTGATCTTCCACGACATCGAAACCAAGCTGTCGCTGGGCAACGCCCGCGCCGCGGCCGGGCTGGACGACCTGCTGTCGCGCGCCGACGTGGTCACCCTGCACGTGCCGGAAACCCCGTCCACCCAGTGGATGATCGGCGCGCAGCAGCTGGCCAGGATGAAGCCCGGCGCCCACCTCATCAACGCCGCGCGCGGCACCGTGGTGGTGATCGAAGCGCTGGCCGCGGCGCTGGAATCCGGTCATCTCGGCGGCGCCGCGGTAGACGTGTTCCCAGTCGAGCCCAAGGCCAACGGCGATGTCTTCGAATCGCCGCTGCGCGGCCGCGACAACGTGATCCTGACCCCGCACATCGGCGGCAGCACGCTGGAAGCGCAGGACAACATCGGCGTGGAGGTGGCGGCCAAGCTGGTGCGCTACAGCGACAACGGCAGCACCCTGTCGGCGGTCAACTTCCCCGAGGTGACGCTGCCCGAGCACGAGGGCAGCCTGCGCCTGCTGCACATCCACCGCAACGTGCCTGGCGTGCTGTCGCGGGTCAACGAGATCTTCAGCCGCCACGCGGTCAACATCGACGGCCAGTTCCTGCGCACCGACGCGAACGTTGGCTACGTGGTGATCGACGTCAGCGCCGACGAAGCGCAGGCGGCGGCCATCCGCGACGAACTGTCGGCCATCGAAGGCACCCTGCGGACGCGCGTGCTGTACTGATCAGCCGCGCGCCAGCCACTTCCCCGCCATCCGCCGTACCGATGCATCCGTCGCCGGGTCGGCCGCCAGTTCGTTGATGCGGCGCCAGGCCAGGTCCAGCGATTCCTCGCTGATGGTGTAGGCCTCGTCCTCGCCGGCATGCACCACGTAGCGCACGTCGTAATGCCAGTGCGCAGGCACGGACTTGTGTTCGGGGATCCAGTGGCGGTCGAGGTCGAAGATCGCATCGCTGACGCGCAGGCCGGCCAGCCCGGATTCCTCCTCCGCCTCGCGCAGCGCCGCCATCGGCAGTTCGCGCTGGCCATCGGCGTGCCCGCCCAGCTGCAGCCACAGGCCCAGCTTGCGATGGTGGGTCAGCAGCACGCGCGTTCCGCTGCGGTCCACCAGCCAGCACGAAGCGGTGAAATGACCCGCAAGGCGCTCGCGGCGGAACGGATCTTCGGCATCGGCCAGCAGTTCGCAGAACAGCGCGACGGTGGCAGCTTCCTCCGGCCAGCGTCCGGCATAACCTTCCAGCGCCGCTTGCAGGGCTGCGTCCATCGCGGGTTTGCTCCTCGGAATCTGAATGCGCTGCATTATCCCGCGTCGTGACCGTCGGCGCTTGTGCCGGACGCCCCTGTCCGTTTAAGGTCGGCGGCTTGCGGCATGCCTGCAGGCGGCCGACCACAACAAGAACCGGGGGAGTAACCTGATGCTGTTCCAGCGAATCAAGCCACTCGACAAGATCCTCGAGACGGCAGAGAAGAAAGCCCTCACGCGCCAGCTGGGCGCCTTCCAGCTGACCATGCTCGGCATCGGCGCCATCATCGGCACCGGCATCTTCGTGCTGACCGCCGAAGCGGGCCAGAAGGCCGGCCCGGCGATGATGCTGGCGTTCGTGATCGCAGCGGTGGTGTGCGCGCTGGCCGCGCTGGCCTACTCCGAGCTCGCCTCGATGGTGCCGGTGGCCGGCTCCGCCTACACCTATACCTATGCGGTGATGGGCGAGGCGATCGCCTGGACCGTGGGCTGGGCGCTGGTGCTGGAGTACGCGGTGGCCGCCGGCGCGGTGGCGGTGGGCTGGTCCGGCTACATGAACGGCCTGCTGGCCAGCGCCGGAATGGAGCTGCCGATGGCGCTCAAGACCGGTCCGATGGACGGTGGCGCGTTCAACATCCTGGCGTTCACCATCGCGCTGGTGATCACCGGCCTGCTGGTGATCGGCACCTCCAAGTCGGCCAAGGTCAATGCGGTGCTGGTGCTGATCAAGGTGGTCGCGCTGACCGCGTTCATCATCATCGCGGTGCCGGCGGCCCAGGACGCCAACTTCAAGCCGTTCTTCCCCACCGGCTGGGGCAGCCCGATGGGCGGCATCGGCGTGCTGGGCGCGGCGGCATCGATCTTCTTCGCCTACGTCGGCTTTGACGCGGTCTCCACCGCGGCCGAGGAAACCAAGAATCCGAACCGCAACATTCCGATCGGCCTGATCGGCTCGCTGCTGGTCTGCACCATCTTCTACATGCTGGTGGGCTACGGTGCGGTCGGCGCAATCGGTTCGCAGCCGATGCTGGATGCGAACGGCGTGGCCTTCCATCCGGGCACCCCGCAAATGGCCGCAGCCTGCGCAGGCTCCGATGCGCTGGTGTGCAGCAAGGAACCGCTGGCCCACGTGCTGAAGGTGATGGGCTTCGCCGGCTGGGGCAACGCGATCGGCCTGGCCGCCGCGCTGGCACTGCCGTCGGTGGTGCTGATGATGATCTACGGCCAGACCCGCATCTTCTTCACCATGTCGCGTGACGGCCTGCTGCCAGAAGCGCTGTCCAAGGTGCACCCGAAGTTCCGCACCCCGCACGTGGTCACCATGGTGACCGGCGTGTTCGTGGCGCTGTTCGCGGCGATGTTCCCGGTCGGCATCCTGGCCGACATCTCCAACTCCGGCACCCTGTTCGCCTTCATTGCGGTGTCGTTGGGCGTGCTGATCCTGCGCAAGCGCGACCCACAGCGCCATCGCCCGTTCCGCACCCCGATGGCCTGGGTGGTCTGCCCGCTGGCCATTGCCGGCTGCCTGCTGCTGTTCCTGAACCTGTCGCTCTACACCATCGCCATGTTCCTCGGCTGGGCAGTGATCGGCCTGATCGTGTACGCCCTCTACGGCTATCGCCACAGCGACCTGGCCCGCGGCATCACCGGTCCGGAAGGCGGCAACACGATGGAAGCCGAACCCAAGTTCCACGAGGGTCCGCAGGCCTGATCGCAGGAACTGCGCTCCGCGAAGAACCCGGCTCCGGCCGGGTTTTTCGTTTCCGCATGGTCACCACCCGCTATCCTTTTGCGCTTCGCTTCAACCCGGACACCACCATGCACGACCACGAGCGCGCCGCCCGGCAATCCCTGATCGACCACTGCCGGGCGATGAACGCCAGCGGGCTGTCGCTGAACAAGTCCGGCAACGCCAGCATCCGCTGGCGCGACGGGCTGCTGATCACCCCGACCGGGCGTGCCTATGACCGCCTGCAGCCCGAGGACATCGTGTATCTCGAAGCCGACGGCACCTGCCCGCCCGGGCAGCTGATTCCGTCCAGCGAGTGGCGCTTCCACTGCGACATCCTGCACGCATTCCAGGACATGAACGCGGTGGTGCACGTGCACTCCACCCACGCCACCGCATTGGCTTGCCTGGGCCAGGGAATCCCGGCGTTCCACTACATGGTGGCGGTGGCCGGCGGCGATCGCATCCCCTGCGCCGATTACGCCACCTTCGGCACCGGCGAGCTGTCCGCCAACGTCCTGCGTGCGCTGGACGGCGGCCTGCGCGCCTGCCTGATGGCGAACCATGGCCAGGTCACCACCGGCAAGACCCTGTCCGAAGCCTACGCGCTGGCGGAAGAAGTGGAGAACCTGGCCCGCCAGTACCTGCTGGCACGCATGCTGGGCCATACCCGCGACCTGCCGCCCGAGGAGATGGCGCGGGTGCTGGAGAAGTTCAGCACCTATGGCCAGCAGCGATGAGGGCGTGAGGCTTCGTCATTGCGCAGAGGGACATGCCGGTCTTCCACTCGCGCGCAAACCCCGCAGCATCACGCGGGCACCGCAGCGCGCAACCAAGCGAGTATCGGGGAGCGACTGGCGGGCCGGGGGGGGGCCACGTGATGCACGCCTGAAATCCTGCGCGCAACGTGATGACGCTGGGAGCCGCCAAGCAATACACTTCGCGGATGAACGCCCCCGCCTTCGACCACAACCTGTACGCCGGCTGCGCCGCCCAGATCATCAGCCATACCCGTGAGCTGGCCGCCAAGGGCTGGACCCCGGCCACCGCCGGTAATTTCTCCATCCGCATGGATGCCGACCACGCGGCCATCACCATTTCGGGCAAGGACAAGGGCCGGCTGACCGAAGCCGACATCATGGTGGTCAACATGGCCAACGACCCGGTGGCCACCCACCACCGGCCGTCCGCCGAAGCCGCCCTGCATACCCACCTGTACCGCCGCTTCCCCGACGTGGGCGCGGTGCTGCATACCCACTCCCCCACCCAGACCATCGCCGGCCTGCTCTATGCCGACCAGGGCCGCGTGCGCCTGCGCGGGTACGAACTGTTCAAGGCCCTGCGCGGCCACACCACCCACGAAACCGAGCTCGACCTGCCGGTGGTGCCGAATTCGCAGGACATGGACCAGCTGACCACGAGCGTCGATGCGGTACTGACCCAGCCCAACACCTGGGGTTACCTGATCGCCGGCCACGGCCTGTACGCATGGGGCCGCGACATCAGCGAAGCGCGCCGCCACCTGGACGCGTTCGAATTCCTGCTCGGCTGCGAACTGGAAATGCGCCGCCTGCGCGGCGCGGGAGCCTGACATGAGCCGTTTGCGCATCTTCCACCATGACGCCCCGCAGGCGCCGCTGCTGGTCGCCCATGAGCATGCCGGGATCGCCGCCGAGCTGGCGAAGATCGGCGTTGCCTTCGAGCAATGGCAGGCCGCGCAGCCGGTGCAGCCGGGCGACGCGCCGGAAATGATCATGGCCGCGTACCGGGCCGACATCGACCGCCTCGTGGCCGAACGCGGCTTCCGCAGCGTCGACGTGGTCAGCATCGCGCCGGACAACCCGAACCGCGAGGCGATGCGCACCAAGTTCCTCGACGAACACGCGCACAAGGAGGACGAAGTGCGTTTCTTCGTCGCCGGCAGCGGGCTGTTCTCGCTGCATGTCGGCGAGAAAGTGTACGAAGTGCTGTGCGAGGCCGGGGATCTGATCTCGGTGCCGGACGGCGCCACCCACTGGTTCGACATGGGGCCCGAGCCCAGCTTCGTCGCCATCCGCTTCTTCACCGAGCCGGACGGCTGGGTGGGCCATTTCACCGGCAGCGACATCGCGCAGCGGTTCCCGCGCCTTGAAGCGGGATCGGCGCTTTGACCACCATCCTCACCGACATCGAAGGCACCACGTCCTCGATTTCCTTCGTCAAGGACGTGCTGTTCCCCTATGCACGGGCCAGGCTGCCCGCCTTCGTCCGCGAACACGGACAGGAACCCGAGGTGCGCCGCTGGCTGGACGAGGTGGCGGTGGAGATTTCCGCCAGCGCCTGCCAGGACGCGGTGATCGTGGAAACCCTGCAGGGCTGGATCGACGAGGACCGCAAGCACACCGCGCTGAAGGCGTTGCAGGGCATGGTCTGGCAGGCCGGCTATCGCGAAGGCGACTTCACCGCGCCACTCTACCCCGACGTCACGCCGGCGCTGCGCGCCTGGCACGCGGCGGGCCACACGCTGGCCGTGTATTCGTCCGGCTCGGTGCCGGCGCAGAAGCTGCTGTTCGCGCATACCGATGCCGGCGACCTGACGCCGCTGTTCTCCGGCTTCTTCGATACCGAGGTGGGCGGCAAGCGCGAGGCAGCAAGTTACACCGCCATCGCCGCCAGTCTCGCGCAACGGCCGGGGGAGATCCTGTTCCTGTCCGACGTGGTCGCCGAGCTCGACGCCGCGCGCGAGGCCGGGCTGCGCACCGTGCTGCTGGACCGTCGCGAGGACTACCCGCAGCCGCGCACCGGCGATGCCGCCAACGGGCACGCCCGCGCGGAATCGTTCGCCGACATCGACGCCGCTGCTTGAACCCGCAGGCGCCCGATCGCCGCGCCACCGGCTGCGGATTGCTGGCGATCCTGCTGTGGGCATCGCTGGCGCTGCTGACCACTCTGACCGCCGGGCTGCCGCCGTTCCAGGTACTGGCCACCGGTTTCGGCGTGGCCGGCCTGCTCGGCCTTGCCCATGCGGCTGCGCGCGGCCGCGCCGGCTGGCGCGCGCTGCGGCAGCCGCCCGCGGCACTGGCGCTGACCACCACTGCCCTGTTCGGCTACCACGCGCTTTATTTCATCGCGCTCAAGCGCGCGCCGGCGCTGGAAGCCAACCTGCTGAACTACCTGTGGCCGCTGCTGATCGTGCTGTTCGCCGGTTTCCTGCCAGGCGTGCGCGTGCGCGGCGGACAGTGGCTCGGCACCCTGCTGGGGCTGGCGGCGGCGGTGGTGCTGGTCACCCGCGGCAGCGCGGTCAGCATCCACGCCGATTACCTGCCCGGCTACGCCGCGGCGCTTGGTGCGGCGGTCATCTGGGCGGCGTATTCCGTCCTCAACCGCCGTCATGCCGATGTCCCCAGCGCGGCCATCGCCCTGCCCTGCGTGCTGGTGGCCATGCTTGGCGCGGCGGCGCACGCGGCATTCGAGACCACCGTCCAGCCCGAACCGGGCCAGTGGCTGGCACTGTTGGGCATGGGCATCGGCCCGGTAGGCGCGGCGTTCCTGCTGTGGGACATCGGCACCAAGCGTGGCGACATCGCCCTGCTAGGCAGCCTTTCCTACCTCGCGCCGCTGCTGTCCACGCTGCTGCTGGTCATCGCCGGCCAGGCCCAACCGCACGTGTCGCAGGCCATCGCCATCGCGCTGCTGCTGCTTGGCGCGTGGCTGAGCGTACGCAAACCCGCGCACTGACAACGCAGGCCCGCCCTGGCAAGCGGGGACCTGCTGCACGGGCCGACCCGCGCCATCAGCGCCCCTGTCGCTGGCGCACCGATGTCTCGGCTGGGCAAGTCAGGGGCGGGGCTGAAGCGTCTGGTGCGGCTGCGGGGGCTGGTACTCCAGCAGCGAGTAGCTGGTACTGGCGGTCACCTCGCCACGCCAGCGGTCGAAGGCGCGCACATCGATGCGATGTTCGCCCGCAGAGAGCTTGGTCGGCAACGCGGCACGCCACAGGTGCGCGGATACCTCGGCTTCCGGCGAGCGGTCGTAGCCGCGCAGCGCGGTGGCTTCGTCGTCGCGCCGGTTCTCAGCCATCAACCGCGGATCGGGCTGCAGCACTTTCTTCATCGGCATCCACTCGCCGCCATCGACGCGGAACTCGACGCGGGTGTCTTCATCGCCCATGTAGACGTTGGCGAACACGCCCCAGGCCGGATAGGCGCCGCGCCGCAGCACCTTGGGCGCGTGCAGGCCGATCTGGCTGTCCGCGGCATCGCGGGCCGCGTGCCACGCCAGCGCATAGTCGCCACCGGCCTTCACGGTCAGCAGCGCATAACCGTTGGGGGTGCCGTCGGACATGGTGGCGTCGGGGATGCCGTCGGCGTCCCGGGCGCCGGCCCAGTAGGAGCCGCAGGCCGCGCCGAGGTTGAATTCGTGCAGCGGCTTCGCCCCCGTCCAGCCGTCGGCGGCGGCGTGGTAATAGTGGCGCTGGCTGTGGTTGTGTGCGCTGAGCACCAGCACGTGCGGGAACGGCGCCAGCAGGGCGAACAGGCGATGGCGGTCGGCGTCGCGGAAGCTGTCCTTGGCGGCATCCTCGAACAGCGGTATGTGCATCGCCAGCACCAGCAGGCGGTCGCGCGGCAGGGTCGGCAGCCAGCGTTCAAGGAAAGCGAACTGGTCTTCGCGGAAGCCGCCGATGTAAGCCGGCTTCTGGCCGGGCCGGTAGATCACGTCGTCCAGCACGACGATGTTGGCCAGCGCGGTCTGGCGGGCGAACGTGTCCGGCCCTATGCGCTGCCGGAACAAATCCAGCGATGCCTCGTCGCTGGTCGCGCCCGGGTCCACGTCGTGGTTGCCGGGGGCATGCAGCCACGGCACGCCCAGCGAGCCGGTGAGTTGCTTCACCGCCGGCATCAGCGTCGGCACATCGTCCACCAGGTCGCCGAGGGTCAGGCCCAGGCTGGCACCGTGCCGGCCTTGCAACGGCTGCACGATGTCGCGGCGGAAGTAGTCCACATCGTCGTCGGACTTCACCTGCGGGTCGCCGAACACCAGCACCTTGGCGGAGTCCCCGGCCAGGCTGCGCGGCGCGCGTCGGTAGACGATGCACCCCGGCATTGGATCGCGCGCGGCGCGCGGCAGCGGCAATGGCGCCTCCACGGTGACCGGAACGCAACCCGCGGCGTCGTTGGACGCCCGGGCAGCAAGGGGTAGCAGCAGGGGGAAGAGCAGGCCAAGCAGGAGATGGATGCGCATCCGCCGATTATGCAATGCGCGGCGCACGCGGGCTGCTCTAGAATCCCCGCCATGGGGATGGGAACACCACGGGGCATGCAGGCACGAAGGCGACTGGCCGGCTGGTGGCTGGTGCTGGCCGCCTGCCTGTGCATGCTGCCGGCCGCCGCCAGCGACCCGACACTGCGCCTGGGCGCCGGCGAGTCCAGTTTCCCGCTGGCCGGAGCGATGCACTACTGGCACGACACGTCGGCCGAAGCCACGCCGGACCAGGCCTTCTCCCGGGCCCATGCCGGCGGGTTCGCGCCGCTGCCCGACGGCAACCCGGCCTTCGGGTTCCAGACCGGCGCCTACTGGTTCCACCTGCCGGTGGAGAACCTGCAGCGCGACGAGCCGCTGTGGATCCTGGTGCAGGAATACGCGCTGAGCGACAAGCTCGATGTGTATCTCCGCCACCCGGACGGCCACGTGGAGCACACTGCCGGCGGCGACCACGTGCCGTTCGCCGACCGCTTCATCCGCTACCGCCACCCCAACTTCCGCCTCGACCTGCCGGCCGGGCAGCGCATGGAGCTGCTGGTGCGCGTGCAGAGCGAAAGCTCGATGCAGGTGCCGCTGGCGCTGTACACGCCCAAGGCGTTCGCCGAGCTGCTGCGCGACGCGCAGTTCTCCAACGGCCTGTACTACGGCATCGTGCTGGCGTTGCTCTGCTACAACCTGGTGCTGTGGCTGATGCTGCGCGATGCCAGTTACTTCTGGTACCTGCTGCATACCGGCGCGTTCGGACTGGTGCTGTTCACCCTCAACGGCTATGGCTTCGAGTACCTGTGGCCGACCTCCGCCTGGCTGGCCGACGCCTCGATCCCGCTGTCGATCTGCCTGGCCCTGATCGGCATGCAGCTGTTCGCACGCAGCTTCCTGGACCTGCGCACGCGCTGGCCCACAGGCGACAAGGTCTGCCTGGGCGTGGTGGCGTTCTTCGCGGCCCTGGGGGTCGCAGCGACCTGGCTGCCGTACAGCATCGCCACCCCGATCGCCTCGCGAGCGGTCCTGCTCGGCGTCGCCTGGATCATCATCGCCACCGTGGTGATGCTGCGCCGCGGCTACCAGCCGGCGCGGCTGTTCCTGCTGGCCTGGTCGCTGTTCCTCAGCGGTACCGCCGCGTTCACCCTGCTGGCGTTCGGGGCGCTGCCGCAGAACTTCTGGACCCAGAACGGGGTGCAGATCGGCTCCGCGCTGGAACTGCTGCTGCTCTCACTGGCGCTGGGCAGGCGCTACGCCAGCCTGCGCGAGGAAAACATCCGCATCGTGCAGGAAACCAACGAAAAGCTGGAGCGCGGCCTGATCGACCGCACCCGCGAACTGCGCACGACCATGGCGAAGCTGGGCGAAGCCAACGTCAAGCTGCAGGAATACAGCCGTCGCGACCCGTTGACCGGCACCTACAACCGTCGCCACTTTCGCGAAGCGTTCGCGCAGATGCTGGAATCGCGCAAGGGCAGCGGCGGCCAGATCGCACTGCTGCTGCTGGACCTGGATTTCTTCAAGCGGATCAACGACAGCCACGGCCATCCCGCTGGCGACAGCTGCCTGGTCGAGGCGGCGCGCCGGATCGAGGAGGTCGCCGCGCAACGTGGCGGCCTGGTGGCGCGCTTCGGCGGCGAGGAGTTCGTGGTGGCGCTGAGCTGCCGCGATGCCCAGGACGCGTTGCAGGTCGCGGAAGCCATCCGTCTGCGCATCCAGCAGGATCCCGTGCGCCATGAAGCGCTGGCCATCCGCCTGAGCGTCAGCATCGGCATCCATACCGTGTCCAGCGATCGCGGCAGCAGTGCGGAGGAAATCATCCGCATCGCCGACGAGGCTCTGTATCGCGCCAAGGACGACGGCCGCAACTGCGTGCGCCATTCGCTGACCACCGCCTGAGGCGGCGGTAACCCGGCGGGGATCAGCCGCGGCGCGCCGCCAGCACCCCCCTGGCGTCCTCCAGCGACAGTCCGCGCGCGCGCAGCAGCACCGTGAGGTGGTACAGCAGGTCGGCGGCCTCGCCCAGCAGGGCCGCATCCTCCTGGGCCACGGCCGCCAGCGCCGTTTCCACGCCCTCCTCGCCCACCTTCTGGGCGATGCGGCGGACGCCGTCCTCGAACAGCTTCGTGGTGTAGCTGCCCTGCGGGCGCTCGCGTTCGCGCTGGGCGATGAGTGCATCGAGCTCGGCCAATCCATCCGCCGGTGCGGCGGGGAAGCAGCTGGCACGCTGCAGATGGCAGGTTGGGCCGCGTGGATGCGCCTGCACCAGCAGGGTGTCGTCATCGCAATCGGCTTCGATGGATACCAATTCAAGCGCGTGGCCGGAGCTTTCGCCCTTGGTCCACAGCCGGCCCTTGCTGCGACTGAAAAACGTGACCTTGCCGCTGGCCAGCGTAACGCCAAGCGCTTCGCGGTTCATGTAACCCAGCATCAGCACGCGCAGCGTGGCCGCGTCCTGCACGATTGCCGGCAGCAGGCCATCCTGCTTGTCCCAGGCCAGCGCACCGATGTCGATCGTTGCAATGTTCACAGCCGCACCTCGATGCCCTGCCCGCGCAGGTACTGCTTGAGTTCCGGAATCGCGATGGCGCCGGAATGGAACACGCTGGCCGCCAGCGCGGCGTCCACGTCGGCGTCGATGAACACCTCGGCGAAATGGGACGTGGTGCCGGCACCCCCCGAGGCCACCAGCGGCACATGGCACACGGCGCGCGCCGCGCGCAGCTGGTCGATGTCGTAACCGGCGCGCACGCCGTCGCTGCCCATGCAGTTCAGGACGATCTCGCCGGCGCCGAGCTTCTGCGCTTCGACGATCCAGTCCAGCGTCAGGCGGCCCGGCGCGCGCATCGCATCCGGGCTGCCGGTGTGGCTGCGCACCCGCCACTGCCCGTCGTCCTCGCGTACCGAGTCGATGCCGACCACCACGCACTGCACGCCGAACGCCTCGGCCAGTTCTGAAATCAGCGCGGGCCGCTCCAGCGCCGGTGTATTGATCGAAATCTTGTCGGCGCCGGCGCGCAGCACCGCGCGCGCATCCTCGACGCTGCGGATCCCGCCGGCCACGCAGAACGGGATGTCGATGAGCCGCGCCACACGCTCCACCCAGTCGCGCGCCACGCTGCGCCCTTCCGGGCTGGCGGCGATGTCGTAGAACACCAGCTCGTCGGCGCCGGCATCGCGGTAGCGCAGCGCCAGATCGACGATGTCGCCCATGTCGACGTGGTCGCGGAAGCGCACGCCCTTGACCACGCGACCGTCGCGCACGTCGAGGCAGGGAATGATGCGGCGGCTCAGCATGCCAGCGCCCCGCGCAGGTCGACGCGGCCTTCCAGCAATGCCTTGCCCAGCACCGCGCCGCTGCATCCGGCCGCGCGCGCGGCGCCGAGATCGGCCACGTCGCGGATACCACCACTGGCCTGCAGGCGCAGGTCCGGGTGGCGTTCGCACAGGCGCCGATACAAATCGATGTTCGGCCCGGCCAACATGCCGTCACGGGCGATGTCGGTGCACAGCAGGTGCACCAACCCGGCATCGGCATGGCGCGCCAGCACCTCGTCGAGCGTCTCCTCGGCGACCTGCGTCCAGCCGTGCACCGGCAGGCGCCACGCCCCCGCCTCGTCCTGCCGTGCATCCAGCGCGACGGTGATGCGGTCGCCACCGAAATCCGCCAGCCATTCCGCCACGGTGCCGGGCTCGCGCACCGCCAACGAGCCGATCACCACCCGCGCGGCGCCGACATCGAGCAGGCTCGCCAGGCCCGCGCGGGAGCGCACCCCGCCGCCGGTCTGCACCTGCAGCCCGGTCTGCGCAACGATCGCGCGCAGCAGCGGCAGCAGGGTGTAACCGCCTGCCTTCGCCGCGTCCAGATCGACCAGGTGCAGCCACTTGGCACCGGCTTGCGCGTAGCGCACGGCGAATGCCAGCGGGTCGTCGCCGTAGCGGGTCTCGTCGGCGTAGTCGCCCTGGCGCAGCCGCACCACGCGGCCTTCGCGGACGTCGATGGCGGGATAGACGGTGAAGCTCATGTCGGGTTCCATTGCAGGAAATTGGCCAGCAGCCGCGCGCCGGTGGCGGAAGATCGCTCGGGGTGGAACTGCGCGCCGGCCACGCGCCCACGCGCAACCACCGCGGCGAAGCGTTCGCCGTGGCTGCAGGCGGCGATGCAATCCCCGGTGACGGGCGCGGCATAGCCGTGCACGAAATAGGCGCGCGCTTCACTGCCGATGCCGTCGAGAAGCGGCGATGCGGCGACCTGCTCGAGGGTGTTCCAGCCCATGTGTGGCACCCGCAGGCCCGGCCCACCGGCGAGTTTCCGCACCCGCCCGGGCAGCAGGCCAAGGCAGCCCACGCCGCCTTCCTCGGAAGATTCGAACAGCAGCTGCATGCCCAGGCAGATGCCCAGCAGCGGCACCTGCAACGCCGGCAGCACCTCGGCGAAACCGCGTTCGTGCAGCAGCGTCATTGCCGGCGCGGCCGCACCGACGCCGGGCAGCAGCACGCGTGGCGCGCCCGCAAGGTCATCCGCGTCGCGCACGATGCGCGGGGCTGCGCCCAGCCGTTCCAGCGCGTAGCAGACCGAGCCGAAATTGGCCCCGCCGGCATCGATGACGGCAACCTCCATCACAGCGTGCCCTTTGTCGACGGCAACTCCGCGCCTTCGCGGCGGATCGCCTGCCGCAGTGCCCGCGCCAGTGCCTTGAAGCAGGCTTCGATCTGGTGGTGATCATTTTCGCCCTGCACCTTCAGGTGCAGGTTCAAACCTGCGGCGTCGCAGAGCGAACGGAAGAAGTGCGGCACCAGCTCGGTGGGCAGGTCGCCCACGCGCTCGCGACGCAGCGCGCCATCAAAGACGAAATAAGGCCGGCCGGAAAAGTCCAGCGCGGCGCTGGCCAGGCATTCGTCCATCGGCAGGGTGAAGCCGTAGCGACCGATGCCGCGCTTGTCGCCCAGCCCTTCGCGCAGCGCCTGCCCCAGCGCCAGCGCGGTGTCCTCGACCGTGTGGTGCTCGTCGATGTGCAGGTCGCCTTCGCAATGGATGCGCAGGTCGAAGCCGCCGTGCTTGCCGATCTGCTCCAGCATGTGGTCGAAGAACGCCAGCCCGGTGGCGACCTGCGGCTCGGCTACGCGATCCAGATCCACTTCCACGCGGACCTTGGTCTCCTTGGTGTTGCGCACGACCATCGCCTGGCGCGGCGCATCGGCAAGCGCATGCGCAATCCCGGCCCAGTCCCAGTCGCCACCGAACTGTGCGGTGGCAAGCTGGAAGCCGCGGATCTTCAGGTTGTCGGCGAACTGGAGGTCCGTCTGGCGGTCGCCGACCATCGCGCTGCGCGCCCAGTCGATGCTCCGGTCCTGCAGCAAGGCCGTCATCATGCCGAGGCCGGGCTTGCGGTTCGGGCTGTTGTCGGCCGGCAGGCTGCAGTCGATCAGCTCATCGCGGAACACGATCCCCTGGCTTTCGAACACCTGAAGCATCAGCGCGTGCGGGCCGTCGAACGAAGCGCGCGGATACGCCTCGCTGCCCAGCCCGTCCTGGTTGCTGACGATCACGAACTGGTAGCCGGCATCGCGCAGCTTCAACAGCGCGGGGATCACGCCCTTGACGAAGCGCAGCTTCTCGAACGCATCGATCTGGAAGTCGGCGGGCTCCTCGATGAGCGTGCCGTCGCGGTCCACGAACAGGATCGGCTGCAGGCTCATGCCGCCACCCCCATGCGCGTCGCTTCCAGAGCAGCGAGCACACGGCGGCATTCCTCCATGCTGCCAACGGTGATGCGCAGTGCATCGCCCAGCTGCGCCATCGCACGCATGTCGCGCACCACCACGCCGGCCGACAGCAGCGCGGCGAACGCGGCGTCCGCGTCGGCGAACCGCACCAGCAGGAAATTGCCGGCGGAAGGATAGACCCGCCGCACCTGCGGCAGCATGCGCAGGCCGTCGGCCAGCCGCGCGCGCGCCTCGCGCACCGCCGCCATGCGGCTGAGGGTCAGCGCCAGTGTCGACGGCGCCAGCGCGGCCAGCGCCGCATCGACGACCGGCTGCGGCAGCGGATACGGCGCCTGCACGCGGCGCAGCGCCCCGATCAGCTGCGGGTTGCCAAGCACGCAACCCACCCGCGCGGCGGCCAGCGCATGCGCCTTCGACAGCGTGCGCAGCACGGCGATATTATCGTGCTGCTCCAGCAAGCGGGTCGCAGAGGGTGCATCGGCATACTCGATGTAGGCCTCGTCCACGATCACCAGGCAGCGTCCGCGCAGGCGCTGCGCAAGCGCCGCGATGGCGTCCAGTTCCAGCAACTCACCGGATGGATTGCCCGGCGAGCACAGGAACAACAGCGAGGCGGCGCTGGCCAGCGCGGCATCGCCCATCGCCGGCAGGTCCGCGCACAGGCCCGCCTCGGTCTCGCGCAGCGGCACCTCGACGATCTTCGCCCCGTGCAGGCGCGCGCACACCGCATACATCCCGAACACCGGCGGCGCGGTGACGATCGCGCCTCGGCCCGGCATGCAGAAGGCACGCAGCAGCAGGTCGATGCCTTCGTCGCTGCCGCGCCCGACCAGCAGCTGCGCCGGCGCCACGTCGTACAACGCCGCCAACCGCGCGCACAGCGCTTCCGGCTGCGGCTGCGGATAACGACGCAGGCGACCGCCGGCATCACTGCCGTTGGCCCACGCAGACTCGTTGGCGTTCAGCCAGACCGAGCCGGCCAGCGCTTCGCTGCGCGCCGACCTGTAGCCGGCGAAATCCCGCAGGTCCTCGCGCAGCAGCGCATTCACCGTCGCGCTCATACGGCCTGCTCCAGTCGCAACTCCACCGCCCGCGCATGCGCCTGCAGGCCTTCCGCATGCGCCAGCGTGGCGGCGCAGGGCCCGGCACTGGCTATCCCGGCGCGGCTGGCTTCCTGCACCGTGATCGCTTTCTGGAAACTGGCGACGGACAAGCCGCTCCACGCGCGCGCCGCGCCGCCCGTGGGCAGCACATGGTTGCTGCCGCTGCAATAGTCGCCCAGCGCTTCCGGGGTCCAGTCGCCGAGGAAGATGCTGCCGGCGTTGTGGATGCGTTCCAGCCAGCCGCGCGGCTCCCGCACCGCCAGGATCAGGTGTTCCGGCGCATACGCATCGCTGACTTCGATGGCCTGTTCGATGTCGCGCACCAGCACCAGCCGCGATGCCACCAGCGCACGCCGGGCGATGTCGGCGCGCGGCAGCCGCGCCAGCTGCGCATCGACCTCGACTGCCACCGCATCCCGCAGCGCCGGACTGTCGGTCAGCAGCAGCACCTGCGAGTCGGGGCCGTGCTCGGCCTGCGACAACAGGTCGGCAGCAACAAAGGCAGCGTTCGCGCAAGCGTCGGCGATGACCAGCACCTCCGACGGCCCGGCCGGCATGTCGATGGCCAGCCCGCCCGGCCGCTGCGCGGCCTGCCGCTTGGCCTCGTCCACCCAAGCGTTGCCGGGGCCGAACAGCTTGTCGCAGCGCGGCACGCTGTCCGTGCCCAGCGCCATCGCCGCGATCGCCTGCGCGCCGCCAAGCTTGAACACACGCAGGCCTGGCGCCTGCCGCGCCGCCAGCAGCACGGCGGGATCGGCGCTGCCGTCCGCACGCGGCGGCGTGCACAGGATGATCTCGCCGCAGCCTGCCAACCGCGCCGGGATGCACAGCATCAGCGCAGTCGACGGCAGCGGCGCACTGCCCGCGGGCACGTACAGACCGACGCGATTGATCGGGCGCTGCACGCGCTGGCACAACAGGCCGGGCGCGGTTTCCACTTCGTACGGCTGCGTGATGCCGGCGCCGTGGAAGGCCTCGATCCGCGCTGCCGCTTCAAGGATCGCAGCCTGCACGTTCGCCGGCACCTGCCCGGCGGCAGCTTCGAATTCCCCGGCGCCGACTTCGAAATCCTCCAACGAGACGCCGTCGAACTGCGCGGTGTAGTGGCGCAGCGCGCCGTCACCGCGTGCAGCCACCGCATCGAAGATCGCCCGCACACCCTCGCGCAGCGTGTCCGACACCGCCTGCACCGGGCGCCGCAGCACCGCAGTGCGCTCATCCGCGCCCAGCGCGTTCCAGTCGATCCGCTTCATGCCAGCATCCGCTCCACCGGCAGCACCATCAGGCCGCGCGCACCGGCGCGCTTGAGGTCTTCCAGCCGCTGCCAGGTCATCGCGCCGTGGCAGAGCGCCTGCAGCGCAAGCGTCTCGCTTCCATCGACCGCGCACATGGTCGGCGGCTCGGCATCGGGCAGCAGCTGCAATACCTGCGGCAGCGCTTCGCGCGGGGTCTGGAACAGCAGCAGCTTGCTGTCGCGGATGCGCAGCACACCATCCATGCGCCGCAGCAGCAGGTCGGCCAGCTCGGCGCGAACATCGCCAAACGGCGCCACCGGACCAGCCAGCACCGCCTCGCTGTGCAGGATGTCGAGCACCGGCTTGAGCTGGTTGGCGGCCAGCGTGGCGCCGCTGGAGACCAGGTCGCAGATCAGGTCGGCCTGGCCCAGGCGCGGCGCGATTTCCACCGAGCCGTTGAGCACCACGGTCTCGGCGTCCACGCCCTGGGCACGCAGCCACGCGCGCAGCTGGTTGGGATAGGTGGTGGCGATGCGCTTTCCGGCAAGTTGCGCCGGCCCCTGCCAATCCCAGCCTTCCGGCACGGCGATCGACAAGCGGCAGCCGCCGAAGCCCAGCGCGCGCCATTCGCGGAACACCGCCGGCTTGCCGGCCTCGGTGCGCTCGCCGGCCTGCTCCAGCAGCACGTTGCGGCCGACGACGCCCAGGTCGCAGACGCCATCGGCGATCAGGCCGGGAATGTCATCGTCGCGCACCAGCAGCAGGTCCACCGGCAGGGATTCGCCGTAGCAGAACAGCTTGTCGCGGCTTTCGCGCCAGCTCAAACCCGCGGACGCGAGCAGTGCGCGCGCCGGCTCGCTGAGGCGGCCGTTTTTCTGGATGGCGATGCGCAGGCGATCACGCCCGGCGGTTGTCGTTGCAGTGGTCATCGTGTGGACTCAGGAAGAAGTGTTGGCCAGGCCCAGACGGCTAGCGGCAACCCGATAGCCGCCGGCACCGCGCTCGAGGCAGCGCGCCACCCGCCCGATGGTGGTCACGCTGACCTTGGTGCGCTCGTGGATTTCGCGGTAAGGCACGCCCTGCAGCAGCTGCGGCACCACCCGCCAGCGGTCGCCCATCGCCTCCAATTCCGCCGGCGTGCACAGGTCATCGAGGAAGGCCCGGACCTCCTCCGCGCTTTCCAGCTTGGCCAGCGCCGTGGCCAGCGCGTCGATCGCGACCGCGGCGTCGTACTTGGGCAGGGGTTCGGGGCGTTGTTTCATCGAGGCCTCGGGGATGACGGCAGGACGCAAGGAACTGAACTGCCTGCATCAGTTGGATCAATGTATTAGCGTGTTAATACATTATCCCAAGGGCGCGCAGTTGGCAAGCCCGTTCTTGAGACATAAGCTGCCTCGTGTGCGCACGCTCATGATCCTGACCTTGTCAGCCGCGATAACGGCTCTGCCCGTGCGAGCAGCCGAGACGGAGGTTGCCCGGCGCGCAAATAGGGTTGAGGCGGATGTGCAGCAATCGCCGCGCCCGGATGATCTGGGATTCGCGACACGAATCCAGCGCAGCTACGACAGGAACTTCGGCGACATCGACAATGCGGGGCAACTGCGCAACCACAGCGACACCGACCTGAAGCGACATTGGGAGGCAGCAGAAACCGCGATCTTCTACACCAGCGCCGCGCACGTCACCGCTTCGGCGCAGCGCGTCCTCGGCGAAATGGAGCGACGCGGCCTTGCGGACAATCGGGCCAGATCACGCTTGTTCAATGCATTGCTGAGCGCAGGCCGCTTCGATGCAGCCCGCAGCTTCGCCGCACGGCATACAGATTCCGGCCTGCCCCAAGTGCCGGCGTTCCTCGACACCGACCCCGGCTTGCCGAGCGCATGGCGCTTCAGTAAGGACGGCAATACGCTGACGCGCACAGGTATCGATCTGCAGCCATTGCAGATCATCGTGGCGGCGGGTTGTCACTTTTCAGCCGATGCCGCCAACGACATCGCGAATGACCCAGTGCTTGGCCCGGTGTTCACGCGGCATGCGCGCTGGCTTTCGCTGCCCCCCGGCAACGAGGATCTGGATGCGCTACGGGAATGGAACCGCACCCATCCTCGGACCCCGATGCTGGCGATTCGTAACCGTGCGGAATGGGCCGTGATCCCGAAATGGAACATGCCGACCTTTGCCATCATCCAGGGCGGCAAGCTGATCGACAGCACCCGAGGTTGGCGCAGCGGAGACCCCGAATTCCGCAACAAGCTGGTTTCAATGCTCAGGCGTGCCGGCTTGCTGCAAGCCGGCACTGACTGAAGTCACAGCAAACCCTCAGCCCGCACGCACCGCCGCGAGGATGCTCCCGTCCGCCACCATCGCCACGGCGGCGGCCACTTCGCCATCCAGCGCGCGGTCGCGGTCCAGATAGGGAATGCGCGCGCGGATAGCGGCGTGGGCAGTGGCGACCGCCCTGCCCGGCTGGAATTCGCCGGAACGGGCGAGCTGTTCGCGCAGTGCGTCCACTTCGGCCAGGAATGCCGCGCGCTCGGCCGCATCGGGCAGCGGACCGCCACCGATCTTCGCAGCGAAGCCGCCGGCATCGCTGCGACGGGCCAGCTCGCGGGCGGCATTGATCATGTCGCGGCGCAGGTCCAGCGCCTGCGCGGCGGTGAACAGCTCGAGCCCCAGCACCTTACCCAGGTCCTGCGCCATCGCCAGCACGTGGCGCGCCTCGTTGGCACCCATCGAAACATGGTCTTCGGCATTGGCCGAGGTCGGGATGGAATAGACCGAGGCGGGCATCGCGCGGCTGGCGAGGTCGTTGACGATGGCCGCGGCGGTGTACTGCACGATCATGTGACCGGACTCGGTGCCGTCCTCGTTGCCGATCAGGAACGGCGGCAGGCCGTCATTGGTGGCCGGATCGACCAGCTTGTTGAGGCGACGCTCGCTGATTGAAGCCAGCACCGGAATCGCCGCCTTCAGGTAGCTCATCGCCAGCGCCAGCGGCATGCCGTGGAAATGGCCGGCGGAGATCACCTGCTCCTCAACGAACGCCGCGCCGGTCTTGTCCGGGAAGACCAGCGGGTTGTCGGTCACCGCATTGAGCTCGATCTCCAGCACCCGCTTGGCCTGCTCCAGCGCGTCGCGCACTGCGCCATGCACCTGCGGGATGCAGCGCAGCGAGTAGCTGTCCTGCGGCTGGTGCTTCTTGCCGCCGCGGAACGGCAGGAAGCGCTGGTAGAACTTCTCGCGGCCATGGCGCTGGGCGAAGCCCACCCAGTCCCAGCCGATGTCGAAGCCCAGCGCCTGCAGCGACGGGCTGTCCCAGCTGCCCGGCAGCCACTGGCGGAACTTCGGCACCAGGTGGTAGGCGATGTCGGACAGGGTGGAACCGTCCAACAGGCGTCGCAGGTTGGCGGCGGTCTGCACCTGCCCGGGATGCGGGCGCAGCGCGTGCACTTCCGGCGCGAACGCACCAAGGCGGCCGGCGAAAGCATCGATGGTCATCGCCGCGGCCAGGTCGGCTGTATCCAGCAGGTCTTCCAGCAGCTGCACCGCCAGCACGCCGGTGGCCAGCATCTGCGCGGTGCCGTTGTTCAGCGCCAGGCCTTCCTTGTACGACAGCTCGACCGGCTGCAGGCCCTTGCGCGCCAGCGCGTCGGCGCCCGGCATGCGCTGGCCGTCGACGAAGGCTTCGCCACCGCCCAGCAGAACGATGGCCAGATGCGACAGCGGCGCCAGGTCGCCGGAGGCGCCCACCGATCCCAGCTGCGGCACCACCGGCACGATGCCGGCATTGAGCATCGCCGCCAGCGCCTGCAGCGTCTGCACGCGGATGCCGGAATGGCCGCGCAACAGCGTGTTGATGCGGATGCACAGCATCGCCCGCACCACTTCCGGCGCAAACGGTTCGCCCACGCAGACCGCGTGGGTGACGATCAGATTGCGCTGCAGTTCGATATGCGGCGGCTGCCCGGACCGGGCCGCACCCGGCAGTTCGTCGCGCAGGCGGTGGCTGCCCAGCAGCTTGTCGGCATTGCTGCCGAAACCCGTGGAAATGCCGTAGATCGGCTCCTGCTTCGCCACCTGCTCCAGCAGGAACTCGGCGGCATGCGCCACCCGCTCCAGCGCCTGGGCATCCAGCGCCACCTGCGCGCCACGCGCCACCTCCACCAGCTGGGCACGGGTCAGCGACACCCCGTCCAGCCTGACGACATCCTTCATCACGCCTTCCCCGCCGTGCTGCGCAGCTGCTCGCGTTCCACCAGCAGGGCCGCGGCCAGCTCGGCCTCCGCCACCTCGAACTGTTCGCCGCGACGCAGGTCCTTGACTGTGACCACGCCGCGCGCGGCCTCATCCTCGCCGCGCATCACCACGAAGCGGATCCCGGCCTTGTCGGCGTACTGGAACTGCTTGGCCAGCTTGCGCGGCTCCAGCTGGGTCTCCACGTTGAGGCCGGCCGCACGCAGCCGCTGCGAGAGCGCCAGCGCATGCGCGAGCCCGGCGTCATCCAGCAGCGCCAGCAACACGTCCACCGAACTGTCGGCGGTGGCAACCAGGCCTGCGTCCTGCAACTGATAGAACAGGCGGGTCAGGCCGATGGAGATGCCGACGCCCGGCAGCTTCGACTTGGTGTAATGGCCGGCGAGGTTTTCGTAGCGGCCGCCAGAGCAGATCGAGCCGATCTGCGGATAGGCGTCGAGGGTGGTCTCGTAGACGATGCCGGTGTAGTAATCCAGCCCGCGTGCGATCGACAGGTTCAGCGCGTAGCGCGACTCCGCCACGCCCAGCGCCTTGAGCTGGTCGAGGATGGTGCGCAGCTCTTCGCGGCCTTCGTCGAACAGCGGCGTGCCGGCGCCCAGCGCATCGAGCTTGGCCAGCGCGTCGGCGTGGCCGTGCGAGCGCACCTGCGAGAACGACATCAACTTATCGATGACCTCCGGGCCGAGCCCGAAGCCCTCACCCGCCAGCGTTTCGCGCACGGCGTCCGCGCCGCGCTTGTCCAGCTTGTCCAGCTCGCGCAGCACCAGCAGCTGCGCCTCGCCCTCGATGCCGAGGCCTTCGAAGTAACCCCGCAGCAACTTGCGGTGGTTGAACTGGATGGTGAACTCGCCGATCGCCAGTCGCTCGAACACCGCTGCGATCACCGCCGGGATCTCAGCGTCGAAGCGCGGCGACAGGCTGTCCTTGCCGATCACGTCGATGTCGCACTGGTAGAACTCGCGAAAGCGCCCGCGCTGAGCGCGCTCGCCGCGGTACACCCGCTGCATCTGGTAGCGCCGGAACGGGAACGCGAGGTCGTGCTCATGCTCCGCCACATAGCGCGCCAGCGGCACGGTAAGGTCGAAGCGCAGCGCCAGTTCCGGCAAGCCCTCCGCCTGCTTCTCCAGCGCACCGGTGGACTGCACGAAGTACACCTGCCGCTCGGTTTCGCCGCCCGACTTGGTCAGCAGCACCTCGGACAGCTCCATCACCGGCGTTTCCACCGGCAGGAAGCCGAAGCGCTCGAAGGTCTGGCGGATGGTGTCGAGCATCCGCTGGAACGCGATCTGGTCGCGCGGCAGCAGTTCCATGACCCCGGTAGGGGTGCGTGGCTTGATCACGGTGGGGCTCCGGTGGCGCGGAAAACCGCTAGTTTAGCGGGCGCGACCTTTCCCCCGAAGGTCGGAAACGGCATATCGACGGTGGATGCATCGCGGGGGACTTGCCGAGGACGGGACATGTCCCTAAAATGCGCGGCTCAGCTGTCGGGGTGTAGCTCAGTCTGGTAGAGCGCTACGTTCGGGACGTAGAGGTCGCAGGTTCGAATCCTGTCTCCCCGACCAATCAAATCAAGCTGTTGCGTGAAACCGCCGAAAGGCGGTTTTTTCGTTTCCGGCGCCGGAACGACCGCCGCGGCCGCCTGTCGCTCCACGCACGATGGCCGCAGCCGCCGCCACAGTCCGTTTGCCGCGGTATCTCCGGCAATCGCAACCAAGGCAGCATGCAGGCATCCCCGGCCCCGGCGGGTCCAGGCCCGAATCGACCGCGGGACTCCATGCTCAGGCAGTGGGCCTGGCGGGTGGTGATGCCGCTCACGCTGGCGGTGTCCATTGCCTTCTGCCTGCTGGTCTATGGCGCCTGGCAGCTGTCGCACGGCCCCCTCGCCAGCGGCATGGGACCGGCGTTGTGGCTCAGCGGCCTGTTGCTGGTAGGCGCCCTGGCACTGGTGGTGGCACTCAGCTGGGACATCGCGATCCAGGTCCTGCGACCGCTGGATGAGCTGGGCGTCGCCATGGACAGGCTCGGTCGCGGCGAAGCGGTGCACGTGCACCCGGTGAAGCGGGAAGGCGCCATCCGCCGGCTGCAGCTGGGGGTCAACCAGGCATCAAAGCTGCTGGCCAGCGCACGCAACCGCATGCAGAGCGAGCTGGGACGCGCTTCCATCGAGCTGGCCGACAAGAACGCCAAGCTGGAGGCCGCCAGCCAGGCCCGCTCGCGCCTGTTGGCCGCTGCCAGCCACGACCTGCGCCAGCCGCTGTACGCGCTGACGCTGTTCTCTTCCACCCTGCGCGCAGGCGAAACCGACCCGGACAAGCTGGCGCGGATGATGCACATCGAGGAATGCGTGGCCTCGCTGGACCAGTTGTTCTCGGAACTGCTGGACCTGTCGCGGCTGGAAGCCGGCAGCATGCGCGCGGAGCCGGTGGACGTGTACCTGGATGGCGTCTTCGACGAAGTCAGCCGCAATTTCCGCATGCTGGCGGAGTCGCGCGGACTGCGCTTGGTGGTGCGCAAGACCGATGCGTGGGTGCACTGCGACCGCACCATGCTGGCGCGCATCCTCAACAACCTGGTCAGCAATGCCTTGCGGTACACCGATGCCGGCGGCGTGCTGATCGGGGTACGCCACCAGGCGTCCGGCAGGATCCGGGTGGACGTGTGGGATACCGGTTGCGGCATCGCCGCGGAACACCAGCACCGCGTGTTCGAGGAGTTCTACCAGGTCAAGCAGGCCGATACCCGCACCGGGGAGCGCAAGCGCGGTCTGGGCCTCGGGCTGGCGACCGTGCAGCGGCTTGCGAGCCTTGTGGATTGCCGGATCGACCTCGCGTCGCGGCTCGGCCGCGGTACGCGGGTGTCGATCACGCTGGAGCCCGGCACTGCGCGCGCGCCTGTCGGCAGCGACGGCATCGACATCCCGCTCGACCTCGGCGGCCTGCGCGTGCTTGCGATCGACGACGAGCCCGGCATTCTGGAAGGCCTGCGCGTCCTGCTGCAGGAATGGGGCTGCGATATCCGCACGGCCTCCGACGAGGCCGGTGCCCTCGCCCGCCTGTCCGGCTGGCCCGCCCCGCCCGACCTGGTCCTGAGCGATTTGCACCTACAGGACGAGCATAGCGGCTTGGAAGTATTGGGAGCGATCGCCAGTCACTACGGCGCCGACGCACAACATCCGCCTTTCGCGCGCCTGCTGGTGACCGGCGAAACCCGGCCCGAGCGGGTCGACGCGATCATGGCCAGCCATATCCCGGTGCTGTTCAAACCGGTGGCTCCGCACCGACTGCGCGAAGCCATGCTGGCGGCCGTGCTGGCAGCCCGCGCACGCACGGGAGACACCGCATGAGCACGGAGTTCGCCTACGACACCCTGGAATATCCGGCGCATGTGCTGCCGCAGATGCACCCGTCGCGGCTGGCCGCCATCGGTCGCCTGCATGGGCTGGACTGCGCGCCACCTTCGCGGTGCCGCCTGCTGGAGGTGGGATGCGGCGACGGCCTGCAGCTGCTGGCCCTGGCGATGGCGTACCCGCAGGCGCGCTTCGTCGGCATCGACATGTCGCGCAACGCGATCGCACGCGGCGAGGCAATGCGGCGGCGGCTGGGACTGGAGAACCTGCTATTGGTACAAGCCGACCTGACCCGCTGGGACCCCGGCCGGGAAGCCTTCGACTACATCACCGCGCACGGGTTCTACTCCTGGGTACCACCGCAGGTGCGCGATCACCTGCTGGCGCTCTGCCGGCAGCGGCTGGCCGACGCCGGCATCGCCTACATCAGCTACAACGCACTGCCGGGTTGCCACCTGCGCCGGGTGATGTGGGACATGCTGCGCCACCACTGCGCCGGCATCGAGGAGCCGACTGCGAGAATCGCCAGCGCACGGCAGTTCCTCGGCTGGCTGGGTGCGGCGGTCCCCGAGGGCAAGCCCTATGCCGAGGTTATCCGCGACGAGGCTGCCGACCTGCTGCGCCGCACCGACCACGCCGTGCTGTTTCACGACGACCTGGCGCAGATCAATGAGCCCCTGAGCATCACGGCTTTTGCCGCGCAGGCCCAGGCCCACGGCCTGCGCTTCCTGGCCGAAGCGGACTACCACGAGATGAGCGACGCCGCGCTGGCGCCGGAAGCACGCCCCGGGCTTGCTGCGCTCGCCGACGGCGACGTACTGCAGCGCGAACAGTACCTGGACTTCCTGAAGGGGCGCCGGTTCCGGCAGACGCTGCTCTGTCGCGCGGAGGCCGCTGTCATGCGCCCCGCCGAAGCAGATGCGACCCGGAGCCTGCATGCGGTCGGGCACCTGCAGCGCGACGCCGCGGACACGGACGATGCCGGAACCATCGGCTTCCGCAGCAGCGATGGCGCTGCGCTGAGCACCGACCACCCGGTGATCCAGGCGGCACTGGACGCCATCGCTGAAGCGTTCCCGCTGCCACTGGCCTTCCCCGACCTGCTGACGCGCGCGCGCGCGGCTGCCGGCAGCACGGCCGGTCCCGACGAGGATGCATCCGCGCTGGCGCAGGCACTGCTGAGCGGCTTCGAGCACGGTCTGTTGGGACTGCACTGCGAGCCCCCCCGGTTCGCGGCGGAGCCGGGCGCGAAGCCGCGTGCCAGCGCGCTGGCACGCCTGCAACTGGAGGCCGGCGCGGACTGCGTGGCCAGCCTCCGCCCATCGATGGTCCGCCTGGACAGCCGCCTGGCGATCGAACTCATCCAGCTGCTCGATGGCAGCCGCGACCACGTGGCGCTGCTCGATGACCTGGCGCTGCGGATGTCAGCCCTGCCGGCAGCGGAGGGAGAAGGCCCGGAGGCACTGCGTCCGGCGGCGTGGTGGCGGCAGAAGCTGGCGCCGCAGCTGGCCGACGGCCTGCACCAGGCGGCGAGGATGGCGTTGCTGGAGGCGTAGGCGGCGCCGTCGGCTCAGCGCACCACGTAGGTCTGGGTGTTGAGCTGCAACACCGCGTCGAACTGCACCTTTTCGTTGTCGTCACCCAGCTCCATCAACGCATCGACCCGGAAGCGCAAGGCGCGGTCCAGCTCGCGCTGCGGTTCCAGGGTGACGCGGATCCGGGTCAGCCGGCGTTCGTGCAGCGCGATCGCCTGTTCCAGCGAACGGCGGATGCGGTCGCGATCGTGCGGGCTGAGCAGGCTGTAGGAAGAGAAATCCAGGATGCCGTAGGTCAGCGACGAGGCGCGGCATTCCTTGAACACCTCAGGGATCATCCGCGCAGCTTCCGAACGGGTGTTGAGGAGGTTCTCCAGATCACGGGAAACGCTGTTGCGGATGTCGGTGATCGATACCCGACGACCGGTGTCCTCCGGCAAGGCCAGGTCGACCAGACGGTCCATCAGTCCACGCATGTCCTGCCCTCGTGGCGGATCCGGGAAAAGGCAGCGGCCCGTCGCGACATGCGCAACGGGCCGCGGAGACGCCCGCTATCAGGAGGCCTTGTTCAGCGCGCGATCGTACTGGGCGATGATGGCGCCCTCCAAGCTGCCGTCCGCCTTCTGCGGCATGTACTCGTACTTCATCTTGGTGTAGTTCAGGCTGAAGGAATCGATCGGGATCGAGGAGCCGCCCGCGTTGCCGCCGGTGGTGAACGAACTCACCATCACGTCCTCCAGGGTGATCTTGAAGTATTCGACCTGGCCACCCTTGCCGCCGGCCTTGCGCGCGGTCAACACGGCCTTCTTGATGTGGTCGCCGGTGGCCGCTGCCTTCACCAGCAACGGGCTCGCCTTGTCGGTCTGCTTGGTGAAGGTCAGGTCCTGGAAGTCGGCCTTGCCGGTGCCGCCGCCGCCGCCGCGCCCCATGTTGCCGGCGTTGCTGACGCCCCAGGTGAACGAATCGATTTCGATCTTGTCCTTGTGCTTTTCGTCGAGCGACTCGCCCTTGATGCCATCAAGCTCGAGCAGGTAATCGGAAGCCATCTTGGAATCTCCTCAGATTGGAAGGGAAAAGGGAAACAGGCGTCAGCGGGCCGACTTGGGCAGTTCCGCGACCAGGCGCAGGGACACGCTCAGTTCGTCCAGCTGGTAATGCGGGCGCAGGAATGCCACCGACTTGTAGGCGCCGGGCTTGCCCGGGATCTCCGCCACTTCGATGCGGGCCTCGCGCAGCGGGTACTGGGCCTTGGCCTCCTGCGAGGCGTTGTCGTCCAGCAGCACGTACTGCGAGATCCAGTTGTTGAGGAACAGTTCGACGCTGGACTTGGAGGCGAAGCTGCCGATCTTGTCGCGCATCATCGACTTCAGGTAGTGGGCGATGCGACTGACCGCGAAGATGTACTGCAATTGCGACGAAAGGCGCGCATTGGCGTTGGCGGCGTCGGTGTTGTACTCCTTGGCCTTCTGCGCCGACTGGGTGGAGAAGAACGCCGCGTAATCGGTGCCCTTGCAGTGCACCAGCGGGATCAGCCCCAGGTCTGCCAGTTCCTTTTCGCGCCGGTCGGTGATCGCGATCTCGGTGGGGCACTTCAGCGCCACCTCGCCATCGTCGGTGGCGAAGGTATGGGTGGGCAAACCCTCGACCAGGCCACCACCCTCCACCCCGCGGATCGCCGCGCACCAGCCGTACTTCGCGAAGGCATCGGTCACCTTGGTGCCCAGCGCGTAGGCGGCGTTCATCCACAGGTACTTGTTGTGGTCGGTGCCATCGGTGCGTTCGACGAAGTTGAACGCCTCCACCGGCGCGGTGTCCGGCCCGTAAGGCAGCCGGCCGAGCACGTGCGGCATCGCCAGGCCCACGTAGCGGGAGTCCTCGGACGCACGGAAGCTCTTCCACTTGGCGTATTCGACGGTGTCGAAGATCTTCGATAGGTCGCGCGGACCGGACAACTCGGTGAAATCGTCGAAGCCCAGCAGCTCCGGCGAGGCCGCGCTGAGGAACGGCGCATGGGCTGCGGCGCAGACATGCGAGATCTCCTCCATGAGATACATGTCCTCAGGATGGCGGCCGAACTCGAAGTCGCCGATGAGGGTGGCGAAGGGCGCGCCGCCGAAGGTGCCGTACTCCTCTTCGTAGAGCTTCTTGAACAGGTTGCTCTGGTCGAAGTCCGAAGCGTTCTTGAAGTCCTTCACCAGCTCCTTCTTGGTCGTGTTGAACACCTTGATCTTCAGGGTGGTGCTGGTCTCGGAGTTGTCGACCAGGTACTTCAATCCGCGCCAGCTGCCTTCCAGCTGCTGGAACTCCGGCGCGTGCATCACCGCCGACAGCTGGTCGGACAGCACCCGGTCGATCTCGGCGATGCGCGCATCCAGCGCACCGATGGCGTCCTTGGACAGGGTCATCGCGCCGTCGCTGACCTGGGCAACCAGCTCGGCGATCAGGTCGCGGGCGCGGGTGCGCTCGCTGTCGGAGCGGGCGATCTTGCTCTGGGTCAGGATCTGGTCGAGGAGGCCGCCCTCGGCGGCTTCGGCGGTGGCGGCGGGCGCCGCGAGGGTTTCGGTATTGGCCATGATGTCGTGTGCTCGCTGCTGGTCGTGATCGTCGGTTGCGGGTGGACGCTCAGTCGTCGGACCGGGGGCCGACTTCCTTGCTCAGCTGGGCGATCTTGTCGGTGTTCTGCAGGACCTCGTTCAGCAGGTCCTCGAACTTGTCGTTGCCGGCCGCCTTGTTGCGCAGGTCGGCGAGCTTCTGGCGCGCCTCAAGGAGCTTGCGCAGCGGTTCGATCTGGTTGGTCACGCGCTCCGGCGAAAAATCCTCCAGGCTGCGGAAGTTCAGTTCGACCGCCAGCTTGGAACCGTCGTCGGCGAGCTTGTTGTCCACCTGCACCTGCACGCGCGGCTTCATGCCCTTGAGTACGTCGTCGTAGTTGTCCTTGTCGACGTTGACGAACTTGCGGTCCTTCATCTTCGCCAGCGGCTCCGCGGGCTGACCGCTGAAGTTGCCGATCACGCCGGCCACGAACGGCAGTTCCTTCTTCTCGATCGCATCCCCCACCTCGACGTCATAGGTGAGTTGCACGCGCGGAGCGCGAACGCGATCGAGCTTGTGCTGGGTGCTTTCCTTCTTGGCCATGAGATTCCCCGGGCATGTTGGGTGTTGCGGGTGTCTGGGCCGGGATCGCGGCAAGTACGCAGCGCGCCCCGGGACATGCAATCGAGTCTAGGAAGCGCGCCGCGGCCGCAACATCCGTCGGACGGCCAGACTTGGGCATATGCCGTTCGACGTGGACGCGGGCGCCCCACCCAGCCCCGCGCCATCAGTAGCTGGGCGGCAGGCCGACCCGTTCACGGATGGAAGACAGCGTGCCTTCGTCGCGGATCACTTCCGCCAGCCACTGCTCCAGCGGCATGTTGGCCCAGGTCACTGCGCGATCCAGCAGATAGGCCACCGGGCTGTGCGGCTCGGTGCGCCGGAAGAACCCGGCAATGTCGTTGAGCGCGCGGAGCGCGGCTTCCTTCGAGGCGAGGCTGCCGCCGCCAAGCTCCAACGCCCCCGCCGGGGCCCCACCGTTACCGCCCGCTTCGCTGGCAGCAACACCGGTACCCGCCTCCGCATCGGCGGCTTCGATCCCGCCCATGCCCTTGGCCGCCGCCACCCGCGCATAGATGGTCTGGATCTTCTTCAGCGCATCGTCCAGCGCGCCGAGGCTGGGGGCTTCGCGACCGAGCCGGCCATCGGCCATGGCGCTGAAGCGGGCAAACGCCTCGCGGGCCGCCTGGACCATGTCGCTGCGCTCGCGGACCAGCGCTTCGGAGATTGACTGCATCCGGGTGTCGAAGGTTTCTCCATTGATCCGGCCTTCGTCCAGCGCGGCCTGGTAGGCCTCGGCGTTCTGGCGACCAAGGTTGTCGACCTCGCGCGAGTCGATCCAGCCGGCCAGCGTCAACGCCGCTTGCGGATCGTCATTGAGCAGCATGGTCTGCAGCACGCGGCCGCCGTAGTTGGCGAACCAGGCCAGTTTGCCGGCACGCTCTTCCAAGTCGCCATCCTCGGCACGCGGATACAGGCCATCCCAATAGGTATCCAGCAGCCCCGTCAGCAGGTCGAAGGCATCCCGCGCGCCCTCCAGCCCGTGCCGTGCGATGGCCGCCTCGGCCAGCCAGACCGCGGCCTGCAGGTCCTTGCTGGTGCGCAGCAGCACGTCTTCCGAGAGGCTTTGCGCCTCGCGCCAGTCGGCCACCTTGAGCTCGGTCTGCCAGTCGCCCTGGGCAAGGTTGGGGTCATCGGCGCGGCGAGCCTCGCGGATGCGGTCGAACTGGTCGGAAAAGCTGGCATCGCTGCCGGCGGGATCGCTGCCGGGGATCGGCGCGAGGAGTTCGGTGACATCGATGGCCATGGGCCCTCCGTTTGCGGTTATTCGAGGATCTCGCTGGGCACTTCCGCGCGCGCGGTGCTGGCACCGAGGTAGCGCTGCATTTCGTCGGACAGGTCTGGCTTGAGGAATACCCGCGCGCCGCGGAAGCCGGCCGTCGCCAGCTTCTGCCGCAGCTGGCTCCACTGCGCGGGGCTGTAGCTGGCACGGAAGTCCTCCAGCCCGTAGGCGTGCGAACCGGTGGCGAAGTCGCGGATCAGTTCGGCGAAGCCGTCGGCATCGGCATAGGTGCGCACCAGTTCAAGCTCTTCCGGCGGCGCCGCCTGCATCGCGCTGGTGTCCGGATCGAATTCCTGCACCACTTCGCCACCTTCGGCCGCCGGCAGTGCAATGGCGATGCGCAGCCGCGCCGACAGGCAGCTGGATGGCGACCAGAATACCTGTGCGGTGGCTTCCGCCAGCGACGCGCCGGCCGAACTTGCGCGATAGACACGCTCGCGGCATTCGACCTCGAACACCGTGCCGGAAGGCCCCTCGTCCAGCGCGCCAAGCTGGCTGGGCTGCACCAGGGTGAAGCTGCCGGCCAGGAACGGGGCGACGTCACCCAGCACCGGCAGGAACTTGCGCTCGGCCGCCACCATGCCCTGATAGGCGGCGGTCAGCGGCATCGCCACGCCATCCACCTTGACCGGCAGGCGCTCCTTCTCGCTGATGAAGGGCTTGAGCCAGTCGTTGACGAACGCACCCAGCTTGCCCTGGGGCCCGTACAGCGCCTCGACCTGCTGGGCAGGCGGCAGTGCCGCCAGCGGCTTGACCACGCTTTCGCGCCAGCGCTCCTGCACGAATTCGCCGGCGCGATGGACGGTGAGGAACAGCAGCAGCCGGGCCGGCCCCTGCACCACCGACCACGCGGCCAGGTCATCGCCCTTGAACGCGGTGGCGTACTTCTCGGCGGGCTTGTCCACCGCCGCGATCAACTCGCCGTACTCGCTGGCGGGCGGCTTCTCGGCCTTGCCCTTGCTGGCGAACAGGTCGGAAGCGAGCTGATACACGTCCTCGCCGGAACCATCGGCCTGCAGCCGAAGATAGGCACGCGCGTACTCCGCATCCTGATCAGCCAACACCGTGGCCTGCGTATCGCGCATCGCCAGCATCCAGACCGGCGGCTGGATCTTTTCGCCGCCGAAGCGGAAAGAGCCGGTGATGAAGCGACCGAATGGCCGCCACGACGACAGCCATTTCGCCTTCATCTGGGCCCACGTCAGCGCCCAGCGCGACGAGAGCGGCCAATCGAGGGGCAGCTCATACAGGTTGCGCTGGGCGGATTCAAAAAAAAGTGCGTAGGGGTTCTGCTTGCTGCCGGCACGTGCCAGCAGCTCGCCGTAGCGACCGCGCCACAGACCGAGCCCCTCCTGGAAGCGCGACTGGTACTTCGCCCACTGCGCGAAGTAGTCGCGGAAATAGGCATCGCGCAGGTCGTCGATGCGGCTCGCACGTTCCGGTGCCTGCGCGCGCAGGGTCGCCAGCATGGGTTGCACCACGCCTTCCCAGGCGTCGGTGGTATAAGCACTGGAGACACCGGCCATCTGGTCCGCGTCGGTGCCGACCACCGCCCCCTGGGGCAACCAGTGGCTCCCAAGATCGATGGCTCTGCCGCGGGCGTCCGCCCATTTGCGCAAATCGGGTGCGCGCGGCGTGTAGTTCGCCAGCAGCCGGGTCAGCAGGCCCTGGAGCCGCGCCTGCTCGGCGTCACGAAGGTTTTTTTTTTGCCACCGCAGGTAGCCGAGGTAGGTGGCGAACAGCGCGTCCGCGTTGGCCCGGTCGCGGCGCGTGTCGTTGTCGGCACTGACGAAGGGGGCGAACAGCCGCGAACGAGCGTCGAAACTCACGTTGTTCGGCAGCTCGCGCGCGCGGCAGGCCTCGGCACCGGAAGTACACTCCTCCAGCAGGCGCAGGCGCTGGGTGATCGCCAGCACGTGTTCGATGCCGGCGCGGCGCTGGTCGATGTCGGTGGCCAGCATCTGGTCCTCCGGCGCCAGGATCAGATTGGCGAAATCGTCGACCACGCGCTGCTTGAGGCGGGCGATGTCACTGTCGGCGCGGCGGATGCCGAAACTCAGCAGAGCCTCGCCCTGCGCCGCTTCCAGCGCTTCGATGGTGCGACCGCAGCTGGCCACCCATTCGATGCGGCCGGTGGACGTGCGGTTGGCCACCTCGGCGCAGGCGCTTCGCGTCTGCGCGAGCAGCGCGGCATCATCGCGATGCGCGGCTTTCAGGCCGTAGGCAAACGAAGCCGAAAGCCCCAGCATCGCCAGCACGCCGGCGCCTGCAATCGCGATCCGGCCGGCGCTGCCGCGGAAACTGGTGCCGGCCAACGGCTGGTCGCTGGGCAGGAATCGGGTGAACAGGTCGGCCACGAAACCGCCGCCGCGATGGGCCGCATTGGCCGCCGCGGCGAAGTACAGGCCGCGCCAGCGTGGGGTGCGCTGGAACGGGTTGTCTTCCAGCATCAGCCCGACAAACCGCACCAGTCCGTCGTGCGCCAGCCGCAGCGATTCGACGAAATCGAACAGGGCGCGGCGCTGCTGCGCGGTGTGCTGGGCACGCAGCGCGGTCATCCGCAGGGCGTGCAGGCGCTCCTCGATCGGGCGCAACACGTCGTCGAGGCGGCCGCTGGCGGCGGCGCTGACCACTTCGTTTTCCGAGAAACGATGGCCCAGTGCCTGCGCGAACGCTTCCGTCGGCAGGCTGGCGCGCAGCTGTTCGTAACCGGCCAGGCGCTCGAGCCCGGTGACCACGAAGTACACCGGCATCTGCACCTGCAGATGCTCCATCGCCTCGTCCACCAGCCGGCGCAGGCGGGTGGCGGTATCTTTCAGCGCTTCCGCCGGACCCAGCAGGGTCTGCACCGCCACCGCCACCACGATGCCGTTGAGCGGCAGCTTCTCGCGCTCGTCCGCCAGCTTCATCAGCGCCTGGTACCACAGCCCCCGATCCAGCCGCGCGCCGGTATCGCAGACCACCCGCGGATGCATCTCGATGGCGATCATCGACTTGTGGAACCACCAGCGCCAGACATCGTCGGCCGCCATCGCCGCCTGCTCGGAGGCCGGGAACGGCGACACCTCGCTGCCGGCACGCAACAGGCCATCGACGTTGGCATCGGCATCGCCGATGAACATCAGCCACGGGATCCGGTACAGCGGAGTGCGGCCCTGCGCGATCTCCGGTGCCCGCGCGATGGTGCGCTTGGCCTCGGCGATCGCGGCGGCCATCTTCGCCACCGGCTCGCGCTCGTCCTCGGCATTGCCGGGACCAAGGTCGCCGATGCGCTTGCGGGTACGCCCCTTCAACGACGCCTTGCGCTGGCCGGCCATGAACCACCACAGCACCACCAGCACCACCACGCACAGGCCCAGCACCTGCCAGAAGCGCATCGGCAACTGCGGCAGGATGGCCAGCGCCAGGAACACCAGCCCGGCCAGCACCACCAGCAGCAACAGGGTGAGCGCGATACGCCGCAACCACGGCGACTTCGCGCCCTCCGCCCCCTTCGAATACAGCGATCCGATCCGCGCGAACACGTTGCCGACGGTGGAGAACAGGTTTTCCACGAAGCTGAGCGGATTCACGGCGCCACCTCCTCGGTGGCCGCTTCCGGCACCGGCGCGGCGCACGCGGCCAGCGCGGCCTGCTTGCGCGCAGGATCGGTCTCCGGCTCGGTCTGCATGAACAGGTGCGACGCCACCAGCTTGGCATTGCCGTGGTTGTCCTCCAGCATCCGGCGCAGCATCGGCAGGTACTCCTGGGCGGTCTGGATCTCCGGCAGCGCCTCCCGGTAGAGCGGCGTGGGCGAGGCGATCACCGTGATCAGCTCCTGCCCGAACGGCGGGCAGACGGTCCAGGTCTTGCTGGCGGACGCGCCGACTTCGAACTGCTCCAGCGCGCGGATCACGCGCCCGCTGTCGGGCTCGCCGGCGTTGGGGTAGATGTGTGCGACGTCGCCGTTGACAGTGAAGTAGTCCACGTAGAGATAGCCCTCGTAGTTGGCCTGCTGCAGCTTGACCACGACTTTCTCGCCTTCGATGAAGCGGTCTGAATGGCCGGTGCTGGGGGTGATGGTGAGGTCGTGGCCGCTGTCGTCGTTGCGCGCCTTGTACGGCGCCAGCACCTTGACCACCTCGCAGTGCGGCCAGATCCGCAGCTGCAGCTGGGCGTCGACCGACTTCACCCCTTCGATGGCCGCCACCTGCTGCTTCACCGCGGCCATGTCGTCGGGACGGGACACGTAACCGGAAAGCCGGACCTTGCCCTTGTCCTCATCGGTGTTCGCGCTGAGATCGGAGCATTCGAACTTCGCCAGCACCTGCTGCACCGGCAGCGTGATCGATGGCTTCGGCGAGGCGAGCAGGATCCAGACCAGATATGCCACCGGGATCAGCAGCGCGACCAGCGCGCCGAGGCGCAGCAGGGTGCGATCCCACTGCCGCGGCAACCGCGGGCCGGACGGATCGGCGACGCCATAGGGCTGCGGGGTGATCTTCTCCTCGCGCAGGGTGTGCGTGGGCGCCGGCGCCACCGGCAGCTGGCGGCCGTGCAGCTCCTTGAGCTTGCCCAGTTCGCCGGTATCCCCGGTCTCGTAGTAGTACTGGCCGACGAAACCCACCAGCAAGGCGTGGTAATAGACCTCGCGCACCTCGTCCTGGTCCTGCTTGAGCGCGGACAGGTGGCTGAAGAACTCGTTGCCGGCATTGTTGGTGGTGAACATCGCCACCTGCAGCGGGGTCACGCCGCTGGTCAGCCACACCGGGTTGCGGGCCATGATCTCGTCGATCCAGGCCACCACCGCGAAGGCGGCATCATCGACCTGCTCCGGGCGCTTGCCATCCGCCAGCGCGGAGGCCCTGGCGCGTTCGATCAGCTCGCGGGCACGCGCGGCCACCGTCGCCGCCGCATCGGCGGCCTGCCCGCTGGCGACGCTTTCGTCCAGCGCCAGGCCGAACGAGAACACCGGGGCGAAATGATGCAGGAGTCGGGCCATGGCTTACTCCTGCCCCGCGACCGGGAACAGCTTGATCACGGTGGACTCCGGCGGGAGGTCGGAGAACACCGCGATGTTGCGGCCGTTCCTGATCATCTGCCAGAACGGGTGGGTGGTATCGACGAGGAAATAGGTGGTGTTCGGGCTCTTCTGCGGCAGCTCTTCCGGCGGCACCGGCAGGAGGTCGATCTTCAGCCCGAACAACGCTGCCGACAGCAGCCGCGGCATCTCGTCCATCGACGCGATCTTGCCGGTACGCGACAGCCGCGCGAACAGGTCGGCGCCCTTCTGCTCGGACTCGAATGCAAGGTAGAAGCGGGTCTTGTCGCTTTCGAACAGGTTGGCCGGTAGGTCGGCGCGGTAGAAGCGGCCGTCGTACGCCAGGGTGATGCCCACCTCTGCGCCCACGGTAAGCGCCTTGATCAGCGCCTCCGCGCGGTCGAAGCCGATCCGGAAGCAGCGCCGCAGGTCTTCATGGTCATAGTCCGGGAGTTCGGTTTCGCGCGGGTTGGCAGCCAACTCGCCGAAATAGCCGATGTCCTCGGAGAACACGGAGAACTCCGCCACCAGCCGGCGCAGGTCCTGGTACATGGCATAGGCCGACACCGTGTTCAGCAGCGCGTGCTCCTGGAACAGCGGGATGTGCCGGGCGAAGGTCTGCATCATCAGCACCCGCATAACCTCCTGCGCGCTGGTCGAGGCGGCGCGGATGCCGCGCTGGCGCTTGATCGCGGCGAAGTCCTGGCCGCGCGACACCAGCAGGTCGCGCAGCGCCCGCGTCCACCGCGCCAGGTTGTGCGAGGCGCCGATGGCCGTGGTCGGCGGGATATAGTCGTGCGACAGCTTGTATTTGCCGGGGCCCGCCGGCAGCAGCTCGGCGAACTTGTAACTGTCCGAGGCACGCACGATCGCCTCGGCGTTCTCGTCCAGCCCGGTGACGATGTTGCCCTGGTACAGCAGGAACTCGATGTCCGCCTCCGGCGCCTGCGGATCGAACGGATCGGCCAGGCTTTCGGTGGCCAGCGCGTGGCGCGCCTGCAGCCGTTCGGAGTCACGCTGGACCAGGCCCTGCAGGTTGCGCTCGGCGTTCAGCACCAGCCACAACGGCACCGGGTCGTTGCCGGTACTGCGCAGCTCGCCGATGTTGCGCTGAGGCACGCGCGCGTTGCCGCCGGCGGTATCGAGCGCACCACCGGCGAGCCGCTCGCCATTGCGTGTCACCAGCGTGAACCGCTCGATGTCGACGACGCCGCTGGCCAGCGCGTCCTCGCGCAGGCGAAGCGCTTCGAACCCCCACGGGAACGGCGTCAACCGCAGGTGCAGTGCATGGCGCGCGGCCTGCGTCCAGGCGTCCTGCGCCTGAAGATGCTGCGGGCTCAGGAACGCACCCTGCCCCCAGTGGACTTGCCGATCACCGCTCATGCCGAATGCCATGCCAACTGCTCCCTGATACCCACGAACACCGCTTTCCCAACACAACGCGGGACGCCATTCAAAACGGCATCGCCTCGATTCGATAGCCATCGCCGCGCAGCCGCGCGATCAACCCCTGCGGACCCACCAGGTGGATCGCCCCCACCGCGACGAAACTCGCGCCATCCTGGAACGCCGTCTCCAGCGGACCGATCCAGCGCGCATTGCGGTCCTCCAGCAGGCACAGCCGTGCGCGCTGCTCGATCGCCTTCGCCGACCCGTCCAATCCGTCCATGCGGTCGATGCTCGCCAGCCATGCATCAAGCACGCGACTGCGATAGAACGCCATCGCCTCCGCCGATTCGATGCGCAGCACCCACGACTTGCGCAGGCGCTCGTCCAGCACCTGCACGTGCTCGTGGGCCGGCACGCAGTCCAGCGCCTGCAGCTGCTGCTCCAGCGTTTCCAGATGCAGCATCCGCTTGCCCGCTGCGGCGGCGGCGCGCTGCAGGCGTGCATCCATCGTCGCCTCGCCGCCGTGTTCGCCGCGCGCCTCCAGTAGCGCCAGCACCGCCCACGGCTTCATCCGCCGCAGGTCCTGCGGGCGTATGGCCGGCAGCAGCGCCTGCGCCCGGGCCATTCCCTCCGCATCGATCATTGCATCCAGCGGGGCGTCTTCCGGCAGCCAGCGGTAGCCGTCGTAATCGGACTTCCACGACGAATCGATGTCCACCTCGTTGATGAAGGTGCCGCTGCCGTCGATCAACTGCTCGAGCTGTCCGTAATCGATACCCTGCTCCTCCGGCGTACCGAAGTGGATGGTGCCCAGCAGGTAGCTCACCGGCTGGTCGGGGACAGGCGATGCGGCGCCAGCCTCGGTCACCTGCACCGGCAGTACGGCGGGCACCGGCGGCGTCACCTTGAACAGGACCCCCCGCTCGCGCGCCATCGTGATGGCTGCGACGTCTGCTTCAACAGCGGCAGGCGCCGGCGCGCCCGTCCCGGTGCCTGCGCTCGCCGCCTGCACCGATGCCGAGGGCGCTGCGTCCTGCGAGGGTGGTCGCAACTGCGTACCCACCGCTTCGCTGGCGGCATGCGCGGCGACACCGCGCAGCGCCTGTTGCGCCGACAGCGGCCAGGACAGCGCCAGCAGCAGCGCAAGCAGCCCGACCCGGCCCGTCCGCAGGGCGGGCCTGGATCCATCGCACTGGCGTGGGGCTGGATGCTGCGACATGACGTGACGGCGATCGGTTGGGCGACGCCGGCCATGGCGCGCATCGCCGGCATTCTTCGCCCTGGGTGTTGTCCGCAGCCATATGTCGTAGGACGTATGTCGTTGGAACGGCGCTCAAGCCTTGCTGGCCGCTCGTCGCGCCGTCTATCGTGAAAGAAGGAAACGCCCAGCCCTCCACCCACCGGCGCGTGTCCCGTTCGCGCAACAAGGAACGCCCATGCCGGGCGCACGCATGCAGGTAGCGACGTGAAAGTACTGCTGGCCGATGACCATCGCCTGATCATCGAAGGCGTGAAGCTCAAGCTCGCCGAGCTCGACCCGGCGCTGGAAACCGTGGTGGCGATGAACCTGGAAGAGCTGGAGCAGGCACTCGCCAGCCACGGCGACTCGCTGGATCTGGCGCTGCTCGACATCGCCATGCCCGGCACCCAGGGTTACGAACACGTGGCGCGCCTGCGCGCGGAGGCACCGGGCCTGCCGGTGATCGTGCTGTCCGGATCGGAAGACGCGGAGCTGATGCGTGCGCTGATGGACCTCGGCGTACTGGGTTTCATCCCGAAGGCCTATTCGCCGGACGTCATGCTGTCCGCCATCCGCCTGGTGCTGGCCGGCGGCGTCTACATCCCGCCGCAGCTGCTGGCCAGCGCGCAGGCACAGGGTTGGCAACCCGGCGCCGGGGCGGCACAGTCCGCCAGCCGCGAGGCCGGCGCGCACGCGGGCAGCACGCATTCACTGGACGGGTTGCGCCAACTGCTGACCGAACGGCAGGTGGACGTGATGCGCTTGCTCTCGCAGGGCAAGCCGAACAAGCTGATCGCACGTGACCTGGGGATCAGCGAAGGCACGGTGAAAATCCACCTTGCGGCGATCTTCCGCGCGCTGAACGTGCGCAACCGGGTCGAGGCCGTGGTGGCATCGCGCAAGCTGCAGGGGCTCTGAAGCCGCGCACCACGCTTCGCCTATGGCCTCCGCCGTATTGTCCGGCACGGCCCCGCGGCGCAGCCTGATCGCAGGCACCGGCCCGCCGACGCGGCGTAGGAATGCGCATGATTCCGCTCGATCCCCATCACCATCCCGCCCCGTTCCGCTGGCATGGCACGCTCCGCACCCTGCTGCTGGCGGTCGGCGTGGCGACCGGCACCGTCGCGGCCGCACAGAGCGCCCCGGAAGTCCCAACCAATCCCGATCTCGGACCCGCGTTCGCTACCCGCAACGCGGCCTATGTACCGATCCTGCTCGACGAGATCCCCGGCTGGGAGAACGAGGACTTCGGTGAGGCCTTCGCCAGCTTCAGCACCAATTGCCGGGCGATGAAGCGGCGCAGCGCGTGGGCGCCGCTGTGCGCGAAACTCGCCGGCCTGCCCAGGAACGAAGATGCACTGCGGCAGTTCCTGCACGAGGAGTTCTACGCCTACCAGATGCTGACACCTACGCGCAGCGCCACCGGCAAGCTGACAGGCTACTTCGAACCCCTGATCGCCGGTTCGCTCACCCGCCAGGGCGCCTATCGCTACCCGGTCTACGCCACCCCACCAGACCTGCTGATGGTCGATTCGCGCACCGTGGCCGGGCAAGCCACGCGCTGGCTGAGGCGTGCTGACGGGCGACTGGTCGGCGCCGACAGCGGCGATGCCGGCGCCCGCGAATACCGCATCGACCTCGGCGGCGCCTCGCCCAATCCGCGCGACAAGCGCTACCGCGTGCGTGTCGACGGCAATACCGTCCGGGCCTACTACACGCGCCAGCAGATCGATGCCAGCGGGCTGGATGCCCCCGTGCTGGCCTGGGTGGCCGACCCGTACAAACTCTATTCGATGCAGATCCAGGGTTCCGGCAAGATCCAGCTCAAGGATGGCGGCCTGATCCGGCTGGCCTATGCCGAGCAGAACGGACAGCCGTTCCTGCCCAATGCCACCCGTGGCGATGCCGACGCCATGCTGCTGGCGATCAAGGCGCGCGGCCTGGACCAGCCGCTGGCGGTGGATGTCCCCGGGGGTACCCGCGGCACGAAACGGCCCGGCGGCGACGCCGCGGTGGATGCCGAAGTGGCGCGCATCGTGGCCGCCCTCCAAGGCGGCGCCCCCGCTGCCTCGGGCTCCGCATCGCCATCGCCACGCATGAAGGCCAAGCCGAAGGGCAAGCGGCCGCCCGCGCAGGCGAGCACCGGTACGCCCCACGCCGATGCTTCCGAAGTGGAGGCCATGATCCAGCTGCTGCTGAACGCGCCGGTGGCCGACCCGACCTACGTTGTGCCGGAGGAAGACACGCTGCTGGCCTCCAGCCCTGCACCCGCAACCACCGGCAGGCCCGATGGCAAGGGCGCCGCCTCCCCGGAAGCGCGCATGGACATGTCCGAGTTCGAGGGCAAGGGCGGCGGCAAAGCCGCGGGTCACGCGAGCGGCAACGGCGTGCCAGTGCCGAACACCGGCATCCTCGACCCCAGCTACGTGTTCTTCCGCCGAATCGGCGATGGCCCGGAAGGCCCGATCGGCGCGTTGGGCGTGCCACTGAGCGCCGGCCGCTCGATGGCGGTGGACCCGCGCGCAACTCCGCTGGGCGCACCGGTGTTCATCGAGGGCACCCGACCCGGCAGCGACGCCCCCATGCGTCGGCTGGTATTCGCCCAGGACACCGGCGGCGCCATCCGGGGCAGCGTGCGTGGCGACTTCTTCTGGGGCTTCGGTGACAAGGCCGGCAAGATGGCGCTGGCCACCAACCAGCCGGTGCGGATGTGGCTGCTGCTGCCCAAGGCCGTGGCCGGAAGCGCCGCCGCCAGCGGCATCAAGACCCGCGGTGAGGGCGGCGGGCTGCGCGACTGCGCGGTGCCGGACGAGGAGCTGTGCGTGGAGGAGTGAGCGGGCACCGGCGCGGCCGCCCCGGAGGACATAGACCATCCGGCGAATGGCTGCGCCGCGCCGCGCTCACTAGCCTGTGTCCTCGCCCGTCGCGCACCGCGCGGGGCCCGGCCAACGCCGCAGGACCGCCATGCTCGACGATCTGCTGCCGTACTACGAGAACGAACTGACCTACCTCCGGCGGCTGTCGAAGGAGTTCGCCGCGCGCTATCCCAAGATCGCCTCGCGCCTGCAGATGGAAGGCGAGGTTTGCGAGGATCCGCACGTCGAGCGGATGATCGAGTCGTTCTCCTTCCTCACCGCACGCATCCACAAGAAGCTGGATGACGAGTTCCCGCAGATCACCGAAGCGATGCTGTCGGTGCTGTACCCGCACTTCCTGCGCCCGGTACCGTCCATGTCGGTGGCGCAACTGGCGCTGACTCCCGGCGCCGACATCAACGAGATGCAGGAGATGCCGCGGCACAGCGAACTGCTGACGCGCCCGGTGCAGGGGCTCCCGATCCGCTACCGCACCGCCTACCCGGTGGAGATGTGGCCGATCCGGGTGGCAAAGGCGCAGCTGGAAGCGGCCGAACGCTCCGCCTTTGCCGTCACCCGCAACGACACCGTCGCCACCCTTCGGCTGCGCATCGAGGCCACCGGCCAGCTGCCCCTGTCGCAGCTGCCGATCCGCCAGCTGCGCTTCTATCTGGATGGCGAAAGCCCGCTGGTGCATGCGCTGCACGAACTGCTGCTCAACTCCGCCGCCGGCATCACCCTGCGTGCGCCAGACGATGCGCCACAGGTGCCGCCGCTACGGCTGCCGCCCGGCAATCTGCGCCCCGTGGGCTTCGCCGAGGAAGAAGCCCTGCTCGACTACGACCCGCGCTCTTTCCTCGGCTACCGGCTGATCCAGGAATATTTCGTGCTGCCGGAAAAGTTCCTGTTCGTGGACCTTGCGGGCCTGGACCTGTCGCGCTTCGAGCGTGCCGTGGAGATCGCAGTCGAGTTCAATGCCTTCGGCCGGCCCGAGCGGCTGGCGCGGCTGGAGCAGACCGTCTCGGCGGAGACCTTCCGGCTGTTCTGCACGCCGGTGGTCAACCTGTTCAAGCAGCAGGGCGAGCCGATCCGGCTGTCGCAGGAGCGCCACGAATACCAGGTGGTTCCCGACGTGCGCCGGCCGCTGGGGCTGGAGGTCTACTCGGTGGACTGGGTGCGCAAGTTCAGCCGTGGCCCGGGCGGTAACGATTCGATGGAATTCCATCCCGCCTATTCGGTACAGCATGGCCTGCACGACGATGGCAACGGCCACTACTGGTATCTGCAGCGTCGCCCGTCGCTGCTGCCCGGAGACGATGGCGCGGACGTGATGCTGAGTCTGGTCGACCGCGATATGAATCCCCGTACGCCCGGCGTGGACACGCTGTCAGTCAGCCTCACCTGCACCAACCGCGACCTTCCCTCGCAACTCCCGTTCGGCGGCGACGACAGCCTGCTGCAGCCGGAACAGGGCGGCGTGATCGCGTCCGCGCGGCTGCTGAAGAAGCCCAGCCCGACCTGGCGCGCCCCGATGCGACAGGCCAACCAGTGGCGGCTGATCTCGCATCTGTCGCTCAACCATCTCTCGATCGTCGACGGCGGCCGGGAAGCACTGCTGGAAATCCTGAACCTCTACAACTTCGCCGACTCCAGCTCGCTGCGCAAGCAGATCGCGGGCATCACCCGGGTCAGTGGGCATCCGTCAGTGACGCGGATCGGGCGGGCACCGCGGCAGGCCTTCGTGCGCGGCACCGAAATCGAACTGGAATTCGATGAAAACCAGTACGTGGGCTCCGGCGTCTATCTGATGGCCTGCGTACTGGACCACTTCTTCGGGCTCTACTGCACCGCCAATTCCTACACCCGCCTGAGCGTGCGCAGCGAGCAGCGCGAGGACTGGCTGGTGCGTTTCGGCCCGCGCAGCGGGAGCCTGCCGCTGGTATGAGCGAGGACATCGCAGCCGCCGCGCCCACCACCACCGAGCCGCGCGACATCGACCCGATGCGCCCTGCGCTGGAACGGCTGCAGGCGCAGCCGGGGCGGTTCGGCTTCTTCCAGGCGGTGCGGTTGCTGTATGGGGCCAATGGGTTCGACGGCCGCGGCAGCGGCGCGCGCCCCGGACCGCTGCGCTTCGTGACCCCGGCGTCGCTGGCCTTTCCCGTGTCGGAGCTGGCCTCGATCGATGGCCACGACCGCGACACCCGGGTATGCGTCAACTTCATGGGCCTCACCGGCCCGTCCGGCGTGCTGCCGCGCAGCTATACCGAACTGCTGATCGCGCGCCGGCTGGACCGCGATCGGGGCGCGCAGGAATTCCTCGACATCTTCAACCACCGCCTGGTAGCGCTGTTCTGGCTCGCCTGGGCGAAGCACCGGCCGGAAATCGGCCGCGAATTCGGCTTCCAGAACTCGGTGCTGCGCTACCTCGAGCATCTGGTCGGGCTGGGCACGCCCGCGCTGCAGGCGCGGCTGCATCCGGGGAGCCGAACCTCCGCTGCAAAGCAGCTGCCCGGCGCGGCGATGGCCTACTTCTCCGGCCTGATCGCACAACGCCCGCACGGGGAGCGCGCGATCGCGCAGGTGGTGTCTGCGGTGGTCGGCGCACCGGTGGAGGCCCGCGGCTGCCTGGGCACCTGGCAGACCATCACCGACGAGGCCCGCACACGACTGGGTCGCAACGGCCACCAGCTGGGCGCCGGCTGCGTGCTGGGCGCGCGCTATTGGGACAGGCAGACCACGCTGCGGCTGACCGTGGGGCCCCTGCGGCGCGACAAGTTCAACGCGCTGCTGCCGCGCGGCGAACGCCTGGGCGACGTGATCGAACTCACCCGCTTCCTCACCGGGCTGGCGCTCGACCTGCGCGTGCGGCTGTCGCTGCGTGCAGATGAGGTACCACCGCTGCAGCTGGGTGCACGCGGCGCCGATCGCCCGCAGCTGGGCTGGAACACCTGGCTGCGCGGACCGGCCCGCCAGCAACCCGCAACCGACGCCGAATTCCACTTTTCCGCAATGGGAGGCCAGTCATGGCACTGAATCTGCGCGCGCTGATCGCACGCCTCAACCCCACCGTCCGCAGTGCGATGGAGGGCGCCGCCGGCCTGTGCATGTCGCGCGGCCACTACGAAGTCGAGGTGGAACACGTACTGGCCAAGCTGCTGGAAGTCGAGAACAGCGACATCCGCCGCATCCTTCGCCAGTTCGAGATCGCCCCGGAAGCGCTGGAGCGCGAGCTGGGCAAGGCGCTGGACGGCTTCAAGAGCGGCAACCAGCGCACCCCGGCGCTGTCGGCGATGCTGCCCAAGCTGTTCGAAGCGGCATGGGGCTGGGCCTCGATCGAATTCGGCGAAGCGAAAATCCGCAGCGGCCACGTGCTCGTCGCGCTGCTGGCGGATGCCGAACTGCGCAGGCTGGTGTCGGTCAGCGCGCGCTCGCTGGAGAAGATCAATCTCGAGACCCTGACCAAGAACTTCCACGCCCTGACCGAAGCCTCGTCGGAAGCAAAGGACGCGCGCGCGCTCGGCGATGCCGGCGCGGCGGCGGTCGGCGGCGATGCAGCCACGCCGGGTGCGGCCCCCGGCGGCGGCAAGCCCAGCCGGACGCCCAACCTCGACCAGTACTGCATCAACCTCACCCAGCGCGCGCGCGAGGGCAAGCTGGACCCGGTGCTCGGCCGTGATTCCGAAATCCGGCTGATGATCGACGTGCTGACCCGTCGCCGCCAGAACAATCCCATCCTCACCGGCGAAGCCGGCGTCGGCAAGACCGCGGTGGTGGAAGGCTTGGCCCTGCGCATCGCGCAGGACGACGTGCCGCCGCAGCTGCAGGGCGTGGAGCTGCTGTCGCTGGACCTGGGCCTGCTGCAGGCCGGCGCTTCGGTGAAGGGCGAGTTCGAGAACCGCTTGAAGGGCGTGATCGAGGAGGTCAAGTCCAGCCCGAAGCCGATCATCATGTTCATCGACGAGGCGCACACGCTGATCGGGGCCGGCGGCGCGGCCGGCCAGAACGATGCGGCCAACCTGCTCAAGCCGGCGCTGGCGCGCGGCGAAATGCGCACGATTGCCGCCACCACCTGGAGCGAATACAAGAAGTACTTCGAGAAGGACCCCGCCCTCACCCGCCGCTTCCAGGTGGTGAAGGTGGACGAACCCGACGACGACAAGGCCGTGTCGATGCTGCGCGGCGTGGGCCAGGCGATGGCGGCGCACCACAAGGTGCGCATCCTCGACGAGGCGATCACCGAAGCGGTCAAGCTGAGCTCGCGCTTCATCCCCGGCCGCCAGCTGCCGGACAAGGCGGTGAGCGTGCTCGATACCGCCTGCGCCAAGATCGCGATCGGCCAGAACGCCACTCCCGCGCGGATCGAGGACGCACGCCGGCGTCTGGAGGTGCTTGCGACCGAGCGCGCGCAGCTGGAGAACGAGCAGGCCGGGGGCGCCGACCATGGCAAGCGGCTGGGGGAGATCGCGGACGAATCGACGACGCTCGGCGAGTCGCTGGCCGCCGACGAAGCTCGCTTTGCGCAGGAAAAGGAGCTGGTGGCGAAGATCCATGCCGAACTCGACCGGATCGAAGCGCTGCCGGAAGGCGACCCGGCCCGCACCGACGCACTGGCCACGCTCAACGCAGCGCGCGCCGAACTGAAAGCGCTGCAGGGTTTCGAGCCGATGATCCTGCCGGTGGTCGACGCCTCGGCGGTGGCGCAGATCATCGCCGGATGGACCGGTATCCCGGTCGGACGGATGGTGGCCGACGAGATCCAGACCGTGCTGCGGCTCAAGGAAACGCTCGAGGAACGGGTGATCGGGCAGAGCCATGCGCTGGACGCGATCGCCCAGCGCGTGCGCACCTCGCGCGCCAACCTCGAGGATCCGGACAAGCCCAAGGGCGTGTTCCTGCTGGTCGGCACCTCCGGCGTCGGCAAGACCGAGACGGCGATCGCGCTGGCTGATGCGCTGTACGGCGGCGAGCGCAGCATGATCACGATCGCGATGTCCGAGTACCAGGAGGCGCATACGGTCTCCAGCCTCAAGGGCAGCCCGCCCGGCTATGTGGGCTATGGCGAGGGCGGCGTGCTCACCGAAGCGGTGCGGCGCCGGCCTTATTCAGTGGTGCTGCTGGACGAAATCGAGAAAGCCCATCCCGACGTGCTGGAACTGTTCTTCCAGGTCTTCGACAAGGGGCGCATGGAGGACGGCGAAGGCCGCGAGATCGACTTCCGCAATACGCTGATCATCCTCACTTCCAACGCCGGCACCGACCTGGTGATGCAGGCCTGCAGCGAGTCCGAGGAACTGCCCACCGTCGAGTCCCTGAATGAACTGCTCAAGCCCGAGCTCAATCGGGTATTCAAGCCGGCCTTCCTGGGCCGTACCGCGGTGGTGCCCTATTACCCGCTGCGCGACGAGAACATGCGCAAGATCGTGCGGCTGAAGCTCAACAAGATCGGCAAGCGGATCCGCGCCAACCACGGCGCCGCGTTCGAGTACGACGACGCGGTGGTGGACGCCATCGCCGATCGCTGCACCGAGGTCGATTCTGGCGCCCGCAACATCGACAACATCCTCACCGGCACGGTCCTGCCGGAAGTCTCCGGCTATGTGCTGGAGCGGATGGCCGAAGGCGGCGGCGTCCACGCCATACGCATCGGCGTCGGCGAGGCTGGCCGCTTCGACTATGCGGTGACCTGAGCCGTGCGTGCCGCGGATCAACCCGCGACCTAGCCCGTCCGCCCTATTCCGGCCATCCGGCCGGCCCGGGCATAGCACTTCGGGTGAATGTTCGAAGGGACCCGCAGCCGCGACGATTGGTACGAACAACCGCCGAATCCGCCATGCCCACGCTCTCCACCAGCAACCGGATGTACTTCCTGACCCTGGACGGCCAGCAGGAGGATGCGCTGCTGGTCGAGGAAATGTACGGCGAGGAAGGCGTCTCGCAGCTGTTCCAGCTGCGCCTGAAACTGCTTTCCCACGAATCGCACTTCGCGCCCGAGGCACTCATCGGCAAGAGCGCCATCCTCCGCATCGAGACCTGGGATACAAGCCACAGTGGCGGGGAGCGCCACTGGAGCGGCTACGTCTCCCGGTTCGCGGTCACGGGCAGCATTCCCGCGGCCGACAGCAACGACAGCGACGCCTTCTGCTACGAATGCGACATCGTGCCGTGGTTCTGGTTCATGACCCGGAACGAGGACTGCCGTATTTTCCAGAACCAGTCGGTCGCCGACATCATCGACACGGTGTTCGGCGAATTCGGCTACAGCGACTACAAACTGGAACTGGCGAAGACCTACCCCAAGCTCGAGTACTGCACCCAGTTCAACGAAAGCACCTATGCCTTCCTGTGCCGCCTGATCGAGCGCGAAGGAATCTATTTCTACTTCCGCCACGACGAGTCCAGCGAAGCCCGGCACATCCTCGTCTTCAGCGACAACAAGGACCACAACCCGCACCTGCAACCGTTCCAGGTACCGTTCCACCACGAAGGGCACGCAAGCGGAACGGATGCCATCAGCAGGCTGTCGTCTAGCCAGGAGGTGCGCACGCGCGCGGCCACCCTGGCCGACTGGGACTACGTGAAGCGGGCGCCGCTCAGCGAGAACACACCCACTCTGGTGACTGCAGGCAGCGAGGTCGAGCTTGAGATCTACCGCTACCCGGGCGGTTTCGCCGCGACCAGCGGCGCTGCCGACACGGCCATCGGCAAGCACCTGACCGACGTGCTGATGGAATCGCAGGAGAGCGACCACCACCTCTTCCATGGCCAGGGCCAGGTGCGCTCGCTGACCCCAGGCTACCTGTTCGAGCTGGAGAAGCACGACCTCATCGATGCCTTCAACGCCGAGTACATGGTGGTGTCCGTGCAGCACCATGCCCGCAACAACCTGATGGTCGCCGATGGCGGTGCGGAGTACAGCAACGCCTTCATCCTGCAAGCCAGGCACGCCACCTACCGGCCACGGCAGGCCACGCCGCGCGCGCGGATGCATGGGCCGCAGACCGCGATCGTGACCGGGCCCGCCGGCAACGAGGTCCATACCGACGATCTGGGCAGGATCAAGGTGCGGTTTCCCTGGGACCGCAAGGTGGCAGGCCGCAGGACCAATACCGAGGACGACAAGTCCTCGTGCTGGGTGCGGGTGGCGCAGCTTTGGGCCGGCGCCGGCTATGGCACCTTCTTCCTGCCGCGGGTCGGCATGGAGGTCGTGGTGGACTTCCTCGACGGCGATCCCGACCGGCCGCTGGTGGTCGGCTGCGTCTACAACGGCCCCAATCAGCCGCCGGTGGCTGCTGCCGATGCCACCCGCTCCACCATCAAGACGCTGTCCTCCAAGGGCGGCGGCGGCTTCAACGAACTCCGCTTCGAGGACAAGAAAGGCAGCGAGGAAATCTTCCTGCACGCGCAGAAGGACCTGCAGCTGCGCACCGGCAACTGCCGTACCGAGGCCATCGGTACCAGCGCCGACCTGACCATCGGCAAGGACCGCACCGAAAGCATCGGCGAGAACGCCCAACTCACCATCGGCCAGACGCAGACCGTTTCCGTGGGCACCAGCCGCGCGGTCACCGCAGGCCAGGATGATTACCTCACCGTTGGCGCGAACCAGCACACCAACGTCGGGATGAACATGTCGGTCACAACCGGCACCAACCACCACGTGAATGCGGGGGTCAATTCGGCACTCACCGCCGGTGTGAACATCGACCTGAAGGCCGGCGTCAACCTGGTGGCGGAAGCCGGCGTGGTGATCAGCCTCAAGGCCGGCAGCAACTCCATCGTGCTGAACCCGGCGGGCGTGTTCATCACCGGCAATCTGGTGATGATCAATTCGGGAGGAAGCCCGCTGTCCGCGCAGAAGGCACAGAAGGCGGAAAAGGCGGACAAACCGAGCAAGGCCAAGGACGCCATCCAGGGCAACGCCGGCAAGGTGTCCAACCCGGCGCAACAGCTGCAGGCACGGGCCCTGCGCAACGCCGCTGCGAGCGCCCAGCCCTTCTGCGCTGAATGCGAGGCCGCGCGCGCGGCACTGGAAGCGCTCTGATCTCCCGGCGAAGCCGGATTGCGACCTCTCTCCCCACTCCCCCATTGATCCGCATGCGCCATGTCCCTTTTTCCGCCGCTTCCGCGTAATGCTTCGATGAACACGGAATGCATCGCGCCGGAAGGGGGACCGGCCGATGGCTCGGCGGGTTCGCCCCGCGCCACTACACAAGGCGGAAACTTCTTCGTGATCGGCCAGGGACAGTACGAACAATTGCAGCAGGCGGTGTTCGGGCAGCGCCAGCGCCCGGTTTTTGCGGTACTCGACGGCGCGATCATCGACGATCTGCCGGCACGCCTCGGCAAGCACGCACCGGACGCGATGTGCCTGTTCTCCGGCGACCTCGATCCGATGCTCGCCGCGGCGGCACCCTACCTGCTGCCGCTGGCGCCGGATACAGCGGCCACCCGCCTGGCACTGCTGGAGGGGTGGAACGCGCACTGGGGAATCGTCCTGGTCGCCGACCCCGGCACCGACATCTACTCGTTGCGGGCGCATCTGCGGCGCGTGTTGCGCGTCAGCACCCCCGGCGGCGCCTCGATGCTGTTCCGCTTCTACGATCCGCGCGCTTTCCGCAGCGTCGTTCCCACCTTCGACCCCGCCCAGCGCAAGGCATTCTTCGGCCCCATCCACGGCTGCTACACCGAGGGCCGCAGCAGCGACAGCGCGCTGTATTTCGCCCGCGACGGCCTCGAGGCCCCGAACCAGCTGTCGCTGGCCGCGGCCGCCTAGGAACACCCATGCTCGAACTCGACCGCAAGCAGATGACGGCCATCGGCGAGACCCAGCTGCGAAACAACCTGGCCGACTTCCTCAACCGCCATCTTGGCGGCAAGGTGCCGCTGCAGCTGGACCAGCTGGACGCCGAGCTCGACGCGGTCATCGCCCACTGCCGCAAGGCGGGCCTGCGCAGCCAGCGCGCGGTGGCGGCCTATGCCCTGGCCTGCTCACTGTTCGGCAATGAGCGGGTTGGCAACGATCCTTCGATCATCGGCATCCTCGCCGACCGCAGCAGCCCGCAGATCGACCGCGCACTGCTGATCGAGATGTGGACGGCCGCCGCCTACAGCGACTACCGCCGTTTGCAGAGGGGCTGACATGTTCGAATCCTTGACCGAGGGCCTTTCCGGCATCGGCGCCGCCGCAGGCCAAGCCGTGCAGCAGGCACAGCAGGCCGCCGCCGGCGCCGCCCAACAGGCCGCCGGCGCCGCACAGGGCGCGATCACGGAAGCCACGACCGCTGTCGCCAATGCCACCAGCGCCGCCACGGGTGCCGCCAATGGTGCGGTGGCGCAGGCGCAGCAGGCAGCGCAGGCCGCCGCTGCGAAGGCCGGGGCAATGGCACAGGGCGCGCTGGCACAGGCCAACCAGGCCTTGGACGATGCGCGCAATGCGGCCAACGACATGACGCAGAACGCGCTGGCACAGGCCAACGCAGCGCTCACCCAGGCCCGCGAGCAGACCGGCGCCGCCGCACAGGGCGCGCTTGCGCAGGCCCAGGCTGCGGTGGACGCCGCGCAGCAGCAGGCTCAGGCCGTGGTGCAGGGCGCCCTGGAGCGGGCCAATGAAGCGCTGGACAGCGCGATGGACACTGCGGAGCAGGCTGCGCAGGCGCTGCTCGAACAGGCCATGGCCATGGTCGACAACGCCACCACGCTGGTCGAAGACGGCGTGAACAACGCGCTGTCGGCTGCCAACAACGCCATCGACCAGGCACAGGACCTGCTGCGCAACGCCGCCACCGAGGCCCTCGAGCAGGCACGCGCTGCCACACTGGATCGTGCACGCGATGCGCTTGGGCCGGTCCAGGCCGCGCTCGATGCGCTGCCCGACGCCTTCCCTAATCTGCCGGTGGAATTCCCGGCGTCCGACTGCCCCTATGTCCGCGCCCTGCGCGATGCGCTGGCGCGCCGCGCGGCACAGGCCAACAACGCCCTGGGCAATGCGGGCAACGCGCTGCAGAACGTCGCAGGCCCGTTGCTGGAGCAGGCCAACGGCATGCTGGACCAGGCCAACGCGATGGCCGGGCAGGCGCTGGCCGCCATGGACACGGCCTGTGCCGCCCTGGACCAGGCGCAGGCGCTGGCCAATGGGGCTGCCAAGTCGGCCTTGGATACCGCCAAAGGCGCAGTGCAGCAGGCGCAACAGGCGGTGCGCGATGGGGCAGGCACCGCGATCAGCCAAGCCCGCGGCGCCGTGGATTCGGCGCGCGACCAGGTGCAGCAGACGGCGCAGGGCGCCATCGACCAGGCCATGGCCGCGGTGGACTCCGCCCAGCGGCAGGCCGGTGATGCCGCCCAGCAGGCATTGAACGGCGCGCAACAGGCAGCGGCGCTGGCGCAGCAACAGGCCAACCAGGCCGCCCAGCAGACGCTTGCACAAGCCAACCAGGCCACCCAGCAGGCCCAGCAGGCGCTAACCGGCGCAGCACAGGGGGCGCTCAACACCGCGCAGAACGCCGCCCAGGAAGCGGCCGCCAGCGCCGGCGAGGCCGCACAGGCCACGATCGGCAACGCCCAGACCAGCATCGCGTCCGCATCGGCGGCCGCAGCTCGCGCGGCCAGCACCGCGGTGACCGCCGCGCAGTCCGCGATGGCGGGCGCCGGACAGGCCATCGGCAACGCCGCCAGTTCGTTGGGCAATCTGTTCGGCTGACCGGTCCCGCACCAGCAGCGGCGCCGTCCGCCGCCGGCGAACCCACATGCGGCGCTGCAGCGCCACAACGCACATGGCATCGACCGGTCGCTGCAACCACCCGCCAGCCGCGGGCAGGCCTGTACTGCGGGGCGGCGGCGAGGGGGAACAAGGGAGCGGCGGCTGGCGCGCATCCGTCCGTGGAGATCAGCCGCGCGGCGTGGCTAGGGAATCATTTCCTTGACCTGGCCCGGCACACTGACCGTGATCACGCCACCCCAGGCGCATTGGCTGGTGCAGGTGTTGTCCAACGCGGGAATGCCACCCAGCAGCACGGTCGGCGCCCCGGGCTTCCAGGGCGTGGTCACCGGAATACAGGGCTGCGGGGTCAGCACGCCCATGGCCGCAGAGGTGGCTGCCGCCACCATCGGATTGCTTGGCGTTGTGCACATCGCAAACGGCATGATGTTCTTCATCGGCACGAAGTCCATGATCGTGGCCGCCGGCATCATGCTCGACATCACCCGCTTCTCCGGCGTCACCACCAGCGCGGATGGCGCCATCCCGAACGAGCAGGTCAGGAGGGCGCCGTTGACGACATGGAGGGGCATGCGGTTGCCCGGATACCAGCGCGATCAGCCGCCGGTGGCCAGGATCTCGACGCGACGGTTTTCCGCGCCTTCCGGATCCTCGGCATTCAGCAGCTGGCTTTCGCCCTTGCCGACCGCGCGCAGCCGGGTGGTCGCGACGCCATGCTCCACCAGATAGCGGCGGACCGCGGCCGCACGACGATCCGACAGGGCCTTGTTGTAGCCGGCGGAGCCCTTGGCGTCGGTGTGGCCGATCACGGTGAAGCTGCGGTTTTCAAGCTGCGGCGACACCAGTGCCTTGGCCAGGTTGGCCATGGTCTGCTCGGAGCTGCCGGAAATCCGGTCGGAGTTGAAGTCGAAATTGATCTGCATGTTGATGGAGGCCGCCTTGGCCGGTTTGGCCACCGGTGCGGGCGCGGTGGTGGCCATGGCGGCCGCACCGGGGCGCAGCGCACGGGTCTGGCCCTGCGCCTGCTCGGTGTTCTCCGCCTTCAGGCTGTTGATGATGGAGTCCACTGCCGGCGCGCCCTGCGCGTCCTGGGCGAATGCCCCGCCGCACCCGGCCAGCAACGCCACCGCCAGCGTGCCGCGGACAATATGGATCATGCTCATTGGTGCATCCTCGTGGTTGTGCGGCCAGTGGCCGGATCGGTCACATGCGCGGCGCGCATGCCAGGCGGAGGGCGCCTGCTAGGTGGAATGAGTCTGCTACCGCCGGCCGGTGATTTCGATACACCGTTCGGCCTACTCCTACAGGGCGGGTGCCGCTGCAGCACCCGTCCTCGGCAACACCCACCACTCAGAAGTCGCCGCAGCCGTTGCGGCGCTGGCTTTCGAAACAATTGGTGAGGTTCGGCCGGGTACGCACCTTCGACCATTCCATCGCCAGCGCGTCACCTGCCGAGGCCAGCGGCTGATCATCCAGCGTTGCGTTGATGGCGCAGACCGGCGCGGTGCCGAGGTTGCGGTCGTAGACATAGGTCTCCACCGTCTCGTGGACCAGGTTGACCGGCCG